>CAXBRB010000001.1:0-49795 GCA_963977795.1 uncultured Acidimicrobiaceae bacterium
CGGCTCGCTGCCGGGCCTCGGCGTCCACGTCAGCAACATCGTGGGGGTGGTCCCGACCAACGACGGCCTGGGCTACTGGATGGTCGGATCCGACGGCGGCGTCTTCGCCTTCGGCAACGCCGGCTTCGTCGGCTCGCTGCCGGGCCTCGGCGTCCACGTGAACAACATCGTGGGCATCGTCGGGACCGCCGACCACCTGGGCTACATCATGGTGGGCAACGACGGCGGGGTGTTCACCTTCGGCGACGCCACGTTCGAGGGGTCGATCCCGGCCTCGGGCGTCCATGTGAACAACATCGTGGGCATCCTGGGCACACCGTCCGGGCTGGGCTACTCGATGGTGGGGTCGGACGGCTCGGTGTTCAACTTCGGCGACGCCCCCAACTGGGGCTCGCTCCCTGCCCTGGGCGTCTCGGTCAACAACATCGTGGCCATCTCCGCCGGCTGACCGCCCAGGGGCCGTCCCGTTGGGAGGCTCCGGGCGCGCAGCTGGTCGGCGGCCCCGGCTGGTGTCTTCAGTCGTCGGGGGTGCCGAGCCGGGGTGCGACGGTGAGGCCGCCGTCCACCCGGAGGACCTGGCCGGTCACGAAGGCCGCCCGGTCCGAGAGGAGGAAGCCCACCACGTGGGCGATGTCGTCGGGCGTGCCCAGGCGGCCCAGCGGGTTCTGGGCGGCCAGCACGGCCCTGCCCGCCTCGGGCACGCCCCGGGCCGCCGTCTCGGTCAGCACGAAGCCCGGGGCGATGACGTTGCAGCGGATCCCCCGCCGGCCGTAGCGGGTGGCCACGTGGCGGGCCAGCTGCTCCAGGGCGGCCTTGGAGACGCCGTAGGAGACACGGCCGTGCTCGCCGATGGCGGCGGAGCCCGAGGAGATGAAGACGAACGCACCCCCGCCCCGCGCCTCCATCCGGGGCACGGCGGCCCGCACCAGGTGGAGCGCCCCGGTGGCGTTGGTCCGGAAGACCCGGTCCCACGTGTCGAGGTCGACGTCGGTGGCGTCCAGGTCGGTGCGGAAGTCGGTCCAGGCGGCGTTGTGGTCCACCAGGTCGAGCCCGCCCCACCGGGCCGACACGGCGTCGACCACGTCGGCCACCCCGGACCGGTCGGCGACGTCGCACACGAACCCGGCGGCGTCGTGCCCTTCGGCGGTCAGCACCTCGGCCAGCCGGTGGGCACCGTCCCCGTCCCGGTCGGTCACGGCCACGGCGGCCCCGAGCCGGCAGAGGTGGGCGGCAGTGGCCGCACCGATGCCCCGGGCCGCTCCGGTGACCAGCGCCACCTTCCCGGCCAGGGTCCCGCTCACGTCCTCCGGTGCCACCGTCACGACCCGTCGGCGCGGCCGGGCACGGTCAGCCGTCGCGCTCGGCGTCGAGGGCGGCCAGGACGGTCCGGGCGGCGTCGCCCAGGGCGGCCCGCTGCTCGGCGGTCAGCACGTCGATGACCAGGCGGCGGACGGCGGCCACATGGCCCGGGGCGGCGTCGACCAGGCGCTGGCGCCCATGGTCGGTCACCACCACGTAGGCGCCCCGACGGTCCGAGTCGCACCGCTCCTTGGTCAGCAGCTCCCGGGCGGCCATCCGGGCGATGTGGTGGGACAGCCGGCTCTTCTCCCAGCCCAGCAGGCAGGCAAGCTCGAAGAGGCGCATCCGGCCGTCGGGCTGGTCGGTCAGCGCCACCAGCACCCCGTAGTCGGGAAGGGAGAGGTCGGAGTCCTCGGCCATCTGGCGGGCCAGGGCGGCGTCCAGGCGCATGGTCATGAACTGCAGCGCCCGCCAGTCCTGCTGCTCGTCGTCGGCGAGCCACTGCACCGGTTCCATGCCCCCACGCTACCGCACGACGTGCGGAATAGATGAGACATCAACTAAGTTTAGTGATACGTCAACTACCTATCCGAAAGGACGTCCCGTGAGCACCAGCACCGTCGCCCCCGAGGTCACCGGCACCTACGCCATCGACCCCACCCACAGCCGGATCGGCTTCGTGGCCCGTCACGCCATGGTGACCAAGGTCCGGGGCTCGTTCAACGAGTTCACCGGCACCGGGTTCTTCGACCCGGCCGACCCCGCCCAGACCCACCTCGCCCTCACCATCGAGGCGGCCAGCATCGACACCCGCAACGCCGACCGCGACGCCCACCTGCGCAGCAACGACTTCTTCGACATGGAGAACCACCCGCAGATCACCTTCACCTCGACGGCTGTCGAGTCGACCGGTCCGGAGACCTTCGCGGTGACCGGCGACCTGACCATCAAGGGGGTGACCCAGCCGGTGACCGTGGAGTTCACCTACGAGGGCGCGGCCACCGACCCCTACGGCAACCACCGCATCGGCTTCGAGGGCACCGCCACCGTCAACCGCAAGGACTGGGGCGTGAACTTCAACGCCCCCCTCGAGGCCGGCGGCATCCTCATCAGCGAGAAGGTCACCCTCGAGTTCGAGGTGTCGGCCATCCGCCAGGAGGCCTGAGCCACACCGGCAGGGTCCCGTCGGGGCCGGCACCGGCCGGCCCGGGCACCGGGCCCGGACGCGACGGAGCGCCCGTCCCTCGCACCTGCGGGGATCGGGCGCTCCGCTCTGTGTCTCCTGGGGTGACGGCGGATCGGCGGCTACCGGGGGAGCCTTGGTGCTCCTGCCGTTGCACCGCTCACACTGCGAGCCGCGTGCCGTGGAACTCCCGGGCCTCCGGCCGCTGGGCCGGTCGCCTCCCGTCGTCCGTCCTCAGGACGGAGATGCTCTGCGTATCCGCATAGGCAACCTCCCTCGGGACCCTTCCCGATCCCGCACTCCGACCCTACGCCTGCACGGGCCGCCGGAGCAGGGCCGAAGGTCCACTCCGTCGGGGCACCGGCCTGGCGGGCGGTCAGCCGTGCTGCCAGATGCGGTTCTGGAGGCTGCGGATGCCGGGCAGGGCCACCTGGTCGAGCCGGGCCACCTCGTCGGCGTCCAGCTCCCAGCCGAGCGCTCCGGCGTTCTCCTCGGCCTGGCGGCGGTTCTTGGCCCCCGGGATGGGCACGGCTCCCTTGGCGATGATCCACCGGAGCGCCACCTGGCTGGGGGTGCGGCCGTCGTGGGCCTCGCCGATGGCGGCCAGCTCGGCCACCACCCGGTCGACCACGGCCATGGGGTGGGCGCTGAAGCCCCGCTTCCCGGGGGGCGGGTTGTCGGCCGAGTACTTGCCGGTGAGGCGGCCCTGGCCGATGGGCGAGTAGGCCAGGGGCACGACCCCGAGCTCGGCGCAGGCGGCCAGCAGCCCGCCCGTCTCCGGCGAGCGGCGCAGCAGCGAGAACTCGATCTGGTTGGTGGCCAGCCGGAGCCCCCGCGCCGCCAGGGCGGCGGCGATGGAGCGGGTCTCCTTGACCGAGTAGTTGGAGACGCCCACGGCATCGACCAGGCCGGCCTGGTGGGCGGTGGCCAGGGCCTCGGCCAGGGCGGCGTGCGACCGCAGGCTGATGGGCCCGTGGATCTGGTAGAGCGCGACCTTCTCCACCCCCAGGCGGTCCAGGGAGGCCCGCAGGGCGCCCATCAGGGCGGAGGTCACGTTGAGCTTCCAGGGAGAGGGCATGAACTTGGTGGCCAGCACCGCCTGCGACGCCCGTCCGGGGTCGGCGGCCAGGAGACGGCCGATGATCCGCTCGCTCTCGCCGCCGCCATAGACCTCGGCGGTGTCGAAGAAGGCGGCACCGGCGTCGATGGAGGCCTCCCAGGCCTCCCGGATGGTCTCCTCGGTCAAGGAGGCGTCGTAGGTGCCCATGCCCCAGGTGGAGGAGTCACCCCAGGCCCAGGTGCCCACCCCGAGCAGCGGGATCGTGACGTCGGAGCCGGCCAGGGTGCAGGTGTCGGGTGCCATGGCGGCCACGGTACCGCCCGCCCACGCCGGGTGCCCCGACCGGTCAGCCGCCGACCAGCAGGCCCCGGAGGTAGGCGATCTGGCCGACGTGCTGGAGGCAGTCGGCCAGGACGCTGACCAGCCGGACCGCGGCGGTCACCGGTGGATCCCACCGACGGTCGACGATCCGGGCCAGGTCGTCCTCGCCCAGGCCGGCCAGCACCTCGAGGGTGCGAGCGTGGGTGGCCGCGAAGTAGCCCGCCAGCAGGTCGGCGCCGGCAACCACGGCGGCCACCTGGTCGGTGGTGTGCCCGTAGCCGATGTCGGTGGCGTCCAGGGGGAGGGCGAACCGCCCGGCCCAGCCGTCCTCCGTCCACACCTGGTCCGTCCCGGCCACGCCGGCCACGTGGTCGTCCTGGACCCGGGTCAGGTGCCAGGCCAGCCAGCCCATCGGGTTGGCCTCGGGGCCCGGCCGGGCGGCCAGCTGCTCGACGGTCAGGCCGGCGATGGCCGGGAGCAGCTCGTCACGGACCCGCTCGAACCCGTCGGTCAGGATGGCGATGGACGACACGGCGGCCTCCCGGCTCTTCGGGCCGCAGGCACCGGTCGGTCCAGCGGCGGCGTGCACGGCGATGGTGGCACGGCGAGGCGCGGACCGCCACGGCCCTTGGTCCCGCCGCACCCGGGTGGCAGGATCGGGAGCGGCGCACGACCACAGAGGAGGCGCCGGTGGATGACGGCGCAGATGCGGCCGGGGTTGGGAGCGAGGCGGATGACGACGGCTACGGCCGCCGCCACGACGCCCTACACCGGGGCACCCGGCTCGAGTGGATCACCGTGGCCTGGAACCTGGGTGAGTTCGTCATCACCGTCTGGCTCGGCGTGGCCGCCCACGCCCTGGCCCTGATCGCCTTCGGCCTCGACTCCCTCATCGAGGTGGTGGCCTCGCTGGTGGTGATCCGCTACATCGCCCGTCACGAGACGGGCGGCCAGGCGGCACGGGCCCTGCGCATGGTGGCCGCCGCCTTCGGTCTCCTGGCCGTCTACCTGATCGTGGCCGCCATGCATGCTCTGGCATCCGGGGCGCGCCCCTCGACGTCGTGGGGCGGGATGGCCTACCTGGTGGTGGCGGCCACCGGGATGTTCGTCCTGTCCTGGCGCAAGCGCCTCCTGGCCCGCACGGCCGGGAGCGCCCCGCTGGCCGCGGAAGCGGCCCTCACCTTCGTGGACGGCTGCCTGGCCACCGGTGTGCTGGTCTCGCTGGTCCTCACCACGGCGGCCGGATGGTGGTGGACGGACCCGGCCGCCGCCCTCGGGGTGGCCGCCGTCTGCGGGGTGGCCATGGTGGCCAACCTCCGCGAGGCGGCCGCGCTGGCCGACGACGTCGACGACCTGCGCCAGTGAGCCGCCCCGAATGGGTCCGGGCGCCGTGGGCATGACCGGCGCCGTGGGCATGACCCGCGCCGTGGGCTAGAACGGTCCCCGCACGCCCGCTGCGGGCGGCCGGAGGAGGGGTGCGATGGCGTACCGGGTGATCCAGTGGGCGACGGGCGGTGTGGGCCGGGCGGCCATGCAGGGGGTGCTGGACCACCCCGACCTCGAGCTGGTGGGCTGCTGGGTCCACAGCGAGGAGAAGGACGGGATCGACGTCGGCGAGCTGATCGGCACCGGGCCGGTGGGGGTGACGGCCACCCGGGACGTCGACGCCCTGTGCGCCCTGGACGCCGACTGCGTGCTCTACAGCCCGATCTTCGCCGACCCGTCGGTGGTGGTCCGCCTGCTGGAGTCGGGCAAGAACGTGGTGACACCGCTGGGGTGGTTCTACCCGCCGGGCGAGGAGCGGGAGCGCTTCGACGCTGTCTGCACCGCCGCCGGGGTGACCTTGCACGGGACCGGGATCCATCCCGGGGGGATCACCGAGCGGTTCCCGCTCATGGTCTCCGCACTGTCGGGCTCGATCACCCACGTGCGGGCCGAGGAGTTCTCGGACATCCGCACCTATGGTGCCCCCGACGTCATCCGCGACTGGATGCTCTTCGGCAAGACCCCCGAGGAGTCCCGCACCAGCATCATGGCCGACGCTCTGGGGGCGGGCTTCCGCCAGTCGGTGTGGATGATCGCCGACGAGCTGGGCTTCGCCCTCGATCCCGAGCTGCGGACCACCCATGAGATGGCCGTGGCCACCGCCCCCATCGACTCGCCCATCGGGGTCATCGCCCCCGGCCTGGTGGCCGCCCAGCGCTTCCGGTGGGAGGGGCTGGTCGACGGGAAGCCGGTCATCACGGCGGCGGTCAACTGGCTGATGGGGGAGGAGCACCTGGACCCGGCCTGGAGCTTCGGCCCGGGGGGCGAGCACTTCGAGGTGGAGGTCACCGGCGACCCGGGCTGCCTGGTCAGCTTCCACAAGCTGCACCCCGAGTCGATCGCCGCCGGCCTCGAGCGCAACCCCGGCATCGTGGCCACGGCCATGCACTGCGTGAACGCCATCCCCTACGTGTGCGCCGCCCCGCCGGGCCTCCGCACCTACCTCGACCTGCCCCTGGTGGCCGGCCGGGCCGCCGCGTCGCTGTCCCGGGCCCGGGGCGGGGGTCGGGCGTGATCCTCGACCGGTTCCGCCTGGACGGCCGGGTGGCCGTGGTGACCGGGGCCGGCCTGGGGATCGGCCGGGGCATCGCCTTAGGGCTGGCCGAGGCCGGGGCCGACGTGGTCCTGGCCGCCCGCACCGACGCCGACCTCGAGGAGGTGGCCGGCGAGGTCCGGTCCCGGGGGCGGCGGGCTCTGGTGGTGCCCACCGACGTGACCGACAGCGCCCAGCTGGAGCGCCTGGCCGACGCCGCCGTGGAGGAGTTCGGCCGGCTGGACGTGGCCGTGAACAACGCCGGGGGCGCGCTGCCCCGGGCGGCCATGGACACCTCGGAGGGCTTCCTGGAGCGGGCCTTCCACTTCAACGTGACCGCCCCGTTCACCCTGACCAAGCTGGCCGCCCGGCGCATGGTGGACACGGTGGGGTCGGGGGCCGTAGTGAACATCTCGTCCCGGTCGGCCTCCATGACCCAGACCAGCTTCGCCGCCTACGGGGCCGTCAAGGCCGCCCTCGACCGCCTGACCCGCAACATGGCCCCCGAGCTGGCCCCCCGGGTCCGGCTCAACGCCCTCGACGTCGGGGGTGTGGCCACCCGCTCGCTGGAGGTGGTCCTGACCGACGACGGCCTGCGCTCCCAATTCCTGGCCGGCACCCCCATGGGCCGGCCAGGTGAGCCCGAGGACATCGCCTGTGCCGTCCTCTACCTGGTGTCGGACGCCGCATCGTGGGTGACCGGCAAGGTCTTCGAGATCGACGGCGGCTCCGAGGCCCCGGCCATCGCCGTCCCCGCACCGCCGCTCGAGCCGTCCTGAGCCCGCACCGGCCGGTGGTCGTGCCCGGGAGCACGTTGGCACGGTGCCGGCCGGACACAATGGTCGGGTGACCGAGACCGTCCCCACCCCGTCCGCCCCGCCGTCCGCCGAGTCGGCCGGAGGTCGGAGCAAGTGGCTGCCCATGCCCTTCGTGGCCCTGGGCGTGGCCATGATCATCGTCGACGCCACCATCGTGAACGTCGCCGTCCCCACCATCATCCGCGAGCTCCACGTGACGGCCAACACGTCGGAGTGGTTCAACTCGATCTACTCCCTGGTCTTCGCCTCGCTGCTCATCTCGCTGGGCCATGCCGGCGATGTGTGGGGCCGCCGCAAGCTCTTCGGCCTCGGCACGGTGGTCTTCGTGGTGGCCAGCGTGGTGGCGGCCACGGCTCCGTCGAGCGGCGTGCTCATCCTCGGCCGCTTCCTCCAGGGGGTGGGCGGGGCGATGATCCTGCCCACCACCCTGTCCACCGTGAACGCCATCTACGAGGGCAAGGACCGGGCCGTGGCCTTCGCCATCTGGGGTTCGACCATCGGCGGGATGGCTGCGGTGGGCCCCCTCCTGGGCGGCTGGCTGACCACCGACCTCTCGTGGCGGTGGGCCTTCTTCATCAACATCCCCGTCGGGGCGGTGGTGCTCCTGGGCATCGCCCTCTTCGTGCCCGAGACCAAGGATCCCGCCGTGCGCCGGGGCATCGACTGGTGGGGGAACGTGCTGGCCGTTGTGGGCTTCTCCACCCTGGTCTTCGGCCTCATCGAGGGCGAGCACTACGGCTGGTGGCGCCAGGTGGACACCTTCACCGTCGGGTCGTGGCACTGGCCGGCCGGCTGGCCCTCCCCCTCCCCGGTGGCTTTCGCCGTGGCCGCGGCCGCCCTGGTGGCCTTCGTGCTGGTCGAGTCGGCCCGGGCCCGTCGGGGTGCGGTGGTGCTGATGGACCTCTCGCTCTTCCGCATCCGCAGCTTCGGGGCGGGCAACGTGGCGGTGACCATCGTGGCCTTCGGCGAGTTCGGCATCCTCTTCGCCCTGCCCCTCTTCCTCCAGGGGGTCCTCGGCTATAGCGCCCTCGACACCGGGTGGCTCTTCCTGGCCCTGGCCCTGGGCTCCTTCGTGGTGGGCGGGGCCACACCGCAGATCGCCAAGGCCATCGGGACCCGGGGGGTGGCCCGCATCGGACTGGCCCTCGAGGCGGTGGGCATCGTCGGCCTCGGGGTGGCCCTCGGCCCGACGGTGGCGGCCTGGGTCATGGCCATCTGGCTCTTCGTCTACGGCCTCGGGGTGGGGATGGCCACGGCCCAGCTCACCGGGGTGATCCTGGTCGACGTGCCTGTCGAGGTCTCCGGCCAGGCCTCGGGCATCCAGAGCACCAGCCGCCAGGTCGGCTCGGCCCTCGGGGTGGCCGTCCTCGGGGCAGCCCTGCTCAGCCAGCTGGGCAGCCGCACGTCGTCGGCCCTGGCCCAGGTGGCCGGCCTGCCCCAGGCGGCCCGGGAGCAGATCACCGGGGTGGTGCGGGCCTCGGGCGGGGCGGCCATCGACTCCCTCCACCGCCTGCCGCTGGGCGACCAGATCGTGGCCGCGGCCTCGGGGGCGGCGGTGGACGCGGCCCGGACGGTCTGCTTCCTGGCCGCCGGCTTCATCCTCCTCGGCCTGGTGGCCACCCTGGCCCTGCCCCGCCAGGCGGCCGACGGGGGTGCGGGCCGGGGCTAGTCCGCCCCTGCCTCCTGCTGCAGCAGGCGCAGCGTGAGCTGGCTGTGGATGCGGGCCATGGCAGAACGGGAGATCCGGTGGTCACGGACCCTCCGGTGGAAGTCGGCGGCGGTGTAGCCGACCACCGTCGATCGGACCCGTGCCCGGGCCGTGGCGGCGCGGGGCAGGTTGAGCAGGGGCGAGATCTCGCCGAAGTAGTCCCCCGGCACCGCGGTGGCCAGCAGGTCCGCCGGGCCGTCGCTGCGCTCGGCGACCAGCTCTATCTCCCCGTCCTCCACGACGTAGATCCGGTCCCCCCAGCTCCCCTGGCGGAAGAGGATCTCTCCTGCGTCCAGCTCGACCGGTGTCGGTGCCCCGTCGCTCCAGAGATCGGGGATGAGATCGATGACGTGGTCGGCGATGGCCTCCAGCCGCCGGTCGTCGGTGGCGACGACGACCGTCGTCGATCCGGAGGCGATGGACCGGGCACAGGCGGCGACGCCCTCGAGCTCGGTCTGGGGGATCCCCAGGGTGCAGTCGTCGACCACGATCAGTGCAGGCCCGCCGGCAGCAGCCAGCGCGGCGCGCAGGCACCACGTCCGGCCTGCAGACAGGGAGTCCACCTGGGCCTCGCCGAAGGAGGCGAGCCCGGCCACGGAGAGCACCTCCTGCACGGCCGCGGACCCGTCTTCCGCCGTCGTACCGAGCACCGCGGCCACGGCGTCCTCGACCGATCGTCCAGGGCCGTCGGCGAGCGGAGGCAGGCCGTCGACCACCGCCGCTGCCCGGTCCCCGTCACCGCCGTCGACGTGCACGACCCCCGATGTCGGGGGGATCCGCCCGGTGATGCAGCCGAGCAGCGAGGTCTTGCCCGAGCCGGCGGGGCCGACCACGACGACGAGCGAGCCCCGCGCCACGTCGGCCGAGACGCGGGAGACGGCCCGCACGACACGGCCGCCGGCTCCGAACTCGACGGTGACGTCTTCCAAGGTGAAGTGGGTCACGTCCGGCACCCCGGAGGTCTGCTCACGACGAAGCCGCGGTCGGCGGACGGAGGGCGAGGTGCGACCTGGTGAGCCTGGTCTCCCGGAACACCGTGGTGAGCCGTCCGGCGGCCTGTGGCACGTCGACCACGTTGGCGGCACCGGCCCACAGAGCGGCCTTGAGCTGGAAGGGCCGGAGATGGGGGTGCTTCGACTTGATGAGGGCGGCGACACCGGAGATGTGGGGGGCGGCGTACGAGTTCCCCGTGGCGGTGATCCGGCCGCTGTCGCGCCAGCTGACCTCGATGTCCACGCCGGGGGCCAGGAACTCGGTCGGCGGCTCGGGGTTGAAGTGGTACCGGAGCGGGTCCTGGGACATGTTGCAGGCCACGCTGGCCACCGACGAGAACAGGGACGGGTAGGTGTCCTTGGCCACGTTGGCGGCGGCGGTCACCACGAGGCTCCCGCTGAAGTAGGCGCGGTCGCACAGCTCGTGGAAGGCCAGCGCCCACTCACGGCGGTTGGTGCCGAGGGAGAGGTTGATGACATCGAACCCGTTCTCGATGGCCCATTCCAGGCCGGCCAGGAAGGCGACGACCTTGCCGCCGAGCCGGGGTCCGAGGACCCGGACGCTGGTGATGGAGGCCTCTGGGGCGATCTGGTGCACGATCCCTGCACAGGCAGTGCCGTGCCCGAAGGCGTCGTCGTGCGGTCCGGGTGTGATCTGGACCTCGTCGTCGCCCTCCACCGTGATGTAGACACCGCCGGCGGCATCCACGACGTCGCCCAGATCGGGATGGTCGGCCTGGATGCCGCTGTCGATGATGGCCACCCGGACGCCGGCCCCGGTGCTGCCGGCCCAAGCCCACTCCCGCGAGAGCGGATCGTTGCGGGCCAGGTCCGGCATCCGCAGCACGGTGGACTCCCGCGACCAAGCGGGGACGGGACCCTTCGGTCGGATCCGCTGCTCGTCGGCCGGTGTGGTGCCGTCAGGCACTGGCCAGGAGTCGCTGGACGATGTCGGCCAGCAGTGGATACGAGGCCGGCTCCTGTTGGGCGACCCGGCGCAAGCCGTCGGCCAGGAGTTCCGGGGACGGAGGGGCCGGCGCTCCGGCATCGCCGTGCAGCGCGGCCCCGGCCACGTCGGCCAGGACCGCGGCCAGCTCGACGTCCTCGAAGGTGAACGGCGCCCCGCCGGCCTTGTCGACGACCTGGAGGACGCCGACCGACTGGTCCAGGTGGGTGCACGGGATGCTCATCACCGTGGTGGGCACGGTCGGCAGCCATCGGTGGACCCCGTCGTGGAGGCGGTCGTCCGCCGAGGGGATGGCGACGGCCATCGGCTGCCCGGACGCGAAGGCGAAGCCGGCCGCACCGTCGTCGACGGAGACCCGGCGGCCTCGGATCGAGGCCGCACCGTGCTCGGCGACGACCTCGAGCTCGCTTTCACGGGCGCAGAGGATCCACCCTGACGCCGCACCGGTCGAGGTGACCGCCGCGTCGACGACGGCTTGCAGTGCGTGCTGTACGGCCACGGCGGGCTCCTAGGTTCGGCTCACGACGAGGGAGAGCGTAGTGGGGGGGTCGGATCCGCGTCGGCGGCGCCCGGCGGCGTCAACGGTTGGACCGGACGGGAGTGGCCGAGGGTCACCCGCCCGAGCCGCTGGGCCGAGCGGGGGATCACCACAGGTTCGGAACGGCCGGCCAGCGCGGCGGCGAGACTCGGGTGTGTGGCGCCCAGGGCGTGCACGGCATCGCCGTCGAGGACGAGGACCGGCAGGGCCTCAGTGGCGACGAGCACTGCCGGGCTGGCCGCACCGAGGAGCCCGGAGATGCCGAAGCAGGATCCTGCGGACAGCTCGCCCACAGCGACCGGCGCACCGGAGAAGTCCGGCTCCTGGATGGTGGCGCTCCCGTCCCGGATGAAGAGGATCACGGAGCCGTCATCGTCCTGGGCCGTGCCGGCCGGGAGCTCGTCGCTCCGCATGAGGGGCAGCAGGTCCTCGATGACGTCGTCATCGAGAGAGGCGAAGATGGGGACGGATGCGAGCGCTGCACGAGCGTCATCTCGGATGGCGGGCGAGGCCCCGATCACCGACTGCTCGGACCACAGGGTGGCGTACAGGCCGCCCAGCGCCAGCAGCTCGTCGTGTCGGCCCTGCTCGACCAGACGGCCGTCTTCCAGCACCACGATGCGGTCGTAGTCGGCGATGGAGGCCAGCCGGTGCGAGACGGAGATGACCGTGCGCCCGCGCCCGGCATCGGCGAGGGTGGCGCTGATCAGTCGCTCGGTCCGGGCATCGAGCGCCGAGGTCGCCTCGTCGAGGATCAGGAGGTCGGGATCGCGGAGGAGCGCCCGGGCGAGTGCCAGGCGCTGACGCTGGCCTCCCGACAGGCGGCTCCCGTGCTCACCGACCTCCGTCGAGACGCCGTCCGGCAGCTCGGACACGAATGCCCCCAGGTCCACGGCGGCGATCACCGCCTCGACCTCGGCATCGGTGGCGTCCGGTCGGCCCATGCGGATGTTCTCGGCGATGCTGGCGTTGAAGAGGAACGAGTCCTGTGCCACCAGACCGATGCGCCGCCGCCAGGACGAGACGTCCACCGTCCCGAGGTCGACGCCGTCGACCAGGATGCTCCCCAGGTCGGGCTGGTAGAAGCGGAGGAGCAGCTGCAGGATCGATGACTTGCCGGAGCCGGTCGGTCCGACGATGGCCACCCGCTCCCCGACGGCGACACGGAAGGAGACGCCGTCGATGGTGGTGTGTCCGGCGCCGTAGGAGAAGGAGACGTCGCGGAGCTCGATGCCCTGACGGACGCCCTCCAGCGGCGGGAGGTCGACCTCGGGTTGCTCGAGCGGGGCCTCGAGGATCTCGTCGATCCGGCTGACGGCACCGGTCGATGCCTGGAACTGCTGCCCGATGGTGGTGAGCTCGGTCACCGGCCCCATGGCCTCTGCGCTGACGGTCACGAAGGCGACCAGTCCTCCGACGGTGAGGTGGCCGTGGAAGACCAGCCAGGAGCCGATCAGCAGGATGACCAGACGGCTGAGGATGATGATCGAGCTCACCGAGAACTGGAAGTACCCACCGAAGAGCGCCAGCCGCACCTGCCGACGCACCAGTGACGACGAGGCCTCGTGCATCCGGTGGAGCTCCCGGTCCTCGAGGCCGAAGGCGCGGATCACGGCCCGGCCGACGTACCCCTCGGAGATGATGGCCAGGAGGCCGCCGGTCTCGGACTGGACCGCCAGGCTCCGCTCCTGGGCGCCTCGGGTCATGAGCCGGTAGACGACCGCCACCACGGGAAGCGAGGCGAGCGTGATGAGCCCGAGGACCGGATCGAGGGTCAGCATCACCACGGCCGAGACAGTCAGCGAGAGGACCTGGGCCACGCCGCCGCGCAGCGCCTGGGTCAGGCCCTGCTCGACCAGCTCGACATCGGAGAAGATGCGCGACAGCACGTCTCCCTGCTCGTGCTCCCCGAACCAGCCGAACGGGAGGTGCTGCAGGCGGTCGTACATCTGCGAGCGGATCTGACGGACGACGTCGGTGCTCACCACGGCGGCGAGGTACGTGCTCCGGAGCTGGGCCGCCATGGAGACGGCGAAGATGGCCAACAGGACGCCGATGACGGCCAGGACGTGACTGAACTGCCTGCTGGGGATGGCCGAATCGATCAGGGTGCGGAAGGCGAAGGGGAATGCCGCGATGAAGGCCAGGCCCACGAGGGTGTAGCAGAAGAGCTCGAGCTCGCGGTACCAGTGGGGCCGGAGGTACGTGGAAGCGAGGTGCAGGAGGGACCGGCCGCCGCCGGGACCGGATGAGCCGGCGAGGTGGGAGCGCCATGCCGCCTCGAGGTCGGTGATCTCCTCCTGGCTGCCTCCCTCGGTGGTCGGCGCCAGGAGGAGGTGCTCGACGGCCTGGCGTCCGAGCCGCCCGACCATGTAGCTGACGAACGAGAGCTGCAGGGCCGCCCCGAGCTCGCCGCTCGCTTCGTCCCGTGCGGGGAGATCGGCGACCGTCCGGAGGGCCTCGGTCGGATCCTCGGATCCGGCCGCCCAGAGGCCGAAGGCCTCGAGCAGCGGACCTGACGTCGGCGGGGCTCCCAGCGCCGCTCCGGCGCACAGAGCGAGCGGCCGCTCGAGCGGATCGGGAGGTGCACCGCCGGCCACCACGGTCCAGACCGAGCACGACGCCGGATCCACCACCGAGCCGTCGACCAGGATCTCATCAGGGTGGTGGGGATCGGCCGTCGGATCGATGAGGTGCACCGTCGGGATCCGCGTCCGGAGGCCACGCCCCAGGTCGCCGAGGCGCTCGACCGCCAGCTGGGCGCGCCTCGCCACATCGGCGACGACATGGGCACCGGGGCCGTCCGGATGGAAGCGGACGACCACGAAGGGTGTGATTGCGGCCGCCATGGGCGGCCTTCCGTCCACGGCTGCATCGATGACGACGGTGGCCGCGCCGTTCCGCACCACGTCACCTGGTGCCACCGCCACCGGTCCGGGGGTGGGCACCCCGTTGACGGTGGTGTGACCCGGTTCCCCCTCCTCGGTGACGGCGAGACCCGTCGGCGTTACGTCGAAGCGCAGCCCGCGGTCCGCTGCCCGGTCCTCGGTGACGATGCGGCCGTCGGCGTCGAGGTCGAGGACGAAGGACCCGTCCACGCCGGTGTCCACCGTCGTCCCGTCCCCCGCCGAGTAGTAGAGCCGGTACTGCATCACGGCACCTCTGTCCGGGCGCGTCGCTCGACGGCCGGTCCGGACCGTCGGGCCCGGCCGGGACGGTCGATTCGCCCCCAGCTGTGGGACGGCGCCTGGGGGTCGGACCTGCCGCCGGGACCTGGGTGGTGCTGGCGGGAGCCCCGCTCGGTCACGGCGACCAGCTCGGGAGCTCCGTGGATCGGCACATCCGTCGCTGAGAGCCATCCGGCACCCCAGGCGTCGGTCGCCGCGCTGGCGAGGGCCAGGCCGAACGCCATCGCCGAGCTCGGGCGATCGCGGTGGTCGGTGCGCAGACCGAGCATCACGACCTCGGCAACTGCCTCGGGAAGCTCCGGGTTCTTGGTGCGCAGCGGATCCGGCTGCTCGTAGGCGTGCTGGTACAGCAGGTCCATCGGGTCTCCGGTCTCCTGGAACGGGAGCTCGCCGCACAGGAGCTCGTAGAGGACGGTGGCGGCGGCGTAGACGTCGGCGGCCGGGGTGATCACACCGTTCCACGTCTGCTCGGGGGCGATGTAGGCCGGAGTCCCGACGATCTCGGACGCCTCCCCGCCTGACGCTGTCGATGTCTCCGTGGTGGTGGCGATGCCGAAGTCCGTGACCTTGAGGGTGCCGTGCTGGTTGAACAGGAGGTTCTCCGGCTTGATGTCCCGATGGAGGATGCCCCGTCCGTGCGCAGCGTCGAGCCCGGTCAGGCAGGCGAGGAGCAGCGCCACCGACGTGCGGGCCGTCAGCCCGGCATCGGCAAACCGGCTCCACAGGGAGCCGCCGGCCAGGTTCTCCATGAGGAGGAGGAAGACGCCGTCGTGCTCGACGAAGTCGTAGACGGGGACGATGTGCGGATGGTCCACTGAGGCCAGCAGGGTCGCCTCCGCCACGAAGCGCTCCCGTGCGGCGTCGTCGGCGGCGAAGGCCCTCGGGAGGAACTTCACCGCGACCTCGCGTCCGAGCCGGTTGTGGCGGGCGGCCAGGACGACGCCGAGCCCCCCACGGCCGATCTCGCCGGTCACCTCGTAGCCCGGCAGCGCCGCGGCGACCAGGGGCCGGTCGAGCATCACACCACCTCCCGTTTGGTGCCATGACGCCCCTGCACGCGTCGACGGAACGGGCTCCCCGTGGCGTCGGGGGCGGACGACTTCCCGGTGCGCCAGCGACGCCGACTGCCGTGCACACGGGCCATCATGGTCCGCACTCTACGGCGCACCCGGGGTGCCGTTCAGGGTGGAAGGCGGCAACCCGGGATCAGGAAGCCGAGCGGAGGCACATGGTCATCGGTTCGGGGAGGTGCTCGAAGAGCTCCCAGCCGGTCCACGGCGGGATGCGGAACCCCTGCTCGTCAGCGGTGAGCACCGTCTCGAACATCCGCACGGCGCCGGAGAGCCAGAACAGCTCGGAGCCAGCGTCCCCGCGGAGCACGGCGAGGAGCGCCTGGCCCGAGAGGTGCACGACGAAGCTGGCATCGGGGTGGGGCGTGGGACGAAGGACGAGCTCGGCCGGTCGGAAGTCGATCGAATAGGTGAACCGGCGTCCACCCCCGACGTGGACGGTCGCCTGCCAGACCACCCCCCACTGCTTCCACGGGGTCAGGTCCATAGAGGACACGTAGGCGGAGAAGCGGGTGGTCAGGAACGTGTCGAGGAGGGTGGCGAGCTCGGCGATCTCGCCCTCGTCGACGCCGGGGAGCGTCGAGGTGTCGACAGGTTCGAACTCCTCGCTCGATCCGTTCCCGCCGCCGTCGACGACGACCGGCGAGGATGCCCGGCGGACATCGACCTGTCGTCCGTCGATGTGCACCGAGTCCCCGGGTCGGAGGACGCCGGCCCGTCCGTGGCCGAGCCGGCGTTCGAGCAGCCGGGCGATCCGGTCGTCACGGAGCGGGGCCACGTACCGGTTGGCCCAGGCGGCCTCGGCGCAGTAGGCCAGGCCCCAGAACGACGGGAAGACGAAGCCTGGATCGGTGGCGCAGGCCGCCTCGAGCCAGTCCACGACCGACGCCCGCTCGTCATGGCTGACGCCGAGTCCCCGCTGGGTGCTCCACAGGGCCGTGCCCGGTTGGAAGTGGGCCGCCACGCAGCCCATCGGCCCGAGCTCGTCGCGCAGCCGGGCCCCGACCCCCGGTCGCACCAGGGAGTCCGACACGTGCCAGTACGAGCCGTTGCCGCTCCGGATCACGACGCCGAACTCGTCCAGCTCGGCATCGGAGGGAGTGGCGGTGATCTCGACGTCGTCGTCCTTCCACCTGTCCCAGGGAGCGAGCGGATGGACGTCGGTGAATCCGAGTCGGTGGACGGTTGTCAGCAGGTAGTCGTCGTGCGGGGCGAGCACCGTCGCCGACCGTGGAAGCGAGGTGAGCGAGTCGGGGTGGAAGTGATCGAGATGCTGGTGCGTCAGGACGATGTGGGTGATCTCGGCAAGTTCGCCGTGCGCGAACGTCCGACGCGGCCGGAACTCGACCGTCCCCGACCCGATGACCGGAGCGAACACCGGGTCGATGATGATCCGGCGTCGCTCGGTATCGACCAGGGTCGTGGCGTGGCCCGCCGCCGTCACTGTCAGGGACCCCGACCGCACGGCGGCCGGCAGCGTGCCGACCGACTCCCCGTGGGCGATCATCCGAGCCACCGTTTCGGGAGCATGCTGTTCGGCGATGGAGGCGGCGACGGCTGCTGCCGAGCGTCGGCCTGAGTCGCCGGAGCGCAACCGGATGGCCTCCACGAGCGCCCCGGGATCGGGCCCGGTGGCGTCGAGGATGGTGCAGGCTCCGGCCGCGGCGACCGCATCGGACAGGAGCTGCTGGAACGGGCTGCACGGCAGGAGGACGAGGGGGACCCCCGAGGAGAGCGCACGGAGGACGGGGACGGGGTCGCCGTGGGTGACGACCACGTCCGGCGCCTCCTGCACGGCCGTCATCTCCGTGCCGTCCTCCTGGCGCGAGGCGAGCGAGGTGCGCTCGAGGGTGGTCGTGGACAGGCGGATCCCGTAGCCGCCGGCGTGCAGGGCCCCGACGGTGCGGGCGACCATCGGTGTCAGGTCGGTGGAGGTCAGCCCGAGATCGACCAGGACGGTCGGCGGGGTCCGTCCGTCCTCCGGTGCAGGAGCGCGGCGCTCGGGCTCAGGGGTGCAGCGCATCGGGATCGTCACCCCGGGAGCTTCGACGCCGTTGCGCAGCAGACGGGGGCGGATGTCGACGTAGGGGTGCGCGTAGAGCCCTGCGTGGGGTTCGGGCTCCAGGCCCCAGGTCCTCCACAGCGGAGCGACGGCGTCGGATGCTGCTGCCGTCCACTCGGTGGGGAGCACGGGCCCGCAGCACACCGACCGGACGCCGGCCAGACGGGCGGCCAGCGGAGCGGCCAGGGCGCACGGGTCGTGGGCCACCAGCTCGAACCCCCCGTCGGCCACGAGCCGGATCAGGTCGGCTGCAGATGCCGGTGCCATGACCCCGCCGAAGAGGTGGGCCATCGAGAAGGCGCCGCGCTCGTTCCGGTCCAGCGACGCCAGGTCCGGATGGTTCCGGAGGTACTGCTGCCGGGCCTGCTCGGCGGGCCAGCCCACAGCGGTCCAGGATCCTGCCCCGGCGTCTGTCGGAGTGTCCGGCGGTCCGGCGAACTCGACGGCGTGGCCGAGCTCGGCGAATGCACCCGCCAGGGTGTCGAGAGGCCGCAGCAGCTCGGGCCCGCCTGCGGAGACGAAGAGGACGCGCACGGTGGGCTGATGGTACACAGGGAGGCGTGCACGTGGCTCTGCTGTTCCCCCCGGTCGTGGACCCCCGGGGGCCTCATCTGGCGATCCCGTCCCTAGCGGCGCACCTGCGGGCGTCAGGGGTGCGCACCACGGTTCGGGACCTGAACGTCGAGGGCCTGTGGGCGTTGACCGAACCCGAGGCGCTGGAGGACCGGGTCGACGAGCGCACGGCGGCGGCCGTGGCCCGGGCCCGGTCGGTGCTCCGGGACCCCGAAGCGTTCTACGACCCCGATC
Organism: uncultured Acidimicrobiaceae bacterium; assembly: GCA_963977795.1. Classification (GTDB taxonomy): domain Bacteria; phylum Actinomycetota; class Acidimicrobiia; order Acidimicrobiales; family RAAP-2; genus Bog-756. The sequence continues at coordinate 18,592 of CAXBRB010000001.1, forward strand.
AGCTGGCGGCGGCCCGGGCGGCCCTGGCGGCGGCGTGCACTGCCTGGAGCGACCCGGCCGGACGCGTCCGCTATCAGGCGATGGGTGCCGCCTATGACGTGGACGGCTGCGATCCGACCCGTCTGGCCGACCTGATCGCCGTCACCGCCGACCGATCCACCAATCTGTTCGACGGGCTCTGGCGTTCGGAGCTCCTCCCAGCCCTCGCCGAGGACCGGCCCGATGTCATCGGCATCTCCATCCTCAACCGTCAGCAGATCATCCCCGGTCTCCACCTCGCCCGCATGCTCCACGAGGCCGGGCACGTGGTGGCCATCGGCGGCACGGTGTTCGCCAAGTTCGCGCCCGAGCTCATGCGACGGCCGGCGTTCTTCTCGACGTTCTGCCGCGCCGTGGTCCCCTACGAGGGGGAGCACGCCCTCCTGGAACTCGTCCGGTCCGTGTCCGCCGGCGGGACCGGCGAAGGCGTCGCCAACACGCTGGTGCTCGGTCCGTCGGGAGCCGTCGTCGCCGGCCCGACCATGGTCGAAGAGGTCCCGCACCTGCCCACGCCCGACTTCGACGGCCTGCCCCTCGACCGGTACCTTGCGCCACACCTCGTGCTGCCGATCCTGACGGGCAAGGGGTGCTACTTCAACCGGTGCAAGTTCTGCGACATCCCCGCCATCAACCGGATCTCCCCCCGGGCTTACCGGATGCGCCCGGCGGATCAGGTGGCCGCGGATGTCGTCGCCCTCCATCGACGCCACGGCGCCCGGCACTTCGAGATCACCGACGAGACCCTCTCGCCGGCGTTCCTCCGCAAGCTCGGGCGCGCCCTTGCGGAGATCGACGGGGGTCCTGAGGTGCGAGCCCGATTCGTCGGCTACGCCCGATTCGAGCCCGGCTTCACCCCGGAGGCCTGCGCTGAGCTCTACGCCATGGGCGTGCGGAAGCTGTACTTCGGGTTGGAGTCCGGATCCCAGGTGATGCTCGACCGGATGGACAAGGGGATCCGCCTTCCCGTCGTGCGCACCGTGCTCCGCAACTGCGTCGAGGCAGGCATCGCCGTGCACCTGTTCTCGATCATCGGCTTCCCGGAGGAGACCGAGGAGCTGGCGGCCGAGACAGTCGGCTTCCTGCTCGAGGAGTCGGACACGCTCGCCGACCCCCGCAACACCTTCGACGTCCACCCGTTCGGCCTCGACCTGCGCACCGACTACGCCGACCAGGCTGACGAGTTCGGTGTGGACATCGACCGGGTGGTCCTCCGCACCCAGGACTTCCCGATCAGCGTCTCACGGTGGGTCAACCGCCGGGGGATGGATCCTGCCCAGGTCGCCGATGTGCTCGACCGGGCCGTGGGCTCGCTGCGGGAACGGTACCGGTCCTCGGGGCGGAACTTCCCGGACCAGCAGTTCCCCGGGTTCGAGGAATACGCCGTGCTCTACCTGGACCGCTACGAGGACGTCCCGTTCCTCCACCGGCTCAGCCTTCCTGAGCCCGACGACCCCCAGCGCTACTCCATCGAGTGGGCGGAGGACATCGAGCTCTCGTCGGAAGGTGCAGACGCCTGGAGCGTGCAGACGCGGTTCGGATCGTGCTCGGTCGGGGCCGACGAGCTGCGCGCCCTGGCGCCGTCCCGGCCGGGACAGCCGGTGGCCGGCCACCGCGCGGCCTGGGCAGATTCCGGTGTGGCGATGGCCACCGTGGACGGGCTCATCGCCATCCGGGCGCTCCTCCTCCGTCCGGCCTGACCGAGACAGCCTCGGGTCGGCGGCAGGACCGTGCTGAGGCGGGCGGATGCCGCCGGCGGGACGCTTGACTGCTGAAGGCGCTTGCCAGACACTGTCGGAGTGCTGGCGCCGTCAGCACGTACTGCAGCAGCACACGATGGAGAGGAGCGCCGCAGATGGCGGAGGAGCACGAGGGTGGTGTCGTCCTGCGGGGCGACGACGGATCGCTGTACTTCATCCGGGAGTCGACGCTTGCGGCCTGCAAGGCCGAGGGCGAGTTCGTTGACCGGGTGAACGAGATGGTGGAGGGGAGCGAGGTCGAGGGGTACGCCCTCACGACGACGTCGCTGAGCACGGTGACCACGGTGTCCTCGACGTCGACGTCGACGCCGACGGTGAAGCCGGCGGGCACCACCATGATGTGCCCCTGGTGATCGCCGACTCGTGACTGCCGGACGGCCGAGAAGGACTTGCCGTGGCTGGCGGATGCCCCCGGCAAGACGCTTGACGACAGGAAAGATCTGTCGGACACTGTGGGGGTGCTGACGCCGTCAGCACTTCAGTACGTGGCAGCACACGACGGAGAGGAGCACCGCAGATGTCGGAGGAGCAAGAGGGTGGAGTCGTCCTGCGGGGCGACGACGGTTCGCTGTACTTCATCCGGGAGTCGACGCTTGCGGCCTGCAAGGCCGAGGGCGAGTACGTCGACCGGGTGAACGAGATGGTGGAGGGGAGCGAGGTCGAGGGGTACGCCTTGACGACGACGTCGCTGAGCACGGTGACCACGGTGTCGACGATTACTCCGACGTCGGTGAAGACGTCCATGACCACGGTCATGTGCCCCTGGTGACAGCCGCACGGTCCTGAACACAGGACGGCGGACGATGGCCCGGCCTTCCAGCCGGGCCATCGTCGCGTACAGCAGTCAGGCGCCCTGGTCCCCTTCGGCGCCAGGGATGGCGTCGCGCAGGCGGGCTGTCGAGATGCGCAGCTGATCGGCCATCAGCGCATCGATCTCGAAGCGGTGCTGCATCTGGAGCTTCTCGACCAGCACCGAGTCGATGATGAAGGAGAGCAGCGCCTCGTCGCTGATCCCCTCGGTCCGGCACCAGGACCGGAGGGCGTCGTCGTCCTCGAGGGCGTGGGTGGACCGGAACCGGGCCAGCTCATCGGCGAGCTCCTCGTTGGACACCGGGAGCGGCAGGGCGGACGCCCGCTGCCGGGCCAGGAGGCGCAGCAGGATCTTCTTGCGCATGACCGGCACCGTGTCGGTGCCCCGGAGCGGGGCCGGGTCGTCGAGCCGTCCCCCGGCCCGGGCGAGGTCGACCTCCACCTCCAGGTCGTGGAGGAAGACGGTGCGCTCGACATCGACGGGTCGTGCGGGTCGCGCCAGCTGGTCGACCGGCGTGGCGGCGACGAGCTCGAGCACCGACAGCGCGTCCTGCTCCTTCAGCCCCGGTCCATGTTCGGCGGCGAACCGCCGGAGCCGTTCGGCGGCTTCCGGCGGGAGGCCGGCTGCCTCGATGGCGGTCACCAGGTGCCGGTCGGGGAACGCAATCGATCGGGCGGCATCGACGAGGGCGTCACGTTCCCGGTCGTCGATCGCCCCGGAAGCATGGGCGCCAGTGAAGAGGTGCCGGAGGTCGACGAGGGCGTGGGACAGGGAGCGGTAGCCGGCGTCGGCATCGGCGTGGGCCACGGCCACTTCGTCGTCGTCCTCGATGGCACCGGTGCGGAACCACTCGAACACGGTCCCGTGTCCGATCATCCCGAACTGGTGGAGCTCGGCGGCGCGGAGCGCTCCCATGCTCGCCGCGCCCAGGACGGGGACGCCCGTGCTGATCGCCTGCAGGATCTCCTTGTGCCAGACCGACGGGACGAGCTCGAAGAACCCGTCGATGATCACCAGCGCAGCGGGCTCGTCGTACAGGGCCCGCAGGACGTCACCCTGGGACACCGGCGGATGGAGGACGGCATCCGGGACGATGGATCGGGCGACCGGGGCGGCGAGCGAGGGCCCGAGGAACACGTGGACACGTCCGACGCTCACGGGGTGCCACCGCGGGCAGTGGACCGGGCCCGCTGACCCGGCCGGTACGAGGGGGTGGAGCTGGCGCCCTCGAGGCCGGGGACCACGACCCGGACCACATGGACGGGGAGGTCGTCCATGGTGAGGTCGACCACCACCGGCTCGTCGACTCCGACGGCGGCGAGCGCCGCGAGGACGGCGTCCAGGTCGTCGTCGACGGTGGCCCCGGTGACCGTAGGTGCATCGGTGAACCGGCGCCTCCCGGTCTGCTCCGCCAAGGCCTGGAAGTGGCGCAGGGCGTCCCCGTCCTGGGTGGCCCGGACCCGGGCCCGGGTCAGGTCGTCCCGGGCACCGGAGATCGCAGTGAGCCGGGACTGGGCTGCCTCGGTCAGGGCGCGGACCAGCGCGATGCCACGGTCCGGATGGGTCCCTGCCCCGTAGGCCGCCCCGATCGGGCGCATGTGGGGATCAGCGGACCGGTCGGAGATGACCACCTGGAAGGTGGGGATCGGAATGTCCCTCGTCACCTCCCAGCAGATCACGGCGATGTCGGCGTCGGCATACCGGGCCAGGAGGCTACGGGCGACGGGGTGGTCCACGCTCTCGAGGTCCACCCGGCGGGCCCCGGGACCGGCGGGGTCGGCGGCGTGGAGCGCACCGGCATCGCGTTCGATCAGCTCGCAGAGCGCGTGGAGCGCCGCCTCGGCACGGGTGTTGCCGGAGGCCAGGCCGCTGGAGTTGCGCGAGAAGCACCCGCTCCCCGGGTGCAGCGGCAGACGGGCATCGGTGTGGACCAGCTCGTAGGGGACCCAGACGGGCCTCCCGGTGCGCAGCTGCTGGCCCTGAGCCCAGGGGATGACGAGGTCGGCGTGCCAACGGGTGTCGGCGCTCAGTTGCAGCCGGCTCGGGTCCATGGGGGCCGGGCCGGTGTCGTCCGTCCCGTGGCGGAGCTCGGACCACGAAGCGTGGCGGACGGTCACGGCGTGCTGCTCGCCGTGCCAGAGCTCCACCGCCTCCATGAGGGCGGAGGCCCGGGCGTCGTCGAGCGTGACCCCCTTCCCCTGGGACACGGCGAGGGATCGGCTGTTGGGCCGCACGGCCATCACGACTGGGATGCCGATGCGGTCCAGTCCGGTCACCGGGGCCAGGCGGGTGATGCCGAACCGGTCCCAGAGGATCGGCCGGAGGAGATCGACCGTCTGGGCGGCACCCCGGCTCCGCTGGGAGCCGTCGCACTTGGGCGTGACCGGACCGAGCCAGGCACGCAGTGCCGACCCCGGCGCAGCGGAGGTCACGGCCGCACGGCCATGGAGCGCACGGTGGCCACGAAGAGGTCGTCCCAGTAGGGCAGTCCCATCTGATTGGACAGGAAGAAGGCAGCCGACCGACACCAGGCCCGGGGGCCGGCGGTCAGCACCCCGGCGTCGGCGCACGCCCGCAGCCGAACCCCGATCTCACGGATCTCGGGGTGGTCGCCGTCGTCGGACCGGTCCGGAAGATGCCACGGTCGATCCCGCCCCGACGCCTCGGGACCGTCGGGCAGCGCGGCGAGGATCTGGGACCACACGTCCCATCGCTCGTCGTCGTCGGCGAGCGCGCCATCCAGGAGGGCGCCCAACGCACCCCGCCACAGGACAGCACGGTGCTCCGGCGCCGCGTCCTCAGCCAGCACGGCGACGGCGGCCCGGGCGTGCGCGTCGAGGAGCCCGTGAGCGAGCTCCATCCCCACGCTCCCGCCGAACTTGTGCTCCTCGGCCTCGTACGTGGTGAGGCGGAAGCTGCGGACCTGGTTGCGGGCCTCTGCCTCGGCCAGCCAGGGCACCAGCCTGGCCACCAGCGAAGCGCCGTCATCGGCCGTCTCGAACCGCAGCCGCACCCCGGGCGGCTTGCGGACGAACCAGAACCGACGGAGACCACCCTGGGTCCCGAGTCCGGAGATCTCGTCCCGGAGCTCCGCCCACGGGAAGCAGATGGGCTCCACGCCCTGCTGGGCGAAGACTGCGCAGCTGATCTGGGTCCACGTCACGGACGTTCCCTCCAGTACGACGGGTCGTGCCAGATGGCCCCGATCTCGGCAACGTACCGGCGACCGCTCCCGTCGGGAACGCCGGAGGGGGGCACCTCGCTGATCACGAGGCGGGCCGTCCCCGGGGGGACCCCGTTGAGCGCGGCACGGACGGCCAGCGGCGAGGACGTCCGCACGGGCAGCATCGGCCCATGGGGATGAGGGTCCCAGCGCACGTGGACGGCATCTGGCCAGCGGTTCTCACCGACGAGAGACTGCCACAGGAGGTACTGGGCTGCGCCGGTGGCCGTGAGCAGGTCGTCGAGTCGGTCCCCGTCGACTGTCCACCGCTCGGGGGAGAGGATGGCGCCACCGGGGAGGGTGAGCCGTGGCAGGTGCTTCCAGGTGGACCGCTCGCGCGGGAGTGCGGGGAACCCGAAGCCGGGGAGCTCCCACCCGAGTGACGACGCCGTGAGGGCCAGCAGACGGGAGAGGGGGTCCCTCGTCCCGATGGCGGCCGTGGAGTCGTAGGCCAGCACGGCCCGCACCCCGTCCTCCACGAGGAACGGGGGATCCACGGCGACCGAGGAGAGGCCGGCGGCATCGAGGACCCGATCGGTCAGCGGAGCGACGGGCTCGCTGGTCTGCGGGCGGAGGGGATCAGCACCCACGAGGCCGACCACCTCCAGGGGCCACGAGCGGTAGAGGTCCCGCACGGCCCGGGCGACCGGTGTGCGGGTGGCCAGGACCCCGGGATGGGGCCGGGATCCCCCGATCCACACGCCGGCGTCCGAGGGGGTGCAGACCACGGTGCCTGCCGGTCCGCCCCGGAAGGTCGGCTCGATGGCCACGGTCATGGAGGGTGCGGCGGCGTGCGGGCCGATCTCGTCCGTCCACTGTGCGATGGCCCGGTCGACCGCTGCAGCGGGGATCGGGCGGAGGCCGAAGACGCCCCGGGTGGTGTCGGGCTCGGCCGGCTGTGGCGGATAGAGGGCACCGTCGGCGATCATGTCGATCGTGGCGGCCCGGAACTGCTCGGCCCACCCGCCCCAGAAGCGGTGCTGCTCCTCGATGGCCAGGCCGATCTCCTGGCGGAGCCCGGTGCTCCACGTGAACCGGCACCCCGGAGCCGACCGGTCGATCGACCAGTCGTCCGCTCCTGGACCGACGACGCCGTCATGGGCCCAGCCGCCGAACGGGGTTGCCCGGCCGGCGGCGCGCAGGAGGAAGCGGGTCGCCGTGTCCTCGATCTTCGTGGTCCGTGCCCGGCCGTCGTCACCGTGCTCCAACAGCCGGGCCCAGTCGCGCCCGGCGCCCGGCGATGCAGCCTGCAGTGCCGTGCGGAACCGCTCGTCGGCCCCCAGCGCGTGCAGCCGGGAGCGCTGACGGTCCAGCTCGTGCTGGTAGGCCTCGTCAAAATCGGCCGTCAGGTCGGCCAGGCGGTTCCGCCGCCTTCGGTCTTCCTCGGCCGTCGCTGGGAGGTCGGTGCCGGCGGGGAGCGGCTGGCGGCCTCGGAAGGCGGTGCGGCGGGCGTCAAGGAGGGCCCGTCGGGTGGTCCGGTCGGAGGTGCCGGGGATGACCTCGCCCAGGGAGTCGACGACGGCGCCGCGGGCGGCATCCACGGCGTGGCGCAGCTGGCAGATGGCCGCTCCAGCACTGCGGAGTACCGGCGCCTCGAAGTCCACGATCTCGTCGAGCGCCCATGCGGCGACCCGACCGCTGGCGAAGGGCAGGACCTTGGGCACGGGTCCATAATGACTGATGTGCGTCTGCAGCCGGATGTCGAACTCGTGGTGTCGATTGACGACGCAACGCCGTTCGGCTCGCCGATCGGTGCCCGACCCGAGCAGACCGTCCGGGAGGCGCTCGGGCCCATCGTCCGCCTCGTCGAGCGAGGGGGCCCCGATGCGGTCAGCCGGAGGAGCCGGGCCGCCCTCGTCGAGGCGGCAGGCCAGGAGGCGTTCCGGGCGATCGCTGCGCCGTCGGGCGGGGCCTGGGACGTCCGGGAGGCGTTCCGCTTCCCCGATCCGCTGCTGGCACGGCACGGAGCCCTCGATCTGGTCCGGGCCGGCACGAGCCTGCGGATCGGTGTCGAGCCCGGGCGGTGGGACCGTCTCCACGCCGCGCTGGCCCGTCCAGACATCTCCTCGCCTCTCGGGAAGGTGCTGTGGGAGCACGATCTTGTCGATGACGGGGAGAGCGAGACGGACCGGATGGACGCCGACCTGACCTTCGTCGGGCACAACACCGTGGTCGTCCGGGGCCCGCGGGCTTCGGTGATGGTCGACCCGTACTTCCGCCCAGCGGAGGCACGGTGGCCGACGGGCTACCAGCCGCTCGGTCCCGGTCAGCTCGGAGACGTAGACGCCGTGCTCATCACCCACTCGCACCCTGACCACTTCGACCCGGCCAGCCTCCTGCGGATCGATCCGGACACGCGTGTGGTGGTCCCGGTGCTCGAGCGGGAGACCGTGCTGGCGGTCGATCTGGTCCGCCGCCTCTGGGAGCTGGGCTTCGCCGACGTGGTGGCGCTGGGATGGTGGCAGTCGATCACCGTGGGCGACCTCGAGATCACGGCGCTCCCCTTCTACGGGGAGCAGCCCACCGACGGGCCGGTGCTCCACCCCGAGATCAGGAACGCCGGCAACACCTATGTGGTGCGGACCCCGGGGTGGTCCGCCGCCTTCCTCGCCGATTCGGGTCGGGACCATCTCGGCGACGTCCGCGGCGTGGCCGACCGGTGGCACGCAGAGCATGGTCCTGTCGACGTCGTCTTCGGGGGGTATCGGGGCTGGTTCTCGTACCCGGCGGCGTTGGTGACCTCCTCGGTCGCCCGGTACCTCCCCTTCGTGCCCCCGGAGCAGTGGCAGGTGCGCCAGCAGCTCATGAACGGGCCGTCCGAGCTGATCGATGCCGCCGAGCGGTTCGGCGCCCGGTGGGTGGTCCCCTACGCAGACGGCGGGGCACCTTGGTTCTGGGAGATCGGCCTGGGGCCACGGCTCGATGGAGACCCGAGGGAGTCGCCGTCGTTCGACCCCTTCCCGGAACGTGTCGTCGAGGCCGCCGCCTCCCGCATGGTCATGGGGGGCGGGTTCCCGATGACGGGCTCGGTGGATGTCGTGGTGCTCCGGCCGGGCGACGGCGTCACCGGGCTGCCTGGGGCGATGACGACGGTGCGGCTGGACGGGCACGCCTGGCCCTGGTGACCGTGGGCGGCTCCGGGCGCGGACGGGCGGCGCCCCGGAGGACGCCGCCCGTTGCCCTTTCTGGTGATGGGCCGATCAGCCCAGGCACGACCAGTAGGTGAAGGCCGCTGCGTTGGACACCCAGCCGGTGGTGGCGTCCTTGGCGGTGACGGTGCCGCTGTCGCAGGCGGAGACGGGCAGGGCGATGGAACCGGTGGCGTCCGCCTTGACCGTGATGATGGTGGTGGTCGGGGTCTTGTAGTAGTGGTTGGTGTACGTCGACGTCACCGTGACCGAGCCGCCAGGGGTGAACTGACGCCCCGTCACCTGGTAGCCCATGAAGTACGAGGTGATCGGCGTCACGCTGATGACCGGGCAGGTGCCGGTGAAGGTCCGGGAACCGAGCACGCAGGCCTGCATGGTGTAGGTGGCCGCTCCGGCAGGGGCGGCGAGGGCAGCGGCGCCTCCGGTGGCGAGCGTACCGGCGACGGCGACGGCGGCGAGGGCGGTGGTGATGCGGTTGCGGTTCATCAGAGGTTCTCCTTGAGGGTTCGTGGTCGTCCGATCTGGACAACAGCACTCTGAACGGCGGGAACCGGGCCGTCCGTCGTTCCGGCGACGCACGGACTGTCGTCGACCCGACGTCCACGGAGGAGCGCAGAATGATGGGGGCGCAGCCCGTGCCGGGCCGGGCGCCTACGATCCCGCCCATGGCACCTGAGGGCTTTCCGGACAACCGCCTGCCGGCACAGGGTCTGACCGCCGGGGACGTCCTGGCCCGTATGGAGGAGCTCCGGCGGGACGACCGGGACTGGCGGGGCGGCCGGGTGTTCAGCCTCGTCTACACGGCCGGCGACGACGTCCTCGACCTGCTCGGGCAGGCCGCCGGGATGTACTCGGCCGAGAACGCCCTCAACACCCTGGTCTTCCCCAGCCTGGGGTGGATGCAGCACGACATCGTGACCATCACCACCGGCCTGCTGGGCGGCGACGCGCTCGCCGACGACGAGCGCACCGGCGTCCGGGGCTACCTGACCTCGGGGGGTACCGAGTCGCTCCTCCAGGCCACCCGGACGGCCCGGGACTGGGGCCGGGCAGCGCGGGGCATCGACCGGCCGAACATGGTCCTGGCCACCAGCGCCCACGCCGCCTTCGAGAAGGCGGCCCACTGGTTCGACGTGGAGTCCCGCCGGGTGCCGGTCGGGCCCGACGGGGCCGCCGACGTGGAGGCCATGGCGGTGGCCATGGACGAGAGCACCGTGCTGGTGGTGGGCTCGGCGCCGTCGTATCCGCAGGGGGTCATCGACCCCATCCCCGACCTGGCCGCCCTGGCCGCCGAGCGGGGCGTGCTCTGCCACGTGGACGCCTGCCTGGGCGGGTTCCTGCTGCCCTTCCTCGGCCGTCTCGGCTACGTGTCCAAGCGGTGGGACCTCTCGGTACCCGGGGTCACCTCCATCTCGGCCGACCTCCACAAGTACGGGTACGCCTCCAAGGGGGTCTCGGTCGTCCTCTACCGGACCCCCGAGCTCGGCCGGCTCCAGCCCTTCGTGACCGACCGGTGGCTGGGCGGCTTCTACGGCTCCCCGGCCATGGCCGGGACGAGGCCGGCCGGGCCCATCGCCGCGGGATGGGCCGTCCTCCACCACCTGGGCGAGGACGGCTACCTCCGCCTGGCCGGCGACGCCCACCGGGCCGCCGAGGCCATCAAGGGGGCTATTGCCGCCTCTCCCCACCTGACCCTGCGGGGGGAACCCGACCTCACCGTCTTCGCCTTCGGGGGCGTCGAGGGGGACGGGGGGATCGACACCTTCGCCCTCGGTGACGGCCTGGCCGCCCGGGGCGGGTGGTTCTTCGACCGCCAGACGCCTCCCGACAGCCTCCATGCCACGGTGCACGCGGGCCATGCCGCGGTGGCCGACGAGCTGTGCACCGACCTGGCGGCGGTGGCCGACGAGCTGGCCGAGAGCGGCGCCCGGGCGGCCGACCGCTCCACCACCTACGGCACCACCTGATCCCGGGGGCCGGGCGGGAGGGCGGCATCCGTCCGGACGTCGGCGGTCTGGACGGCCGGTCCTGCACGGGCGCACCGGTGTGTCGGCACCGTGACACACCGTCCGTCGTGCCGGCGGCGGTGACGGGGCCAGGGAAGGCGCACGCTGTCGGTGGTCCAGAGCGGACCCCCGATAGGACAAGGAGCACCACCATGAAGCGCAACCGCATCGCCGCCGCACTCGCCGCAGTCGCCACCACCGCCGGCCTCTCGCTGGCCGGGGCCGCTGTGGTGGCCCAGCCCGCCGGGGCCATCACCTCGGCCCTCAACTACAACTACTTCGCCCCGGCCCTCTACTGCCAGTCCCATGCCCCCTCGGCCACGCTGACCCAGTCGTACGGCGGGATGTCGGGCAGCCTTCCCATCACCAACCTCACCTACAGCGGCTCGTGCTGGTCGGCCAGCCCGGCCTACCTGTCGGTCACGTTCGTCGACAAGGTCACCAAGTCCGTCCTCACCTCGTCCTACTTCACCGTGATGCCCGACAACCAGGGCTCCTTCTACGGAACCCAGAAGATCGTCTTCGCCAACCCGAACAACGGGGTGTGCATGATCTTCACCGACTCGGTCACCAAGATCTCGGTCACGGCCTGCTGAACGTTTCGGCCGACCTGGTCCAAGCACGGAGGGCGCCCTGCGGGGCGCCCTCCGGCGCGTCCGGATGTCGCCCGTGCACCCGTCGGCTCAGTGCTCGCCCTTGATCTTGAAGTAGGTGCCCCGGATGGTGCCGGCAAGTGCCGACTTCATGCGGGCGAACTTGAACCGCTCGACCAGCTCGGCCGGGACGTCCATCCCGTCGGACAGCTTGAAGCCCACGGCCCGGTCGGACGGGTTCTCGAGGGACCACAGCACGTTGACGGCCAGCCCGCTCTCGTAGAAGACGTAGGTCCACCGCACGCCGGGGACGTCGACCTCGGCCACCTCGAGCGGGGGCGAGGCGATGATGATGTCCCGCTCGTCGGCCAGGATCCCGGTGACCCAGGCCAGGGACTCCGGGGCGTCGGCGGCCGGGCTGACGGCGAAGGGCACGCCGTGCTTGTTGTGGAAGTAGCGGGCCTCGTGGGCCCGCAGGCCGGCCAGGGCCTCGGCCACCGGGGACGACTCGAGCCCGGTGGTGGAGACGACGTCGAAGGCGACGGGGACGGGCACGGGCGCTCCTCGGATCGGGGGACCGGCGGAGCGTAGCGAGGTGCGGGCCGGTCGGCCGCTGAAGATCCGGGAGCGGGTCCCCGGCGCCTCGCTCCTCGGGATCAGCGTGGGGTGAGCCCCAGGATCAGGCGGGCCTCCGCCGGGGTGGCCGCCCGGCGCCCGGTCTCCTCCACGACCATCACCGCCCGCTCCACCAGGGCGGCGTTCGACGGGGCCAGGCGGCCCCGGTCGAGGTAGAGGTTGTCCTCCAGGCCCACCCGGACGTGCCCACCCCGGGACGCGGCGATGGCCACCATGGGCATCTGGTGGCGGGAGATCCCGAAAGCCGACCACGTGGCCCCCGGGGGCAGGAGGTCGCGGAGCAGATCGACCACGGCCTCGGTGGCCGGGAGGGCCCAGTCGAGCCCCAGGCAGAATTGGAAGTGGCCGGGGCCGGGGATGTGGCCGGTCTCGATCAGGTGGGCGGCCAGGCGGAGGTGGCCCACCTCGAAGACCTCGAGCTCGGGGAGGGATCCGGCCTCCCGCATCCGGGCGGCCATGGCCCGCACGTGGGAAGGCAGGCCGAGGTAGGCGACCTCGCCCAGGTTGAAGGTGGCCACGTCCAGGCTGCACATCTCCGGTCGGAGCTCGACGATGTGGCGGGTGCGCTCCTCGGGGCCGGTGAGGTTGCACCCCGGGTCGGCCACCCGGGGATCGTCGGCGCTGGGCAGGAACCGGCCGCCCCACCCGGTGGTGAGGTTGACGATCACGTCCGATCCCGATGCGCCGATCTCCTCGACCACCTGGCGGTAGTGGGCCACGTCGCTGGAGGGGGCCCCGGTCTCGGGGTCGCGCACGTGGATGTGCACCACGGCCGCCCCGGCGGAGGCCGCCTCGAGCGCCGAGGCGGCGATCTCCTGGGGGGTCACCGGGACGGCCGGGCTCTGGGTGTGGGTGGGAGCCGACCCGGTGACGGCACAGGTGACGATGGTGGGCGCAGCCATGGCCGGGACGGTAGCGGGCGCCGGGCCGCCGCGCACCGCCGTCCCATGGGCCATGATCGTCGGGTCCGTCCCGGCCGCCACCCCGGCACCGGAGCGGCGCACCGGCGTACGGGGAGGGAGAGCGAGCGATGCGACGGGACGACTTCGGAAGCGACTTCACCTGGGGCGTGGCCTCGGCGGCCTGGCAGGTGGAGGGGGCGTCCACGGTCGGCGGCAAGCCGCCGTCGGTGTGGGACCGCCTCGACGCCGCCGGCCGGATCGCCGGCGGGCCGCATGCCGACCGGGCCATCGACTTCTACAACCGCTACCCCGAGGACATCGCCCTCATCGCCGAGCTGGGGTTCGGGGCCAAGCGGCTCTCGATCAGCTGGCCCCGCCTGCTCGGTGACGGCTCGGGCCCGCCCAACCCTGAGGGCATCGCCTTCTACGACCGGGTCATCGACGAGACCCTGGCCGCCGGCCTCGAGCCGTGGGTCACCGTGCACCACTGGGACATGCCCCAGGCCCTCCTGGAGAAGGGGGGCTGGGGGGACCGGGGGATCGTGGAGCCCTTCGCCCGCCTGGCCGAGCTGTGCGCCGAACGCTATGGCGACCGGGTCGCCAAGTGGATGGTCTTCAACGAGCCCGGCTCGGTGGCCGGCCACCTCCTGCTCGGCATGTACGGCAAGCGGGGCTTCCACCCGGCTGCCACCCTGCGGGCGGTCCACCACATGCACCTGGCCATCGCCGAGGGGGCCCGGCGCATGCGGGCCGTCCTGCCCGAGAGCGCCGAGATCGGCACCACCCACATCCTGGTCCCGGTCCGCCCCTATGGGGCCACCGACGAGCGGACCGTGCGGCGCAAGGCGGCCATCGAGGCGCTGACCAACGGGATCTTCCTCGACCCGCCGGCCGGCCTGGGCTACCCGTTCAAGGACAACCGGGTGGTCAACCTGGTCAAGCCGGCCATCCAGGACGGCGACCTCGAGGCCGTCCGCTTCCCCTTCGACTTCCTGGGCGTCCAGTACTACGGGCCGATCTCCCTGTCCGAGAAGCGCTGGCCGGTGGTCGGCCGGCTGCCCACGGCCAAGGTCACCGGCGCCGAGGTGGCGCTGCGCTCGGACATCGGCATCCCGGCCGACGCCGAGGGTTTGGAGCACCTGCTGAAGATGTGCGCCTCCCACCCCATCGCCGAGCGCCTGGTGGTGACCGAGTCGGGCCTCGGGCTCCAGGACCGGGTGCACGACGGCCGGATCCAGGACGACGTCCGCATCTGGTACGTCCGGGAGCAGCTGCGGGCCGTGCTGGCGGCCAAGGAGGCCGGGGTGCCGGTGGACGGCTACTTCCACTGGTCGTACGCCGACAACGTGGAGTGGTTCTTCGGGACCCGGCCCCGGTTCGGCCTCGTCTACATCGACTACGAGGACGACCTGAAGCGGATCCCCAAGGAGTCGGCCCGGTGGTTCCAGCGGTTCCTGGGCGGCGAGGACGCCTGAGCCGGTGGCACGGGTCCTGACCCTCCCGCACGCCGCCCGATCACCCGACCACCTGCCGCACCGCCGGACCACCGGCCTAGTCTTCGCATTCCGCCGACGCAGAGCAGGTGAACCGTGAGCCCGACCCCTGACCCCATCCAGTCCGCAGGACCCGAGGCCCTGGGCGAGTCGCGCACGCCGCATGAGGCGACCGAGATCGGTGCGGGCGTCTACTTCCTCGCCGGGTTCGGGAACACCACGCTGGTCCTGGGGTCCGACGCCGTCGCCGTCATCGACCCCGGCCTGTTCACCAACGGCCCCCGGGTGGTGGAGGAGCTCCGCCGCCTCACCGATCTGCCGGTCCGCTACGTCATCTACACCCACGGGCACTACGACCACGCCTTCGGCACCCCGGCGCTCCTCGAGGACGCCGCCGCCCGCGGCCACGACGCTCCGGACATCGTCGGGCACGTCAACGTGGCCCGCCGGTTCGAGCGCTACGCCAAGACAGCGGGCCATCTGGCGGGGACCTTCGACGCACAGTTCGCCATCTGGGACCGGCACGGCGGCGACGTGGTGCGCAACGCCGTCTACTGCCCGCCGACGGTCGCCTACGAGGACCGTCTGGTGCTGGACGACCTGGGCGGCCAGGTCCTCGACTGCCGCCACGGCCTCGGCGAGACGGACGATCACACCTGGATCTGGATCCCGGGCCCCCGGGTGATCGTCGGCGGCGACTTCATCGTGTCCTCCCTGCCCAACGCCGGCACGCCGTTCCGGGTCCAGCGCTACGTCCTGGAGTGGGCCGAGGTCCTGGAGGAGATGGCCTCCCTCGATCCGGCCGCCATCGTCTCGGGGCACGGCGGGGTGTTCCGCCAGCACGGCCGGGAGATGCTGGCCACGACGGCGGAGGCCCTCCGCTACCTCGACGGCGAGGTGGTCCGCCGGCTCAACGCGGGCCAGTGGCAGGAGCAGATCCTGGCCGAGGTGGCGCTACCCGAGGAGCTCGCTGCGAGCTCGTACCTCCAGCCGCTCTACGGCTGCACGGCCTTCGCCGTGCGTGACGTGATGCGGCGGTACATGGGCTGGTACGACGGCAACCCGTCCATGCTCTTCCCGAGCAGCCGCCAGGACATCGCCCATGAGGTGGTCGGCCTGGTCGGCGGCACCGGGCCGATCCTGGAGCGGGCCCGGGCGCTCGCCGGGTCCGACGACGTGGCCGACCTCCAGCTGGCGCTGCACCTGGTGGACTTCGTCCTGTTCCACGCCGACGGTCCGCTGGCCGAGGCGCACGCCCTGAAGGCGGACCTCCTCGACGCCCGTGCCGCCCAGGAGCGGTCGTTCGTGGCCCACAACATCCTGGCCTCGGCGGCGGTGCTCGAGCGGGACCACCTCGCCGGAGGCTGAGCTCCGGCTCCTCAGCGCTCTGCGGAACTACGTCATCGGGGTGCTTTCGACGTGAACCCGACGGTCCAGCCGGCACCCCGGAGTGGGCGAGGCGGGACTTGAACCCGCACATCCTTTCGGACACAGGAACCTGAATCCTGCGCGTCTGCCAATTCCGCCACTCGCCCGAGCGACCCGGAGAGGCTACCCGATGATCGGGGTGGGCACCGCACGGGCGACGACGCTCCCGGCCGGAAGGGGACCGGCCCCTCCCGCGGTGACCGCACCCTCGATCGACCGCCGGATCACCCTCCCCGTACCCCCAATCCGGGGGTGGCCGCCGGTAGGCTGCATCGGTCATGGGTCTCCAGAACTTCGAAGGGCGCCTCGAGCGCATGTTCGACGGCGCCCTCGGTAAGGCGTTCCGCGGCGACCTGCACCCGGTGGAGATCGGCCGGCGGGTCACCCGGGAAATGGACCTTCGCCGCCGGCTGGGCGTCAACGGCCTCATCTCGCCCAACTCCTTCGTGGTCCACCTCTCGGCCCACGACTTCGACCGCTTCGAGTCCTTCCTGGACGCCCTGGTGCGTGAGCTCGAGGAGGCCGCCCGGGACCACGCCCGGATGGAGGAGTACTCCTTCATGGGGCCGGTAACCGTCTCGGTGGTGGAGGACCCCCGCCAGCGCAGGGGCCGCTTCGCCGTGGTCTCCTCCGTCAGGGAGGGCCCCCAGGGCCTGCCTGCCGCCTCGGTGGTGCTCTCCGACGGCCAGCGCATCGTGCTCGGACCCGAGCCGATCACCATCGGCCGGCTCCCCGAGAGCTCGGTGGTGGTGTCGGATCCCAACGCCAGCCGGCGCCACGCCGAGATCCGCCGCTCGGGCACCGACGTGGTGGTCGTCGACCTCGGGTCCACCAACGGGACCCGGGTGAACGGGGCGCCGATCCGAGAGCGGATCCTGGCCGACGGCGACGAGATCCTCGTCGGCACGACGTCGCTCCGCTTCGAGGCTTCGTGACCCTTCCCTCCGTCGTGCCCCCGGACACCAGAGCCATGGCGGGGCCCCGGTGACGGCTGCCTTCCTGGCCGCGGCCGCACCCTCGCCGATCGACAACGCCCCGCTCCTGCGGGTCCTGGAGTTCGGGATCATCCTCCTCCTCTGGCTCTTCTTCCTCTGGGTGGTGCGGGCGGTGTGGGTCGAGGTCCGGCCCCTCAAGCGCAAGCGCCGCCGCAAGGACGCCGACCCGGTGACCGACGGCAAGCGCCGCCGCCAGCTCCGGCTCCACGTGATCCGGCCCGACGACCAGTCCGGGCGCGTCTACGAGGTCGGCGATGAGGTGACGGTGGGCCGGGCCCCGGGCTGCGGCGTGCCCATCGAGTACGACACCTACTCCTCCAGCCTCCATGCCCGCCTCTTCCGGCTCGACGGCGATCTCTGGGTCGAGGATCTCGGCTCGACCAACGGCACCTGGGTCAACACCGTCCGCATCGACGAGCGGACCAAGCTCGAGAAGGGCGACCTCCTCCAGGTCGGCGGCACCGTGTTCGAGGTGGGGCGCTGACGTGACCCTCCTGCGCTCGGGCTCGGGCACCGACACCGGACTGGTCCGTGCCGTCAACCAGGACTTGGCCCTCGAGACCCCGACCCTCTATGCCGTGGCCGACGGCATGGGGGGCCACGCCGGTGGCGAGGTGGCCGCCCGGCTGGCCATCGACACGCTGGCCGTGGCCTTCACCCGGAACGCCTCGGGCGCCGGCCTGTCCGAGGCCGTCCAGGAGGCCAACCTGGCCGTCTGGGACCACAGCATCGACAACCCCGAGCTCCGGGGGATGGGCACCACGCTGACCGCCGTGGCCCTCGTCCAGGAGAACGGCCGGGACGTCCTGGCCCTGGCCAACGTGGGCGACTCCCGCTCCTACCGGTTCCACGACGGGACCCTGAGTCAGATCACCGTCGACCACTCCCTGGCCGACGAGATGGTCCGGGCCGGCGAGCTGACCGAGGCCGAGGCGGCCGTCCACCCTCACCGGCACATCCTCACCCGGGCCCTCGGTGTGAGCTCGGGCGTCGAGGTCGACCTCTGGCGCATCCAGCCCCACCGGGGCGACCGGTTCCTCCTGTGCAGCGACGGGCTGACCAACGAGATCGACGACGACCAGATCGCCGAGGTCCTGGCTACGGTGCCCGACCCCGGGGAGGTCGCCGACCTCCTGGTGCGGGCGGCCCGCACCCACGGGGGCAGCGACAACATCACCGTGGTGGTGGTCGACGTCGTGGTGGGGGAGGACGACGACGGACCCGTGCCCGTGCCCGCCGTGGCCGCCGTGGAGGCCGACTTCCTCTCGCCGGTCGACGAGCCTGGCGCTGGTCCGGACGACGGATCCGGCTCCGGGCCCGCCGCCGTGGTTGAGGACGACGTCGTCCCCCTCCCCGGCCCCGAGCCTCTCCGGCCCAGCTGGTGGGCCCGCCGCCGGTCGCGGCGCAAGGCCCGCAAGGCGGCCCGGGGCCGCCGGCTGATCACCCTGCGCTCCCTGCTCTTCGTGGTCCTGGTGGCCGCCGTGGTGGCCGGGGGCTGGCTGGTCGTCCGGTGGTACGACTCGAACGCCTACTACGTCGGGGTGACCGACAACGAGCTGGTGATCTACCACGGCCGGGTGGGCGGCGGCGTCCTCTACTCGCCGGTGGAGGTCCAGCGCACCGGCGTGACCATCGCCGACGTGCCGCCCTATGTGGTGCCCCAGCTGGTCAAGGGCGTGCCCGAGAGCTCGCTGGCCGCCGCCCAGAGCTACGTGGCCAACCTGGTGCGCACCCAGGTGGCCACCTCGTGCCAGCAGAACCCCAACCAGGCCATCTGCGCCGACCTGGCGCGGCTGGGGGGCACCTCGTCGACGACCACGGTGCCGACGGCATCCACGGCCCCGACCACCACCACCGCCGGCGGCCGCTGATGGAGCGGCGCATCCGACGGCTGGGGATCGTGATGATCCTCTGCTTCGCCGCCCTCTTCGTCCAGCTCAACATCATCCAGGTGGTCAAGGCCCGCTCGCTGGCCACGGACCCCAAGAACCCCCGGATCCAGGCCGTCACCCGCAGCCAGGCCCGCGGCGAGATCCTCTCGGCCGACGGGGTGGTGCTGGCCAGCTCGGTGCCCGACACCGGCGTCTACAAGTTCCGCCGCACCTACAACCCCAACACCGCCGTCCTCTTCTCCCAGATCGTCGGCTTCGACTCGCTGATCTACGGCCGGACCGGCATCGAGGCGGAGTACAACGGCTTCCTCCAGTCCCACACCCGGCCGGCCACGTCGCTGCGGGACCTGCTGGTCGACCGCACGACCACCGGCAACGTCGCCCTCACCATCAGCTCGGGCCTCCAGAGCCAGGTGGCGGCCATCGTGGACGGGATCAACGCCAACGGGACCGCCCCCCAGGCGGGGGCGGTGGTGATCAACGTGAAGACCGGGGCCATCGAGGCCATGTACGCCAACCCCACCTACGACCCCAACCCGCTGGTCTCCCCCGACCCGGCGGTCGAGCGGCTGGCCTGGTTCTCCCTCAACCCGGCGAGCGCCCAGAGCCCGCTGGTGTCCCGGGCCTTCCAGTACGGCTTCCTCCCCGGCTCCACCATGAAGTCGGTGACCTCGGCCGCCGTCTACGACCACCAGCCGGCCCTGGCCAAGCTCTACATCCCCTACGCCGGGTGCATCCCCCTGCCCCAGTCGGACAAGCCGCTGTGCAACTACGGCAGCAAGGGGCCCAACGGCCCCGAGGTCTGCGGCGGCGTGCTGGCCCAGACCCTCCCGGCCTCCTGCGACACCGCGTTCGGCACCCTGGGGATGGACCTCGGAGGTCCGGCCCTCACCGCCGAGGCCCAGGCCTTCGGCTTCAACCAGCACCTCCCCATCGACCTGCCCGGGGTCGGGGTCTCCAACTTCCCCGCGGGTCCGCTGTTCAACAACAACAAGCCGTCCCAGGCCTACTCGGCCTTCGGCCAGCAGGACGTGGTGGCCACGGTGCTCCAGATGGGGCTGGTGGCCGCCGGGATCGCCAACCGGGGCGTGCTCATGACGCCCCACCTCATGCGGGACATCCACGACTCGGCCGGCAACCTCCTGGCCGTCTACCAGCCCCACCCGTGGCAGACGGCCACCAACCCGCTGACGGCGGCTGCCGTCACCACCCTCATGCAGGCCGTGGTCACCAACGGCACGGCCACGCAGGTGGGCTTCCCGCCGGCGTGGAACGTTGCGGCCAAGACCGGCACGGCCGAGACCGGGGCCAACGCCGCGCTGACCAACGACTGGATGATCGCCTTCGCCCCGGCCAACGACCCCAAGGTGGCTGTGGCCGTGGCCGTGCCCAACCAGGCCTCCACGGCGACAGGCGCCGAGATCTCCGGGCCGCCGACCAAGGCCATCCTGGCCGCCGCCCTGGCCGCCACCCCCTGACCCCGGGCGGAGCCGGCCCCGCCCAGTTGTCCCGACCCACCGACCAGACCGAGACGAGCAGATGAGAACACCGGCAGCGAGCACAGGCGGACGTAGGCTGTGACCGACATGGACCCCACTGAGGCGCCGCGCGTCTTCTCCGAGCGCTACGAGCTCAAGCACCTCATCGCCCGAGGGGGCATGGCCGAGGTCTACCGTGCCCACGACCGGCTGCTGGACCGGCCCGTCGCCCTGAAGGTCCTCTTCCCCGAGCTCTCCGTCGACCGCTCCTTCGTCGAGCGCTTCCGCCGCGAGGCCCAGGCCGCCGCCAACCTCTCCCACCGCAACATCGTCCCGGTCTTCGACTGGGGCGAGGACACCTCGACCTACTTCATCGTCATGGAGTTCGTGGACGGCCGCCCGCTGTCCTCGGTCCTCAAGTCCTCGGGCCCCCTGACCGCGGAGCGCACCGCCGACATCGGCGCCGACGTGGCCGCCGCCCTCGGCTACGCCCACAAGCACGGGGTGGTCCACCGGGACGTCAAGCCCGGCAACGTCCTCATCACCGACGACGGCCAGGTCAAGGTGACCGACTTCGGCATCGCCCGGGCCGTGAACACCGAGGAGAGCCTCACCCAGACCGGGGCGGTCATGGGCACGGCCACCTACTTCTCCCCCGAGCAGGCCGAGGGCATCGGCGTGGACGCCCGCAGCGACATCTACTCGCTCGGTGTGGTCCTCTTCGAGATGGTGACCGGCCGACCGCCCTTCCTGGGCGAGTCCCCGGTCTCGGTGGCCTCCAAGCACGTCCGTGACGTGCCGCCGGCCCCCCGGGAGATCAACCCCAAGGTCCCCCCGACCTTCGAGGCCATCATCCTCAAGTGCATGGCCAAGGATCCGGCCCACCGCTACAGCACCGCCGAGGACCTCCGGGCCGACCTGCTCCGCTTCAACGAGGGGCGCTCGGTGCTGGCCATGGACGACACCACGGCCATGATCGGCGTGGCCGGGGCGGCCACTGCCGTCGGCGCGGCGGTCGGGATGGACGAGACCCGGGCCGTCACCTCGGTGGGCTCGATCCCCCCCGTGTCGACGGCCCCGCCGGCACCCCCCGAGGAGAGCGGATCCAACCGCACCCGCACCTACGCCATCATCCTCGCCGTCCTGATCGTCCTCCTGCTCGGTGCCGGCTACTTCCTGCTCCGCAACCTGGGCTACCTCGGCGGAGCGGCGTCCTTCAACCTGCCCTCGGTGGTGGGCCAGCAGGTCACGGTGGCCACCGCCACCCTCCAGGCCGACGGCCTCAACGTCACCGTCCAGCAGCAGGTGTCGGACAAGCCGCCGGGCACCGTCCTCTCCACCAACCCGGCGCCCAACGCCCTGGTGAAGAAGGGGGACACGGTCACCCTGAAGGCGGCCGAGCCCGCCCCGGTCCAGCAGATCCTGGTCCCGCCGGGCCTGATCGGCACCACCGTGGCCAACGCCGAGGCCATCCTCACCAGCGCCGGCCTCCAGTACACGGTGGTCTACCGGACGAGCACGGCCCAGAAGGGCACCGTCCTCTCCACCAACCCGACCTCGGGCACCAAGATCAACGTGGGCGGCTCGGTGGCCCTCACCGTCTCCTCGGGCCCGGCCAACGTGCTGGTCCCCTCGCTGGTCGGCCTGAGCCAGGTCCAGGCCGGCCAGGTCCTGGGCAACGCCGGCCTCAACGTCGGCGCGGTGACGTCACAGCCCTCGACCCAGTACGGGGCTGGTCTGGTGATCTCGTCGAACCCGGCGACCGGTCAGTCGGTGGCCCCGGGGAGCTCGGTGGACATCGTGGTGTCGACCGGTCCGCCGCCCACCACCACGACGACCTCGTCGACCACCACCACCTCCACGACGACCTCCACGGTCCCGTCGACCACCACCACGACCAAGCCCTAGGCGGCCGCCGGGCCACCTGACCGTCCGACCGCCTGGCCGGTGGCCCGGCTGGCCCGGCGTCAGCCGGCCTGGGCCAGGAAGTTGGCCAGCAGGGAGGGCCCCTCGGTGGTGAGGATCGACTCGGGGTGGAATTGGACCCCCTCGATGGCCAGCTCCCGGTGGCGCAGGCCCATGATGATGCCGTCGGCCGTCTCGGCCGTCACCTCGAGCACGTCGGGCAGCGTGGACGGCTCGACGACCAGGGAGTGGTAGCGGGTGGCCGTGAACGGCTCGGGGAGCCCGGCGAAGACCCCCTGGCCCCGGTGGTGGATGGGCGAGGTCTTGCCGTGCATGAGGCTCGGTGCGGCCACCACGTCGCCGCCGAAGACCTGGCCGATGGCCTGGTGGCCCAGGCACACCCCCAGGATGGGGATCTCGCCGCCCAGCTCGGCGATGACCGCCGTGGAGACCCCGGCTGCCTCGGGCCGGCCCGGTCCCGGGCTGATGAGCACCAGGTCGGGCCGGGCGGCCCGGATGCCGGTCACGTCGATGGCGTCGTTGCGGTGGACCTCGGGTGCCGCCCCCAGCTCGCCCAGCTCCTGGACGAGGTTGTAGACGAACGAGTCGTAGTTGTCGATGACCAGCACCCGGGTCGCCATGGCCCCCCGATGGTACCGGCCGGCGGGGGGCTGCTCTCCGCCGTCCCGGTGCCGGGCGGGCTGCTCGCTATCCTTCGGGCATGGCATCCAGTGGGAACCAGGGGTCGGGCGGGAGCAAGGGGTCGGGGCGGGCCACCCCGTCCACCAAGGCGGCGGCCAAGGCATCCGGCGGCGGCCCCGTCCGGAGCGACCGCTACACCCCGCCGATCGACCGCAAGCAGAAGGTCAGCCCCAAGTGGCAGGGCGTCCTCATCATCGCCCTGTTCGCCCTGGGTGTCCTCATCGTCATCCTCAACTACGCCGGCGTGCTGCCCGGCGGGGTCAACAACATCTGGCTGGTGGCGGCCATCGGCGCCATCTTCGCCGGCCTGCTGGTGGCCACCCGCTACCACTAGGGCCGCCCCGGCGGCCCGGGCGCGCCGCTGCCCTGGCCCAGCACCGCGAGCGAGGCCCGAATCGAACGGAGGCCGGCCCTGCGGGCCGGCCTCCGTGCACATCGTCGGCCCGGTCGGTGCCGGGCGGCGGGCTCAGCCCAGGCGCTCGATGATGGTGGCGTTGGCCATGCCGCCGCCCTCGCACATGGTGAGCAGGCCGTAGCGGCCGCCGGTGCGCTCCAGCTCGTTGAGCAGGGTGGCCATGAGCTTGGCCCCCGAGGCGCCCAGCGGGTGGCCCAGCGCGATGGCCCCACCGTTGACGTTGACCTTGGACATGTCGGCGTCGAGCTCCTTGGCCCAGGCCAGCGGCACCGAGGCGAAGGCCTCGTTGATCTCGAACACGTCGATGTCGTCCATGGTCAGGCCGCCCCGCTCCAGGGCCATCTTGGTGGCCGGGATCGGGCCGGTGAGCATGGTGATGGGGTCGCTGCCGGTCACGGCGAAGGCGTGGAACCGGGCCCGGGGGGTGAGGCCGAGCTGGTTGGCCTTGGCCTCGCTCATCACCAGGACGCCCGAGGCGCCGTCGGTGATCTGCGACGAGTTGCCGGCCGTGATCTTGCCGTTCTCGGGCCGGAAGGCCGGCTTGAGGTTGGCCAGGGTCTCCACCGAGGAGTCGGGGCGGATGCCCTCGTCGGTGGTCATGATCTCGTCGGTGTCGTTGCGCTCGTCGTCCTTGACGGCCACCGGGATGATCTCCCGCTCGAAGCGGCCCTCGGCGGTGGCCTGGGCGGCCTTCTGGTGGGAGCTCACGGAGAAGGCGTCGAGGTCGTCACGGGTGAGGCCCCACTGCTCGCAGATGAGCTCGGCGCCCTCGCCCTGGCTGACCAGGCCGCCCCGCTCCTCGTAGCGGGCGAAGGTGCGGGGACCGAAGGGGTAGCCCAGGTCACGGACGACCGAGGCGCCCATGGGCGTGCGGCTCATGACCTCGACGCCGCCGCCGATCACGATGTCGTAGGCGCCGGCCATGACGCCCTGGGCGGCGAAGTGCAGCGACTGCTGGGACGAGCCGCACTGGCGGTCGATGGTGGTGGCCGGGACCGACTCAGGGAACCCAGCCGCCAGCACGGCGCTCCGGCCCACGTTGAGGGCCTGCTCGGCCACCTGCATGACGCAGCCCATGATCACGTCGTCCACGGTGCCCGGGTCGAGGTCGTTGCGCTCCACCAGGGCCTTGAGGGCCTCCGAGCCGAGGTCGGCGGCGTGCCAGTTGCGGAGCTTGCCGTTGCGCTTGCCCCCGGGGGTGCGCACTGCGTCGATGATGACGGCGTCTGCCATGTGTCTCTCCTT
This sequence comes from uncultured Acidimicrobiaceae bacterium, assembly GCA_963977795.1. Lineage (GTDB taxonomy): Bacteria > Actinomycetota > Acidimicrobiia > Acidimicrobiales > RAAP-2 > Bog-756. Next base: position 43,261 of record CAXBRB010000001.1, read on the forward strand.
CAGAGGTCCGGCGGAACCGCTCCTGCCGGCCGGATGGGTGGGTGGTCCGGGGCGCACACGCCGCGGTCGGGGCACGCTCGGGTGCACCGGGCGTCAATGCTACCGGCCGGACCCCGGGGCGGCCACCGACAGCGGCCTCCGCCGGTGGCCGGACGTCGAGGCCGGGCGTGGCGGCGGCGGCCGGTGGCCGTGCTCGGTGGTGCAGGCGAGCAGGGACCCATCCCAGCGGTAGCGTGCGGTCCGTGGCCGGACGCATCAAGGACATGGACCGCTGGCTGGGCGACGGCGGGATGGAGCTCATCGGGACGGTGGGGGCCTCCTTCGACGACTACGGCGTCGACGGTGAGGACCTCGGCTGGGTGGCCGGCACCTTCGCCCCGGTCCGGGCGGCCTGCAATCCCCACGGCATCGTCCAGGCCGGCGTTCACGGCCTGCTCCTCGATGCCGCCATGAACTTCGCAATCAACGCCGCCCTCCCCGGCAAGGCCCGCACCCGGGCCACCCTGGAGATGAAGGTGGAGACGATGCGCCCGGCCGTCGACGGCGGGGCCTACCGCCTGCGGGGCGAGGTCGTCCGCATGGCCCGCCAGGTGGCCTACGCCGAGGCCTCCGTGGTCGACGACGAGGGCCAGCTGGTCAGCCGGTCCACCGGCACCTTCCTCCTCCACCGGCCCGAGGACGCCTGACCCCGACGCCCGGCCCGGCCGGGCGCCGCCGCCGCTGACCGACGGCCCCTTGCGGCTCCGGGCCGCCATCACCGGACAGGTGCGCCCGGGGTGCGCCCCGGGCGCACCCTCTCCCGTCGGAGCCGCCGTGCCGACACCTGCCCGCATCCCGGCTGTGCCGTCGCCGTCGGGGCGCCACGCCTGTGCCGTGTGCCGACGGACCACGGCCTCCACCGGTGCCCTGTGCTTCTGCTGTGCCCAGGCGACCCGCCGGTTGGGGCTGCCCCTGGTGCCGGTGGTCCCGTTGGTCGAGTACCGGGTGGGGGACCCGGTCCACCGGCTCCTCCGCGGCTACAAGGACGCTCACGACGAGGCCCGGCGCCGGGCCTGCACCGAGGCGGCGGCCCTCCTGGTGGCCGCCCGGTGGGCGGACCAGGTCGACGAGCTTGCCGGCCGGCTGGGCCGGTGGACGGCGGTGGCCGCGGTGCCCTCGATGCGCCGTCCCGACCCGGAGGACCTCCTTTGTCTTTTCGCCGGGGTGCCGGCGGTGGCCGGCGCACCCCGGGCGTCGCTCGTCCTGTCGGCCGGCCCGGTGGCCCACCTGCGGGCCGACCGCCGGGCGTTCGGCGTGCCCGCCGACGACGGGACGGGCGCTCTGCGCACCGCCCGGGTGCTGGTGGTCGACGACACGGTGACGACCGGGGCGGCCGGGCAGAGCGCGGCGGCCGCCCTCCGCCTGGCCGGGGCCCAGGTGGCCGGGATCCTGGCCGTGGGGCGGGCCTTGCCGCCGTCCCGCAGTGGGCGCCGCACCGAGGACGGGGGAGAGCCGATATAGTTGCTTGCAGCAAGCAGTTAGGTTGCCATCGTCTCCGTGGGGGATCCATGGCGACGACGGCACCGAACACCTCCGGCGGGCAGCCACGTGGCGTCCGACCCTCTCACCATGACCACCACCGCACCACCTCCCGCACCTTCGCCCGTCGCTGCTCCCGGCCCGGTCTCCGCCGAGCTCGAGCAGGCCTTGAGCCAGGTCGTCCGGAGCATGCTCCGGATGCAGGTGCCCGCCGGGGTCCTGCCCGCTGGCCTGGCCCTCAACCGGTCCGGCCACTGGGTCCTGGCCCGCCTGGCCGAGTGCGCACCGGCCCGCCTCTCCGAGGTGGCCGAGGCCCTCGGCCTCGACGTCTCGACGGTGAGCCGCCAGGTGCGCGACCTGGTGGCCGCCGGACTGCTCACCAAGGTGCCGGACCCGGCCGACGGACGGGCCGCCCTCCTCGGCCTGACCCCCCAGGGGGCCGCTGTGCTGGAGGCCGTCTCCACCTCCCGGCGGGCCGCCCTGGCCGTGGCCGTGGCCGGGTGGAGCGACGCCGAGCGCGGCGCCCTGGCCGACGGCCTCACCCGTCTGGCCGCCGACCTCCACGGGCCGACGGCCCGGCCCGACACCGACCCTGCAGACGAGGGGAGCCCACGATGAGCATCGACACCGCGTCGCCCGACACCGGCAGCGTCGCCGAGCCGCCTGCGGCACCGGCGGCCGACGCCGCCCCGGCCATCCAGCTGTCCCACCGCCAGATCCTCATGGTCTTCAGCGGCCTCATGTTGGGCATGTTCCTGGCCGCCCTGGACCAGACCATCGTGGGCACGGCCCTGCCCACCATCGTCAACAGCCTCCACGGCCTCAACCACCTCAGCTGGGTGGTGACGGCCTACCTGCTGACCTCGACCATCTCGACCCCCCTCTACGGCAAGCTCTCGGACCAGTTCGGCCGCCGGGGCATCTTCCAGTTCGCCATCGTGGTCTTCCTGATCGGCTCGGTGCTGGCCGGGATGAGCCAGGACATGCTCCAGCTGGTCCTGTTCCGGGGCATCCAGGGCCTGGGGGCGGGCGGGCTGATGGCCATGGCCATGACGATCATCGCCGACGTCGTCTCGCCCCGGGAGCGGGGCCGCTACCAGGGCTACTTCGGTGCCACCTTCGCCGTCTCGTCGGTGGCCGGCCCGCTGCTCGGCGGGGTGTTCACCGACAACCTCTCGTGGCGGTGGATCTTCTACATCAACCTGCCCATCGGCATCGTGGCCCTGGTGGTCACCTCGTCGGTCCTCCGCCTCCCCTTCCGGCGCCAGTCCCACCGGATCGACTACCTGGGGGCGGCCCTGATGATGATCGGGGTCACCGGCGCCCTCCTGGTCACCGTGTGGGGCGGCTCGCAGTACGCATGGGGCTCGCCCACCATCATCGTCACCAGCCTGGTCTCGGTGGCCTTCCTGGCCGCCTTCGGGATCTGGGAGCACCACGCCGCCGAGCCCATCCTCCCGCCGTCGCTCTTCCGGATCGGCATCTTCCGGACGGCCACCCTGGCCAGCTTCCTCCTGTCCATGGTCATGTTCGGCGCCCTCATCTACCTGCCCCTCTACCTGCAGCTGGTCGACGGGGTCTCGGCCATGGTGTCGGGTCTCCTGCTGATCCCCCTGATGCTTGGCCTCCTGGCCACCTCGATCCTGTCCGGCCAGATCGTCAGCCGGACCGGGCACTACAAGACCCTGCCCGTCATCGGCTCGGTGCTGGTGGTGGTGGGCATGTGGCTCCTCTCCCATCTGGGCCTCCACACCTCCCACCTGGTCCTCGGCATCTTCGTCACCGTCCTGGGCGCCGGCATGGGCATGACCATGCAGATCATGATCCTGGCCACCCAGAACGCCGTGCCCCTCCACCAGATCGGCACCGGCACCGCCGCGGTCACCTTCTTCCGCTCCCTGGGCGGCGCCTTCGGCACGTCGCTCTTCGGCGCCGTGTTCATCGCCCGGCTCAGCCACTGGATCCCGCTGCTCGTCCCCGGGGCGGCGGCGTCGTCCATCCATGTGAACTCCAGCTTCTCGATGAGCCCCGAGCAGCTGCACGCCTTCCCGCCCGCCGTCCAGCACGGCATCCTCGACGCCTTCGTCCGCTCGCTCCACTCGGTCTTCCTGGTGGGGGTCCCCCTGGCCATGGCCCTCTTCGCCGTGACCCTCTTCCTGAAGGAGGTGCCGCTGCGCTCGGCGTCGGGCCTCCAGCGGCCCAGCGAGGACGTGGCCATGGCGATGGGCGAGGTCGGCTCGGCCGACGCCGAGCTCGACGCCGGGGTGGTCGCCGGCCCCGTGCCCGACTGAGGCGGGACGATGGACCTCCGCATCTTCGTCGAGCCCCAGCAGGGCGCCACCTACGAGGACCAGCTGGCCGTGGCACGCGCTGTCGAGGAGCTCGGCTTCGACGCCTTCTTCCGCAGCGACCACTACCTGGTCATGGGTGGCGGCGACGGCCTGCCCGGCCCGACCGACTCGTGGGTCACCCTGGCCGGCATCGCCCGGGAGACCACCTCGATCCGCCTGGGCACGCTGGTCACCTCGGCCACCTTCCGGCATCCCGGGGTGCTGGCCATCTCGGTGGCCCAAGTCGATGCCATGAGCGGCGGCCGGGTCGAGCTGGGCCTGGGGGCCGGCTGGTATGAGGCCGAACACCAGGCCGCGGCAATCCCCTTCCCGCCCCTGGGCGAGCGGTTCGAACGCCTGGAGGAGCAGTTGGCCATCGTCACCGGGCTGTGGGCCGCCCCCGACGGCGAGCGGTTCTCCTTCGCCGGCCGCCACCACTCGGTGGTCGACAGCCCGGCCCTCCCCAAGCCGGCCCAGCGGCCGGGCCCGCCGATCATCATCGGCGGCGGCGGGCCCCGCCGGACCCCCCGGCTGGCCGCGGCCTACGCCGCCGAGTTCAACATGCCCTTCGCCTCGCCGGCCGACACCGCCGCCCAGCTCGCCCGGGTCGACGCGGCCTGCGAGGAGGCCGGCCGGGACCCGGCGTCCCTGGTGCGCTCGGCGGCCCAGGTCGTCTGCTGCGCCGCCACACCGGCCGAGCTCGTCCGGCGGGCCTCGGCCATCGGGCGCGACGTCGACGAGCTGGCCGAGCACGGCCTGTGCGGCACGCCGTCCCAGGTGGTCGACAAGCTCGCCGCCTTCGCCGCTGCCGGCTGCGCACGGGCCTACCTCCAGGTCCTCGACCTGGCTGACCTCGAGCACCTGGCCCTGCTGGGCGAGGAGGTCCTGCCCGACGTGCGCCCGCTCTGAGCCACGCTGCGTGCTCGGTCCGGGCCGGATCCCCACCGGACGTGGCGATTCGCGTGGCATCTCGAGGTATTCCGTGCAGGACCCTTCCCGCATGGAGGGCCCATCGTTACGCTTCCTGATCGCCGCCCTCGTCGACGTGGGGCTGGCGGACCAGGGAACCACGGGAACCAATCCTCGAGAACACAGGAGCACCGAGATGAAGCACCTCATGAAGTGGGCGGCCGTCGTGGCCACCCCGCTCGCACTGGCCGGCGTCACCGGCGTCGGCATGGCCGCCGCCAAGGGCAAGCCCCCGGCAGTGACGGCCACCGGCACCACGACCTGCAACTTCCACGGCAGCCTGGTGCTGCACGGGGACGGCTCGCTGTCGCTGTCGGGCAACATCACCGGCCACGGCGCCTGCTCGAGCACCGGCGGCTCGGCCCTCAAGACGGGTCACATGAACCAGACGGTGCCGACCAGCGCCGCCTCGTCGACCACCGATATGTGCACGGCCATCACCGCCGCCGCCACGGCGCCGCAGACCGTGGCCGACCTCTCGGGCGGGACCATCGCCTGGTCGCCCGGGCCCAAGGTGGTCGCCTCCACCGGCGTCAGCCTGTCCGGCGGTTCGCTGAGCTCGGACGGCACCACCCTGACGCTCAAGTGGACCGGCTCCACGGTCACGGCCGGTTCGTTCACCGGCTCGGGCACCGGCCTGGTGTCCACGTCCAGCGCCGCCGATGCCGTCGCTGCCTGCGCCGCCGGCCCGGTGACGTCGCTCCCCGTGCGGGGTCAGCTGAACATCTGAGGTGACGGGGCACCGGTCCCGGTGCTCCCACCGATGGCGTAGACGGAGGGCGGGGCGACCACCCCGCCCTCCGGCGCGTCCCGGGTCGAGTCGGCGGGCGTCCGCCGTGTCCGGTCCGCTGGCCGTCAGGCCCGTCCGGCGAGCTCCTCGAGGCGCTCGAGGGTGCGGGCCATGGCCGTCCGGGTCCGCTCGGGCAGGCCGCCCAGGCGCAGGAGCGCCCGTTGGTGGTCCTGGCTGATGTCCCAGCTCTCGCGCACCAGGGTCCCGCCGGGGCTGGCCTCGAGCTCGTAGCGCCAGATCCGCCCGCCGGCGAACCGTCCGGCGATGCCCGGGGGCCGGGTCTGCCAGGCGATGCGCTCGTCCTCGACCAGCTCGATCACCGTGCTGACCATGGCGTAGGGGACGACCATCCGCATGGACATGCCGAAGGTCGACCCCAGGACGAGCCGCTCGGGGGTGCCGGACCGGGCCCCCCGGACGGTGCCCGACCCGTCGAACTCGGCGTGGCGCGAGGCGTCGGCCAGCAGGGCGAAGATCGCCGGGGCCGGGGCTGCCATGACCCGCTCGACCGAGACCACATCACCGTCCACCGCGACCTCCCCGATGCCGGCCCCCCGGGGAGATCGTAGGGGGGCGCCACCGTGGTCGGCCGGATGCCCGTGCCGGCGCTGGCATGTCCCGCTCTGGCCTGAGCCGGCGCTGTACCGGTACGGGATCGTGTCGGCTCTGGAGCAAGGCCCCGCTCCGCCCCGGGCCGGCCTGCCATGATCCTCCCGTGCCCGCCGCCGACCACGCCCCGGCCCTGGCCGTCCTGGCCGCTGCCGACCCCGTGCTGGCCGGGCTCATCGACCGCCACGGGCCGCCGCCGCCCCGGCGCCCCGTCCCGGTGGCCCACCGTTTCGGTCACCTGGCCCGGGCCGAGATCGGAAGAGCACACGTCTGAACCCAGTCACGGCTACATCTCGTATGCCGTCTTCTGCTTGAAAAA
>CAXBRB010000002.1:0-37470 GCA_963977795.1 uncultured Acidimicrobiaceae bacterium
GTAGCCGTGACTGGAGTTCAGACGTGTGCTCTTCCGATCTGGGCGGGACCTCGCACCTCACGTGGGTGGACGAGGCGTTCCTGCGGCGTCACGAGGTGCAGCCCTGGCTCGGGCTGCCGCTCTGGGTGCATGCCGAGGACGACGCCTTCGAGCGTGTGGACGCGACGCGCGCCCGACTCGCGGGCCTGCGGTGTCGAGCGCTCGAGGACACGGCCCGCGACACGCTGGCGTGGGAGCGGACCCTTCCCGAGGTGGCACGGGCGAACTCACCGACGCTGTCCGCGGCGCGCGAGCAGGAACTGCTCGCGGCGTGGCATGCGCGGGGCTGAAGCGCCACCGATCCCGTCGGACCATGGACCTCGGTCGCTCGGAGCGCCTATACTCCGCGCTTCGCACCCCACGCGAAACCCCCATCCCTTCGCGAGGTTCCCCCGCATGCAACGCGATCCCGAGCGCGTCTTCCTGCACGACATGGCGAGTCCGCTGACCGCCCTGCAGCTCGTGCTCAGCAATCTGACCGAGGATCTCGCGGGGCAGCCCGAGCTGAGCGAGCAGGCTCGCACGGCGTTCGAGCTGGCCGAGCGGCTCACCCGTATGCTGCAGGCGCGCCGCGAGGTCCTGCGTGCCGCTGGACCGGACGCCGGGCCGACGCTGTGAAGTCGCCCCAGGACACGACCATACTCGTCGTCGATGACGAGGAGGTGTTGCGCGAGGTCATCGCGTCCGGCTTCCGCCGCCGTGGCTATCGCGTCCGTACCGCGCCGAGCGGCAACGCCGCCTTCGACTCGGTGGTGCAGGAACCGGTGGACGTCGTCGTCACCGACGTCCGCATGCCCGATGGCTCCGGCGTGGACCTGCTGCGCAACCTCAAGGAACTCGATGTCCGCCTGCCCGTCATCATCTTCGTGACCGCCTACTCGGACCTCCCCGTCGAGCGTGCCTACGACATGGGGGTCGAGGCGGTGCTCAGCAAGCCGTTCGACGCCAAGGTGCTGATGGCGAAGGTCGAACGGGCGCTGCAGGCGCTCGAGGAGCGGCTCGCGGGTGAACTCGGGGACGCTTCGACGGACACGGTGTTGGCGCAGGTGTTCGACACCCCCGAGAACGCCGCGGTGCGCCAGTCATTGCGTGTCGGGCGCGGCGGTGCGTTCGTGGCGCTGCGCGGTGAGTGCCCGGCGATCGAGGAGGCGGTCACGCTCGACATGCGCTTCTCGGGCGTGCCGGAGGCCGTGCTCCACGCTCGGGCGATCGTGCGCTGGCGTCGGCCTGAGGCGGGCGAGGGCGGGCCCGCGGGCGTCGGGGTCGAGTTCATCGCGCTCGCCGAGGCTTCTCGCGCCTACTGGCTGCCGCGACTCGCGGCCAGTCGCGACCGCGCCTACATCCCGCTCGCCTGACCGCGCTGCGACGGGCCTGCGGGCCCCGTGCTCAGTGGGACGGGACGCCCATGACCGGCTGGCGCTTCGGTAGGCGCACGACGAAGCACGTGTTCGGTCGCTCCGTGTCGAGCCACAGCTGGCCGCGGTAGGAATCGATGATGCGCGCCGAGATGCTCAAGCCCAGCCCCGTGCCCTTGCCGACGGGCTTGGTGGTGAAGAACGGCGTCATGATGCGCGTGAGGTCGGACGCCGGGATGCCGTGACCGGAATCGGTGACGCGCCACTCCAGATCGTCGCCCTGCTCGTCGAGTTCGAGTCGCACCCAGGCCCCGGGTGTACCCACGACCGCATCGAAGGCGTTGTTGAGCAGATTGAGCAGCACCTGCGACAGCTCGACCGCGCGGCACTCGATCGTCAGTCCGCTCGGTGCGGGCACGACCTCGAGCGGGACCTCGCCGTGCCGGAAGCGCGCCTGACACAGGGCCATCGTGTCCTCGACGATGCGTTCCACCGCGACGATGTCGAGTGGATCCTGCGAGGCCTCGCGCGAGAACGCGCGCAGGCCGTTGACGATGCGCGTGATGCGCTGCCCCGAGGTCTCGATCCGCTCGAGCCCGACGCGGAAGGTCTCCGGATCGAGGTCGCCCTCGCGTGCCATCTCGAGCAGATGCTGCGCGCTCAGGAGCAGGGCCGCGAGCGGGTTGTTGATCTCGTGGCCGACGCCCGCGGCCATCTCACCGAGCGAACTCAGGCGGGCCGACATCGTGACCTGCGCGAGATGCTCCTGCTCGCGACGGAACGCGAGCTGGCGCTCCATGACCGTCGCCACCTGTCGCGCCACCGTCTCGAAGAACTGCATGAGTGCGGGGGACTGCGTCGGCGGGTTCTCGGTGTAGAACTCGAGCACGGCCACGACGGTGCCATGCGCGATGATCGGCACGGCGACGCCGCACACCGGGCCCCAGCCCGCGAACGCGGGGCGGCGGCGGTATTCCGGATCCTGCGTCACGTCCTGCGTCCACTCGATGCGGGCGTTCGCGAAGGCTCGGCCGGGCAGGCCGATGCCCCGCGGGATGCGCGCCGCGCGGGTGCGCTCGATGAGGGGCTGGTAGCGCTGGGATTCGGGCGGGAACCAAGCATCGGCCGAGACCAGCGTCTCCTGGTCGTCCTCCGCGACGACGAAGGCATGACCGAACTGCCAGTGGAGTTCCCGACAGACCTCGGCGAGCGTCAGTTCGAACGCCGGTGCGGCATCGGTCAGGTGCGCGGAGGCGAGCGTCACGCGATGCAGCAGGTGTGCGATCCGCTCCTGCCATTCGAGGCGGACCTTGTCGGCCTCGGCGCGGTCGCGCTCCATCCGCAGCGAGGTGAGCATGAGCAGGAAGTCGAACGTGGGGTCGCCGACCGCGAGGTCGCTCATGTCGATCCGCCACGAGGCTAGCTGCTCCATGTTCGTCGCGACCGGGCCGACCGCGAACAGGAAGCGATCGCCCGCGGCGCTGAGCGGCACGACCTGCCCGCGAAGGAGGATCCGATGCTCCGCGGGCTCGCCGGCCGGCGCCGCGAGCACCTCGAGGATGATCAGGTCACCGGTGAGCGTCGCGGGCGAGTCGAGCGCACCCTTGCGTGCCGCCCGTGTGAGCCGGAACACCTCATTCGCCGGGCGGCCGGCAACGGCCTCGGGGGCGAGGATGGGCAAAGAACGGCCTCGTCCGACGATCCGACCATGCGCGTCCGTCGTGAGATGGAACGGGAAGAGGAGGTCGAACGCGTCGACCTGCGGTGGGGTGTCCACAGGGTCCCCGGTCAGCCGGCGAAGGAGACGTCGAACATGTCGTGGTCGGCGTCGGTGCCCTTGGCGTGATGGACGATCGTGACCGTGTCCCCGAACTTATGGGCCAAGCCCTCGAGCAGGCCCATCACCATCGGCGCCAGCCCTTCGCGCTCGGACCAGTAGTGCACGCGGATCTCGTGCGCCGCGCGATCCTCGACCGTGAATCGGGGTGGCACCAACTCGGGCATCATCGCGCCCATGTGGTTGTGCATGCGATCGAGGTTGCGCAGGCAGCTGCGGAAGTCACGCCCGAACATGTCCATGAGCACGCCGTAGCCACCGTCGGCGGTGTAGCGGACCCAGTGCTCCCCGAATGAACGGAGCAGTTCCTCCGGCGTGACCCCGAGGTGCTCCGAAGCCGAGCCCACGAGCGAGTAGGTCACCTTGTCCGGATAGGCCTGCAGCGGGACGAATTCCGTGCTCTCGAGGCCCGCCTTCTCGCAGATCCGCTGCCAGGTCGCCTCACCGAAGCGCGACAGGACCAGATCGCGCACCGCCATGTTCACCATGCCGTACATGCGGGACTCCTCGGGGCCATGGATCGACTGCACTCGGGAGCATGCGCTCGATGGACCCGATGACCGTCCATGGAGAGCTGGGTCTCATCATAGGGGGCCGCGCAGATGTCGGCCAGTACTGAACCGGGGGGATCAGCCCCTCGACCGGCGGGGGGAAAGGGTGCGGTACCGCCGGGACGGGCGGGTCGTGGGGCTCCACGGCTCGCCCTCGATCGGATCGCGCACCTCGAGGAACGCCCAACGGCGCATGCCGGGGTCGGTCGAGAGCAGTTCCCGGACGCCATGCTCGCGCAGCACGACGGCGGTGGTGAACGCGGCATCGAGCGTCAGCGGCTCGCGGGAGCGGCCCAGCGCCAGTACCTCGGCCGCCACCGCCGCGTGGCGCGGGCCGGGGCCCAGGAATCGCACGCTCGGACTGCGGGACAGGGCGGCGATGAAGCCCCACGCGTCCTCGGCCCCGAGGGTGCGGGCGACCGCATGGCGATGGGTGACGAAGGCGAGGAACTCGTGCACGGCGCTCCATGGCAGCGCCCACGGCACGTCGCTCTCGGCGAGGGATTCCAGCAGCGCGGCGGCGCGTGCATGCCCGGGGGCGTAGCGGTTGACCGCGAGCGCGAGCAGACCCGCGTCGAGGGCGATCATTCGTCCTCCGCGGGGCGCGGCAGTCGTCCCGGGCGTGCGGGGTCCATGAGGAAGGGCCCGAGGTCGTAGGAGGGCAGGGTGACGCGCGCGCGCCGCGGCGCCTGCTCCGCGGCGAGGCCCGCGCGCAGCACGCGCTCGAGGACCTCGGTGAGTGTGCGCCCCTCCTGCGCCGCGAGGCGACGCAGTTCGGCGTGGAGGGACGGGTCGATCTGTAGCGTCGTACGTTTCATATGCGAAAGCATAACACATGACGAGAGGCGCGAGGAATCCGTGTTCGCGCGGCTTGTGCAGTCACGCGGCGTGCGGCATCATCGTCCCGTTCCGTCGCATCCACCCGTACCGAGGAGAATCCATGGCGGCTCGTAAGAAGGCCCCGGCGAAGAAGGCGGTCGCAGTCGACACCGCGACGCCGGGCGACGTGAAGGACCTCAAGCTCGCCCGCGAGGGCAAGGCCCGCATCGAGTGGGCCGATCGCAACATGCCGGTGCTGCGCGCGATCCGTGCGCGCTTCGCCAAGGAGCGTCCGCTCAAGGGCGTGCGCATCGCGGCCTGTCTGCACGTCACCACCGAGACGGCGAACCTGGCGCGTACGCTGCAGGCCGGCGGCGCCGAGGTGTTCCTGTGCGGCTCCAACCCGCTCAGCACGCAGGACGACGTCGCGGCCGCGCTGGTGCACCACTACGGCATCCCGACGTACGCCATCAAGGGCGAGGATCACAAGACGTACTACTCGCACATCGTGAGCTGCATCCAGGCGCGTCCGCACATCACGATGGATGACGGCTGCGACCTCGTGACCGTGCTGCACACCAAGATGAAGGGCTACCTCAAGGACATCTTCGCCGGCACCGAGGAGACCAGCACGGGCGTGACCCGTCTGCGCGCCATGGCCGCCGACAAGACGCTCAAGTACCCGGTCATCGCGATCAACGACGCCGACACCAAGCACCTGTTCGACAACCGCTACGGCACCGGCCAGTCCACCATGGACGGCGTGCTGCGCGCGACGAACATGCTGGTCGCCGGCAGCACGGTGGTCATCGCCGGCTACGGCTGGTGTGGCCGCGGTCTCGCCGCGCGCGCCAAGGGCATGGGCGCCACGGTCATCGTGACCGAGATCAACCCGGTCCGCGCTCTCGAGGCGGCCATGGACGGCTACATGGTCATGTCGATGGCGGACGCCGCGTCGAAGGGCGATCTGTTCATCACGGTGACCGGCAACAAGTCGGTCCTGCGTCGTGAGCACTTCCTCGCCATGAAGGACGGCGCGATCATCGCGAACAGCGGTCACTTCAACGTCGAGATCGACATCCCGGCGCTCGAGCGGCTGTCGGTGGGCAAGAAGGTCGCCCGCGCCTACGTCGAGGAGTTCCGCCTCAAGGGTGGCAAGCGCCTGTTCCTGCTGGGCGAGGGTCGTCTCATCAACCTCGCGTCGGCTGAGGGTCACCCGGCCATGGTCATGGACATGTCGTTCGCGAACCAGGCCATGTCGGTCGAGTACCTGAAGAAGAAGGCCAGCAAGCTCCAGAAGACCGTGTACGTGGTGCCGGAGGCCATCGACAAGGAGGTGGCCCGCCTCGGGCGCAAGAAGGAGAAGGTCCTGGCCGCCCTGGTGGCCACGGCCGACCACCAGGAGCTGGCCCGCCTCGGGGCCGAGCTGGACGGCGTGCAGGACGAGCTCGACCACGCCGAGGAGCGCTGGCTGGCCCTGGCTGAGGAAGCCGAGGGGGATCCGGCACCGGGCTGACCCTGGCGCCCTGCTGATCCCGCCGCCCCGCCCGACCCGGTCGCCCTGCCGCCCCGGTCGTCCATGGGCCTAGGCTCCTCCGCGTCGGTGGCCTGCCGGGGCCCCGCACTGCGCCCGTCCCCACCGGCATCGAGGAGTCCCATGAGCACGCCTGTCGGTCCCTACACCCCGCTGGTGCGCGCCGGCGATCTGCTGATCTGCTCGGGTCAGCTCGGCCTGGCCCCCGGTGCCGACGGCGGGGCGCCGGCCCTGGTGCCCGGCGGACCCGGGCCGCAGCTCACCCAGGCCGTGGCCAATGCTGCCGGCCTCCTGGCCGGTGCGGGGGCGTCGCTGGCCGATGTGGTCAAGACCACCGTGTTCGCCACCGACCCCGGCGACTTCCCGGCGATCAACGAGGCCTACGTGGCGGCCTTCGGGGACCACCGTCCGGCCCGGTCCATGGTGGCCGTGGCCGCCCTGCCCATGGGGGCCGACGTGGAGATCGAGGTCTGGGCCCACCGGCCGGCTTGATCCGGCGCGCCGTCAGGGGCCGGACCGAACATGCGGCCGGTCTGACCGGACAGGCCGCTCAGGGGGTCCAGGCTGTCTGGCCGAACCGGTAGCCCACCGACCGGACCGTCTGGATCAGATGGGCGTGCTCCTCGCCCAGCTTGGCCCGCAGCCGCCGGATGTGGACGTCCACGGTGCGGGCGCCCCCGTAGTACTCGTAGCCCCACACCCGTGACAGCAGCGTCTCGCGGGTGAAGACCTTCCCTGGGCGCGAGGCCAGGAACCGGAGGAGCTCGTACTCCATGTAGGTGAGGTCGAGCACCCGGCCGGCCACGGCGGCCTGGTACGTCTCCAGGTTCAGCACCAGGGGCCCGTGCTCGAGCAGGTCGGGACGGAGCCCGCGGCCGGTCCGCCAGAACAGGTGGGCCAGGCGGGCGGCCAGCTCGTCGGGGTTGATCGGCTCCAGGCAGAGATCGTCGAAGAGGTCCTCGCGGAGGTCGAGCTCGGCCAGCTGCCCGCTGGGGAGCACCAGGATCACCGGTGACAGCGGGATCTCCCGGGCACGGAGGTGGCGGCACAGGGCGAAGGCCCCGGCGGGGTCGGCAGCGGTGCAGACCACGGCACCCGACCAGCCGTCCTCGGGCTCGTCGACGTCGGCGCCCTCGGCCCGGTCCACGCCCTTCCAGGGGTAGCCGGCCCGGTCCAGCACCTCGGTGACCGCAGCAGGGGGCACGGCCGGGTAGCAGAGCAGCGGTTCCATGGCGTCCCCCTCTCCTCTCGTGGTGCGGTCGGTCGGGCCGTTTGTCAGTCGGGCCGTTGGTCAGTCGGGCCGTCGGTCAGTCGGAACGTCGGTCGTGCGGGTGCGGGCGGAGCCGCCGCTACAGCAGGGGAAGGTAGCGGTCCAGCTCGAACTGGGTCACGTGGGCCTTGTAGGCCGACCACTCGGCCCGCTTGTTGCGGAGGAACCACTCGAAGACGTGGTCGCCCAGGGTCTCGGCCAGGAGGGTCGAGGACTCCATGGCCACCAGCGCCTCGTGCAGGCTCCCCGGCAGGTGGACGATGCCCTTGGCCGTGAGGTCCTCGGGGCTGAGGGCGAAGAGGTTGGCGTCGGCCTCCGGCGGGAGCTCGTAGCCCTGCTCGATGCCGTGCAGCCCTGCGGCCAGGATCACGGCGAAGGCCAGATACGGGTTGCAGGCGCTGTCGGGGGCCCGGTACTCGATCCGGGTCGAGGCGGCCTTGCCCGTCTTGATGACCGGGACCCGCACCAGTGCCGAGCGGTTGTTGTGGGCCCACGACACCCGGGTGGGCGCCTCGTAGCCCGAGACCAGCCGTTTGTAGGAGTTGACCCACTGGTTGGTGACCGCGGTGATCTCTCCGGCGTGGCGGAGGAGGCCGGCGATGAACTGCTCGGCCACCACCGAGAGCCCGCCCGGCCGGTCCAGGTCGGCGAAGGCGTTCTCGTCGCCGGCGAAGAGCGAGACGTGGGTGTGCATGCCCGAGCCCTGGACGCCGGCCAGGGGCTTGGGCATGAAGCTGGCCACGACGCCCTGGCGCCGGGCCAGCTCCTTGATGACCAGGCGGGCCGTCATCACCGTGTCGGCCATGGTCAGGGCGTCGGTGTAGCGGAGGTCGATCTCGTGCTGGCTGGGGGCGTCCTCGTGCTGGGCGTGCTCGACCGGGATGCCCATCTCCTCCAGGGTGAGCACCGTCTCGCGTCGGAGGTCGCTGGAGCGGTCGGACCCGGTCAGCTCGAAGTACGAGCCGCGGTCGAGGCCGACCGGCGGGTGGGACGGGTCACGGTCGGCGAAGTAGAAGTACTCGATCTCGGGAGCGGCGAAGAAGGTGTAGCCGGCCTGGCTGGCCCGGGACAGCGCCCGCTTGAGGACGTGGCGGGGGCAGCCCTGGAAGGGCGTCCCGTCGAGGTCGACGATGTCGCAGAACACCCGGGCCACAGGGACGCCGCCCTCGGGCCCGCCGTGGCCGTGCCAGGGCAGGAGCTGGAAGGTGTCGGCGTCCGGGCGGGCCAGGACGTCTGCCTCCTGGACCCGGCTGAAGCCGTCGATGGCCGACCCGTCGAAGGTCATGCCCTCCTCGAGGGCGTTCTCCAGCTCGGCCGGGGTGATGCTGATGGCCTTGGGGGTCCCGAGCACATCGGTGAACCACAGCTGCACGAACCGGATGCCGCGCTCTTCGACCGTGCGCAGGACGTACTCCGCCTGGCTCCTCATGGGATCTGGCACCTCCGGGGTTGTGTGCCGCTGCGTGGGGTCGGTGGGGGCGATCGCACCAGTCTCGCAGGCGGCGGGCGGTCAGGTCGACGGGGCGGGGCCCGGCGGCCCGGGAACGCACGGAGCCGGGCCCGAGGGCCCGGCTCCGTGACGGTGCACCCGGCGTGCGGGTGCGGCGGATCAGCTCCCGGCGGCGTCGCCGCAGACGGTCTCCACCAGGATGGCCGTGACCTCGTAGGGGTCCATGTTGGCGTTGGGGCGCCGGTCCTCGAGCCAGCCCTTCTTGTCCTTGGCCACCTTCCACGGGATGCGGATGGAGGCGCCACGGTCCGAGGTGCCGTAGCTGAACTGGGTGAAGTGGGCGGTCTCGTGGTGGCCGGTCAGCCGGTCCTCGATGCCCACGCCGTAGACGGCGATGTGCTCGTCCACGCGCTTCCCGATGGCCTCGCAGCCGGCGATGATGGCGTCCCAGCCGCCGTCGACGCGCATGGCCTTGGTCGAGAAGTTGGTGTGGGCGCCGGCACCGTTCCAGTCGCCCATGATGGGCTTGGGCTCGAGCGTGGCGAAGACGCCGAAGTCCTCAGCGATGCGGAAGAGGAGCCAGCGGGCGACCCACAGCTGGTCGCCCATCTCCACCGGCGGCAGGATGCCCAGCTGGAACTCCCACTGGCCCATCATCACCTCGGCGTTGGTCCCCTCGATGGCGATGCCGGCGTCGATGCAGGCGGCCGTGTGGAGCTCCACGATCTCCCGGCCGGGCATCTTGTCGCCGCCCACGCCGCAGTAGTACGGGCCCTGCGGGGCGGGGTAGCCGAGAGCGGGCCAGCCGAGCGGCCGCCCGTCCTTGAAGAAGGTGTACTCCTGCTCGATGCCGAACCACGGCTCCTGGGCGGCGTACTGCTCGGCCAGCTCGGCGCAGCGGGCCCGGGTGTTGGTGACGTGGGGGGTGAAGTCGGTGTTGAGGACCTCGCACATGACGAGCTTGTCGTCGGGGCCGCGCAGCGGGTCCGGGCAGGACCACACCGGCTGGAGGACGCAGTCGGAGTCGTCACCGGTGGCCTGGTTGGTGCTGGAGCCGTCGAAGCCCCAGATGCCCGGCTCCTCGCCGTCCTTGACGATCCGGGTCTTGCTCCGCACGAGCGGCGACGGCTCGGTCCCGTCGATCCAGATGTACTCAGCTTGATACGGCACGTGCACTCCTCCGGTGGGTTTTTGGCTGTCCTGCCTCCGACCGACGCTGCTGGGGCGCACGGTGGACGCGGGCGAAGTTACCACCGGCGCCGGGTGTCGTCCCGGGCCGGCGGGCCTGGCGGGACCATGGTGGCACCCAGCCATTTCTCCGTCGTTTCCCGATTGTGAACGCCGCGTGAACAGGGACGCTCCATCGGCACGCTGCGACCGGTCACGGGAGCGTCCCGGGGCGGCGCCGGGCCTGCGGCGGGGCTGCGGGCCGCCGGTAGGCTGACCCGATGGCTCGGATCCGGGTGGCCGCCTGCCAGATCAACACGGTGGTCGGGGACCTCGGGGGCAACGTCGCCCGCATCGCCGGGGCGCTGGCCGAGGCCGACGCCGCCCGTTGCGACGTCGCGGTCTTCCCCGAGCTCACGGTGACCGGCTACCCGCCCGAGGACCTGCTGGGCCGGCCGGCCTTCGTGGCCGACAACCTGGCCGCCTTCGCCGAGGTGGCCGCGGCCACCGGGGAGTGCGCCGCCGTGGTGGGCTACGTTGACGTCGGCGCCGACGGCGCCCTCCGCAACGCCGCCGCCGTGTGCCACCGGGGTGCGGTGGTGGCCCGGTACGTGAAGCGGCTCCTCCCCAACTACGGCGTCTTCGATGAGCAGCGGTGGTTCGCCCCCGGCGACGGTCCTCCGGCGCTGGTGACGGTGGCCGGCCTGGCCGTCGGGACCAGCATCTGCGAGGACCTGTGGTTCCCCGACGGGCCGATGGCCCGCCAGGCCGAGGCCGGCGCACGGCTGCTGGTCAACCTGAACGCCTCTCCGTACTCCCGTGGGCGCCGCCACGAGCGCCTCGCCGTGCTGGCCGCCCGGGCCCGGGAGACCGGGCTCCCCATCGTCTACGTCAACCAGGTGGGCGGGCAGGACGAGTTGGTCTTCGACGGGGCCTCGGTGGTGGTGGACCCCTCGGGGGAGGTGGTGGCCGCCGCCCGCCAGTTCGGCGAGGAGGTGCTGGTGGCCGATGTCGACGTGGCGACCGGCCCGGATGCCGGCGGTGGGGAGGTGGCGACCGGCCCGGGCGCCGGCCGTGGCGACGTGGCTACCGGCCCGGCCGCCAGCCGTGGCGCGTCCCCCATCGTGATCTCCTCGTCCAGTCGGGCCGAGGGCCAGGCGGAGCGCCGGACGGTGGCCGCCGTCCTGGACCCGGTGGCCGAGGTGTACGAGGCGCTGGTGCTCGGAACCCGTGACTACCTGGCCAAGAACGGCTTTGCCGATGCCGTCATCGGGCTCTCGGGGGGCATCGACTCCTCGCTGGTGGCCGCCGTGGCCGTCGACGCCCTGGGCGCCGACCACGTCCACGGGGTGGCCATGCCCAGCCGCTACTCCTCGGCCGGGTCGCGCACCGACGCCGCGGCGCTGGCCGCCAACCTGGGCATCGACCTCCAGGAGGCGGCCATCGAGCCGGCCCACACCGCGCTGGCCGCCACGCTGGCCCCTTTAGTGGGCGGGGAGCCGACCGGCCTGACCGACGAGAACCTCCAGAGCCGGATCCGGGGCGTCCTCCTCATGGCGCTGTCCAACGCCCACGGGTGGATCGTCCTCACCACCGGCAACAAGAGCGAGATGGCCACCGGGTACTCGACCCTGTACGGCGACTCGGCCGGCGGCTTCGCCGTCATCAAGGACGTCGCCAAGACCCTCGTCTACGACCTGTGCCGGTACCGCAACGCCCGCGACGGCCGGCCGGTGGTGCCCGAGGCGGTCCTGACCAAGCCGCCCTCGGCCGAGCTGCGCCCCGACCAGCGCGACGAGGAGTCCCTGCCGCCCTACGAGGTCCTCGACCCGGTGATGGCCGGCTACGTCGAGGCCGACCGGTCGCCCGACGACCTGGTGGCTGAGGGGTTCGACCCCGCAGCGGTGGCCCGGGTGGTCGGCCTGGTCGACCGGGCCGAGTACAAGCGCCGTCAGATGCCGCCGGGGGTGCGCATCTCGGGCAAGGCCTTCGGCAAGGACCGCCGGATGCCCATCACCAACCGCTACCGCCCCGCCGTGGGCCGGACCGGGGAGCCCGACGCCGGTGGCTGAGCCGACGCCGGCCGCCGAGGCCGTCCCGCCGTCCGGCGTGTCGCCGGCCTCGCTGCCCCTGGCCGCCACCACCGGGCTGGTCGGCGCCTACCGCTGGATCGAGGCGGCGCTCCACGCCACGCTGGGGTCGTGGGTCCGTGATGCGGCCCTGCCCGCCGTGCAGGTCCACCTCGACGCCCAGAGCATGCGCCACGCCTGGCACGCCGAGCTGTGGGCCGAGCGGCTCCCGGTGCTCCGCGACGCCGATCCCGACGCTGCCACCGTGCCCACGCCGGCCGCCGCCGCTCTCTTCGCCGTGCTGGACGGCGGCACCGGTCCCGGCGAGGACCTCCCGGCGCCCGGGCCCCCGGGGACCCTGCCCCTCCTGGCCGGCCTCTACCGGGTGGTGCTGCCCCGCCTGATCGCGAGCTACGGGCGCCATCTGGAGGTCACCGGACCGGCGGCCGACGGACCGGTGCGGCGCGCCCTGCGCCTGGTCCTGGCCGACGAGGTGGAGGACGTGCTGGCCGGGGAGCGGCTGGTCGAGCGGCTGATCGCCCGTCCCCACGACGTGGCCGCCGTGCACGAGTTCACCCAGCGCCTGGAGTCCGCCGTGGTGGCCGCCGGGGGCGGACCCGGCCTGGTCCCGCTTCCCGTGCCCGTCCCGGGGGAGTGACCGGCGCCGGTCCCGCACGGCGCGAGATGGCGGCCACGCAGGGTGAACGTCAGGGTTGACGCGTCCGGTAGACTTCGGTGTCGACGAATTCTGCGCCCCGTGCAGCCTCGAGGTGAGGCGGCACACTGTCTGGAGTCCCGAGCGGGCCGGCAGCCCAGGCGCCTCATCCGCCCCCCGGCCCCCGGGTGGCGTGAAGGACTAGGTGAACGTGGCCAAGGAGCGGATCGAGCGGGATGACGAGGACCTCGTCCGGCTCTACCTGACGGACATCGGCCAGTACCCCCTCCTCACCAAGGACGACGAGGTGCGGCTGGCCCAGGCCATCGAGGCCGGCCGTGAGGCGGACGAGCAGCTGGCCAACCCGCCCAAGGGGCTGACCACGGCCAAGCGCCGGGAGCTCCGCCGGACCTCCCGGGAGGGCGAGGACGCCCAGCAGACCTTCGTCCAGTCCAACCTCCGGCTGGTGGTCTCCATCGCCAAGAAGTACCAGGCGTCAGGTCTGCCCCTGCTGGACCTGATCCAGGAGGGCAACCTCGGCCTGATGCACGCCGTCGAGAAGTTCGACTGGCGCAAGGGCTTCAAGTTCTCCACCTACGCCACCTGGTGGATCCGCCAGGCCATCACCCGCGGCATCGCCAACACCGGTCGGACCATCCGCCTGCCCGTCCACGCAGGGGACACCCTGGCCCGGGTGCAGAAGGCCCAGGCCCGCCTCGAGCTCAAGTACGGCCGGCCGGCCACGCTGGCCGAGCTGGGCGCCGAAGTGGAGATGCCCGAGGACAAGCTGGTGGAGGCCCTGCGGTTCCGGGCCGAGCCCCTCTCCCTCTCCGAGCCGCTGCGCGAGGACGGCGACGCCGAGCTGGGCGACGTGGTGGAGGACCGGTCGGCCGAGTCGCCCTTCGAGGTGGCCGCCGTCTCGCTCCTGCCCGAGGAGATCGGCCGGCTGCTCTCCCCGCTCGACGAGCGGGAGCGGGAGATCCTGCGCCTCCGGTTCGGCCTCGACCGGGGCGAGCCTCGCACCCTCGAGGAGGTCGGCGAGCACTTCAACCTGACCCGGGAGCGGATCCGCCAGATCGAGGCCCGGGCCATGTCCAAGCTGCGCCACCCGTCGTCGGACACCGGCGCACGGGACCTCCTCACCGTCTGACCGGACGCCCCTCCGGCCTGGACGTGCCGTCGGCTGCACCGGGTACGATCGGTGCCATGAAGAAGCTCGTCATCCTGGCCGTCATCGTCACCCTGGGCGCCCTGGCCGCCAAGAAGCTCCGCTCGGCCTGACCATCCTGGGTCCGCAGCCGGACCCGACCTGGGGCGCTAGCGCCGTGCCCGGTGCACGGCCCGCCAGGCCACCATGCCCACTGCCGCCATCGCTGCGGTGGCACCGGCCGCCGTGGCCGTGGCAGAGAAGCTGGGCACGCTCACCCGGTCGCGCAGGCGCACCGGCTTGGTGAACTGCATGACCTCCCACTCCCGCTCCTTGGCCACCTTGGCCAGGACCCGGTCGGGGTTGACGGCCACCGGGTGGCCCACCACCTCCAGCATGGGCAGGTCGGTGTAGGAGTCCGAGTAGGCCGAGCAGGCGGCCAGGTCGAGGGAGCGCTCGGCGGCGAGGGCGTGGATGGCCTCGGCCTTGAAGGGCCCGTAGGCGTAGAACTCCATCTCCCCGGCGTAGCGGCCCTCGTCATCGACCACGGCACGGGTGGCGATGCAGCCGTCGACCCCGAGGTGCTCGGCCAGGGGCTCCACGATCTCCTCGGGGCTGGCCGACACCAGGTAGACGAGGTGGCCGGCGGCCCGGTGGGCCTCGATCAGATCGAGCGCCTCGGCGTAGATGATGGGCTCGACCGTCTCCTCCAGCGCCTCACGGACGATCTCCCGGATCTGGTCGCGGTCCCACCCCTTGGTGAGGGCCAGCATCGACTCGCGGACCCGGGCCAGCTTCTGCTCGCTGGCCCCCAGGTGGAGGTAGATGATCTGGGAGACGACGGAGCGGACGATGAGTCGCCGGTTGATCAGGCCGCCGCGGTAGAAGGGCCGGCCGAAGGCGGCGATCGACGCCTTGGCGATGACGGTCTTGTCGAGGTCGAAGAAGGCGGCCTGCATGGCCTCAGGGGCCGACCAGCAGCTGCTGCACGGCCGGCTCGGCCTCGGCGGTCACCAGGACGAGGACCTCGTCACCGACGTGGAGCACGGTGTCTCCCCGGGGGACGATGAGGTGGTCCGTGCGCACCACGGCCACGACCGTGGCGTCCCGGGGGACCTGGAGGTCGGCCAGGCTGGTGCCGGCGGCCGGCGAGTCGTCGGCCAGGGTCACCTCGACCAGGTGGGCGTTCCCGTGCTCGAACTGGAGGAGGCGGACCAGGCTGCCCACCGAGACGGCCTCCTCCACCAGGGCGGTCAGGAGCTGGGGGGTGGAGACCGACACGTCGACCCCCCACGTCTCGGTGAAGAGCCACTGGTTGTCCGGGTGGTTCACCCGGGCCACCACCCGGGGCACGGCGAACTCCTGCTTGGCCAGGAGCGAGACCACCAGGTTGTCCTCGTCGTCCCCGGTGGCCGCCACGACCACGTCGACGGTGGCCAGGCCGGCAGCGTCCAGCGAGGCCACCTCGCAGGCGTCGGCCGCCACCCAGGTGATGCCGAGGTCGTCGCGCATCCGGGCGACCACGTCGGGGTCCTGCTCGATGACCATGACCTCGTGGCCCTTGTCGCGCAGGTCGCGGGCGATGGCCGTCCCCACGCTCCCCGCTCCGGCGATGGCGACCTTCACGACGCCGCTCCGTCGGCCAGCAGGGCGTCCACCTCGGCCGACACACCGGCCAGGCGGCTGCGGATGGCCGGGAGGGAGGCCCGGGAGATCATCAGGGTCAGCACGTCGCCCTCCTGGCCGATCAGGTCGGCCACGTCCATGCGGGCCCGGCCGGCCCGGGTCACGGCCACCAGCGTGACCTCGCCGGGCACGGTGACGTCGGCCAGGCGCTTGCCCGCCCACCGCTCGGGGAGCGGGCGCTCGATCAGGGCGAGATCACCCGTCGGGTCGGTCCACTCGCCGCCCAGGGCGTCGGGCAGGAGGCGCTGGCGCACCTGGTCGATGGTCCACGACACGGTGGCCACGGTGGCGATGCCCAGGCGGAGGTAGATCTGGGCCCGGCGGGGGTCGTAGATGCGGGCCACCACGTGCTCGACGTCGTAGTGCTCCCGGGCGATGCGGGCGGTGAGGATGTTCGAGTTGTCCCCGCTGGTCACCGCGGCCAGGGCGCCGGCCTCACCCACCCGGGCCTCGTCCAGGGAGCCCCGGTCGAAGCCCGAGCCGGTGACCGTGGTCCCCGTCCAGTCCTCGGGCAGGCGGCGGAAGGCCTTGGGGTTCCGGTCCAGGATGGCCACCGAGTGGCCGCGGGCGGTCAGCTCGACCCCCAGCCCGGAACCCACCCGGCCGCAGCCGACGATGACGATGTGCACGCCTCCATGCAACACGCTGGGAGCGGGACCGCACAACCCCGAGCCGGTCTTGCCCTCCGGTGCCGGTGGTGGTCTGATGGCCCGATGGCACCTGCTGACGCCCACCCGGTGACCGGGAGGGAACCGGCGGTGCCGACCTCGCCGCTGGCCCCGGAGCCGCCGGCGTCGTCGACCATCGTCGTGCCCGAGACGCTCCGGTACCGCCTGAAGAACGTCCTGCTCGGCCCCCCGCTGGTCAACGAGCGTCTGGGCGACGAGCGCCTCGGCCGGCCCTCGGCCCTGGGGATCCTGGCCCCCGACTGCATCTCGTCGTCGGCCTACGGCACCGAGCAGATGCTGACCCAGCTGATCCCCGCCGTCGGCCTGGCCGGCTTCGTCCTGGTGGTGCCGGTCACCATGGCCATCCTCGGCGTCCTCTTCTTCGTCACCCTCTCCTACCTCGACGTGATCGGCCTCTACACCAAGGCCGGCGGGGCCTATGTGGTGGCGCGGGAGAACTTCGGGCCCACGGTGGCCCAGGTGGCGGCCGTGGCCCTGCTCATCGACTACACGGTGACGGTGGCCGTGCAGGTGGCCGCCGGGACCGCTGCGCTGACCTCGGCCGTCCCCTCGCTCCTCTACTGGACCGTCCCCATCACCCTCGGGGTGATCCTGCTGCTCCTCTACGGGAACCTCCGGGGCATCCGTGAGGCCGGGCGGATCTTCGCCTTCCCCACCTACTTCTTCGTGGCCGCCCTGGCCTTCGTCATCGTGGTCGGCTACGTGGAGAAGGCCCTGGGCACCTTGCACGTCCACAGCGCCCAGCACCCCGGGACGGTCCCCTTCGGCCACGCCGGCTCGGGCTGGCTGTACGGGGCGTCGTTCATCGTGATGCTCCGGGCCTTCGCCAACGGCGGCTCGTCCCTGACCGGCCTCGAGGCCATCTCCAACGGCGTGGCCACCTTCCGGGAGCCGGCCAGCGTGCACGCCCGCCAGACCCTGGTGGTCATGTCCTCGGTGCTGGCCTTCCTGGTCCTCGGCGTCACCCTGCTGGCCCACTGGACCCACGCCGTGCCCTACCTGGCCGGCTCACCCACCGTCGTCTCCCAGGAGGTCCAGTACGTGCTGGGCACGGGCACCGTGGGGAAGGTCCTCTTCTACGTGGTGCAGCTGGCCACCATGCTCATCCTCTACACGGGCGGCAACACCAGCTTCAACGGCTTCCCGTTCCTGGCCAGCTTCGTGGCCTCCGACGCCTACCTCCCCCGCCAGCTGACCCGCCGGGGGCACCGGCTGGCCTTCTCCAACGGGATCATCGTCCTGACCGTGGTGGCCGTCCTCCTGGTGGTGGCCACCGGGGCCAACCTGACCAACCTGGTGGCCCTGTACGCCATCGGGGTCTTCACCGGGTTCGCCATGGCCGGGTCGGGGATGGTCAAGCACCACCTGGACCACCGCCAGGAGAAGGGGTGGCGCCTCGGGGTGGCGGTCAGCGGGATCTCGGCCGTCCTCACGGCGCTGATCGTGGCCATCTTCGCCACGGTGAAGTTCACCGAGGGGGCCTGGGTCGTGGTGATCGTGGGCCCGGTGATGTTCCTGGGCCTCATCCGCCTCCACCGGCGCTACCTGGTGGAGGAGGCGGCCCTGGAGGAGGGGGCCGCCGAGCTGGCCGAGGCCACGCCGGCCAAGCGGCACGAGATCCTCGTCCTGGTCGACCGGCTGGACAACGCCGTGGCCCGCGCACTGCAGTACGCCCGCACCCTGCGCGGCGACGAGGTCCGAGCCGTCCACTTCGTCCTGGACCCGCGGGCCGCCCTGGAGCTCGAGGACCAGTGGCAGCGCCTGGGCCTGGCTGTCGCCCTCGACGTCCGCGAGTGCGAGGACCGACGCATCGGCCGGGCCGCCCTGGAGCTGGCCGCCGAGGAGATCGGCGACGGGCGGACCGAGCTCTCGGTGCTCCTGCCGCGCCGGGTCTCGGCCTCGGGCTGGCACCGGATCCTCCACGACAACTCGGCCGAGCAGATCGCCAACGCCGTCGGGCGCCTCGACGGGGTCACGGCCACCGTGGTCCCCTACGAGCTGGCCGGCGGCTGGCTGGCCGCCCGGCGCGACCAGGTGCGTCGCCGTGCGACGGCCCGGACCGGGTCCGATGGTGTCGTATCGGAGGCGGAGCGGGCTGTCGCCGACCGGCGGGCCGCCGACGTGCACGTCTTCGGGCCCCAGGCCGCCGGGAGCACCCCGATCGGCCAGGCCGCCTGGCGGACCCGGGTCACCGTGGCCGGCCGCCTGCGGTCGGTGCGGGTCCAGCCCAAGGGCCGGGCCTCCAACCTCGAGTGCCTGCTGGCCGACGGGACCGGGCAGATCCTCCTCGTCTTCCAGGGCCGCAAGAGCGTCCCGGGCCTCCAGCCCGGCGCCCGGATGGTCGTCGAGGGCATGGTGGGGGACTGGGCCCGACGGCCGGCCATCCTCAACCCCCGCTACGAGCTCCTGGCCGGTCCTGAGTCCGACGGGGAGTGAGCGCCCCGCCCACCCGGCCCGGCGCCGCCCGGGTCCGGTCCGGCGCGGGGATTCTTGCCCCTGGGGGCGGTTTGTCGCTAGGTTCTGCCCCCGTTGCCGGTGCCGCCGATGTGTCGCGCGCCCCGGCGCTCGGCCCACGGGCCGCACCGACGCCCGGGGGGCGCACCCCCCGACCTCTGAGCCGGTCCACGTCCCACGACACCGGAGCAGGGACCGACCGCAGCCGTGCAGGACATCGAAGGGAGCCCCACCCATGACCACCCTCCTCGCTGAAGGGGGTTACCAGCGCTTCGTGCTCGGCAGCACGGAGAAGACCTGGCTGTACTTCGCCCTCGTCTGTGCCGTCGCCTCCATCGTGGTCGGCCTCCTGCTGGCCCGCGGGGTGATCGCCGCCGACCAGGGGACCGCCTCGATGAAGGACATCGCCAAGGCCATCCAGGAGGGGGCCGAGGCGTTCCTGAGCCGGCAGTTCAAGACCATCGCCATCATCACCGTGCCGCTGGCCGTGCTGATCTTCTTCACGGCGACCACGGTCACCCACGTGGATCCGCTCACCGGCAAGACCGTCACCGACCTCACCTTCGCCCAGGCCGGGATCTACCGGGTGATCTGCTTCCTGGCCGGCGCCGTCTGCTCGGGCCTGACCGGCTTCATCGGCATGAGCCTGGCCGTGCGCGGCAACGTGCGCACGGCGGCGGCCGCCCGTGACGGCAAGATGGCCCCCGCCCTCAAGGTGGCCTTCCGCACCGGCGCCATCACCGGCCTGCTCTGCGTGGGCCTCGGCCTGCTGGGCGCCACCATCATCGTCCTCATCTTCCAGAACACGGCCACCGCCGTGCTCATCGGCTTCGGCTTCGGCGCCTCCCTGCTGGCCCTGTTCATGCGGGTCGGCGGCGGCATCTTCACCAAGGCCGCCGACGTCGGCGCCGACCTGGTCGGCAAGGTCGAGGCGGGCATCCCCGAGGACGACCCCCGCAACGCCGCCACCATCGCCGACAACGTGGGCGACAACGTGGGCGACTGCGCCGGCATGGCCGCCGACCTCTTCGAGTCCTACGTCATCACCATCATCGCCGCCCTCATCCTCGGCGTGACGGCCTACTCGTCGATCGGCCGCCACGACGCCGCCAAGACGATCATCTTCCCGATCGCCGTGCCGGCCATCGGCATCCTGGCCACCATCGTCGGCGTGCTCATCGTGCGGGCCGGCAAGAAAGACCGCAACGCCATGGCCCCCATCAACCGGGGCGTGTGGACCTCAGCCGTCCTCACCGTGGGCGGCACGGCCGCAGTGACCGGCATCTACCTCCACTACTGGAAGGCCTTCTGGGCCGTGCTGACCGGCGTGATCCTCATGCTGGTGGCCAGCCAGATCACCGAGTACTTCACCTCGACCGAGCGCAGCCCGGTGAAGGAGGTGGCCGAGTCGGCCCGCACCGGCCCCGCCACCATCACCCTCGCCGGCATCTCGCTGGGCCTCGAGTCCTCGGTGTGGGCCATCATCGCCATCGTCCTGGCCATCGCCGTCTCGGTGGGCCTGGCCGGCGGGAACATCGAGCTCTCGCTCTACCTGGTGTCGCTGACCGGCATCGGCCTGCTGTCGACGGCCGGCATGATCGTCTCTGAGGACAGCTTCGGCCCGGTGTCGGACAACGCGGCCGGCGTGGCCGAGATGTCCGGCGAGTTCAAGGGCGAGGCCGAGCGGGTCATGGTCAGCCTGGACGCCGTGGGCAACACCACCAAGGCCGTCACCAAGGGTGTGGCCATCGGCTCGGCGGTCATCGCCTCGGTGGCCCTGTTCGCCTCCTTCGTGGAGACCATCGGCCAGCAGCTCAAGATCCCGGCCGTCGGCAACGCTCTGTTCAACCTGCCCGCCACCTCGATCAACGTCTCCCACCCGACGACGTTCATCGGCATCCTCATCGGCGGCTCGGTGGCCTTCCTCTTCAGCGCCCTGGCCATCCGGGCCGTCGGCCGCTCGGCCGGCACCGTGGTCCAGGAGGTGCGCCGCCAGTTCCGGGAGCACCCGGGGATCATGGACTACTCGGAGAAGCCCGAGTACGGGAAGGTCATCGCCATCTGCACGGCGGCCAGCCAGCGCGAGCTGGCCACCCCGGCCCTGCTGGCCGTGCTCACCCCGGTGATCGTCGGCTTCGGCATCAACTACTACGCCCTCGGGGCGTTCCTGGTGGGCGCCATCCTCACCGGCCAGCTGATGGCCAACTTCCTGTCGAACTCGGGCGGCGCCTGGGACAACGCCAAGAAGTTCATCGAGGACGGCAACGAGGGCGGCAAGGGCTCGGACGCCCACAAGGCCGCGGTCATCGGCGACACCGTCGGCGACCCGTTCAAGGACACCGCCGGCCCGGCCCTCAACCCGCTCATCAAGGTCATGAACCTGGTGTCGCTCCTCATCCTCCCGGTCGTCATCAGCCTCAACCTCCACCACCACACGGCGGCCCGTCTGGCCATCGCCGGAGTGGCGCTGGTGGTCCTGCTGGCCTCCATCGCCTTCTCCAAGCGGAAGTCCGAGGCCATGGACAGCGACCTGCCCCAGGCCACGGCGACGCCCGTCGCCAGCTGAGCGGACCCGCCGCGGGGAGCGCCCAGCGGCCGGGAACACCGTCTGAAGCACACCGTCACCGGGGCCTTCGGGCCCCGGTGACGCGTCCGCCCGCCCGGCGGCTCCGGTTGACAAGCCCGGCGCCGTCCGTATCCTTGCCACGATCATGCCTCCCACCGACCTGACCGACACCGACGCCGATCTCGCCGACACCCCTGCCCCGGGCCGCGGCCGCCGGGCCGGCGGGCAGCGCAAGCTGGTGATCGTCGAGTCCCCGGCCAAGGCCCGGACCATCTCGGGCATCCTCGGCTCGGAGTACGTGGTCGAGTCGTCGATCGGCCACATCCGCGACCTGGCCACCCGCAAGGAGCTGCCCGAGTCGATCAAGCACGAGCCGTGGGCCGAGCTGGCCGTCGACGTGGACAACGGCTTCAAGCCCGTCTACATCGTCTCGCCCGAGAAGAAGTCCCAGGTGGCCAAGCTCAAGAAGCTGGCCCGGGAGGCCGGTGCGGTCTACCTGGCCACGGACGAGGACCGCGAGGGGGAGTCGATCGCCTGGCACCTGAGCGAGGTCCTCGGCCTGCCCGAGGACACGCCGCGGATGGTCTTCCACGAGATCACCCCCCAGGCCATCGAGCGGGCCGTGGAGGAGTGCCGGACCATCGACCACCACCTGGTCGAGGCCCAGGAGGCCCGCCGGATCTTCGACCGCATCTACGGGTTCAAGCTCTCCGACGTCATGCGCCGCAAGACCAACGGGCGCTCGGCGGGCCGGGTCCAGAGCGTGGCCACCCGCATGGTGGTCGACCGTGAGCGGGAGCGGATGGCCTTCCGCTCGGCCACCTGGTGGGGGATCGACGCCACCGTGACCGCCGAGGGCGCCGCAGCACGGGCGGCCGAGGCCGACGTGTCCCGCTCCTTCAGCGCCGCTCTGGTGTCCCTGGACGGCACCCCGCTGGCCACCGGCAAGGACTTCGCCGCCACCGGGCGCCTGTCCGAGGGCGCCGACGTGGTGGTCCTGGGAGAGGCGGAGGCCCGGGCCCTGGCCGCCGGTCTGGAGGGTGCCGCCCTCACCGTCTCGTCGATGAC
Organism: uncultured Acidimicrobiaceae bacterium; assembly: GCA_963977795.1. Taxonomy (GTDB): domain Bacteria; phylum Actinomycetota; class Acidimicrobiia; order Acidimicrobiales; family RAAP-2; genus Bog-756. The sequence goes on from CAXBRB010000002.1 coordinate 22,357, forward strand.
CCACAAGCCCTACCGGCGCTCCCCCCGGGCCCCGTTCATCACCTCCACGCTCCAGCAGGAGGCCGGCCGGAAGCTGCGCTTCGGTTCCAAGCGGACCATGCAGGTGGCCCAGCACCTCTACGAGGAGGGCTGGATCACCTACATGCGGACCGACTCGACCAACCTGTCGGACCAGGCCGTGGCCGCCGCCCGGTCCCAGGCCGCCGAGCTCTACGGCCCGGCCTACGTGCCGGCCGCCCCCCGGAACTACAGCAAGAAGGTGAAGAACGCCCAGGAGGCCCACGAGGCCATCCGGCCCGCCGGCGAGACCTTCCGGACCCCCGACGAGGCCGCCCGGGCGCTGTCGGGGGACGAGTGGCGCCTCTACGACCTGATCTGGAAGCGGACGGTGGCCTCGCAGATGGCCGACGCCACCGGCACCTCGGCCCAGGTCCGCCTGACCGGGCCCGTCACCGCCGACGGTGCGGTGCGCACCGTGGAGCTGGGCGCCTCGGGCACGGTCATCGAGTTCCCGGGGTTCCAGCGGGCCTACGTGGAGGGCGAGGACGACCCGGAGGCCGAGCTGGCCGACCGGGAGGTCCATCTGCCGCCCATGGCCGAGGGCGACCCGGCCGCCGCCTCGGCGGTGGAGCCGGGCGGCCACGCCACCCAGCCGCCGGCCCGCTACACCGAAGCCTCGCTGGTCAAGGCCCTGGAGGAGATCGGCGTGGGCCGGCCCTCCACCTACGCCAGCATCGTCTCCACCATCCTCGACCGGGGCTACGTCTGGAAGAAGGGCACGGCCATGGTGCCCTCGCTGACCGCCTTCGGCGTGGTCCGCCTGCTCGAGGACCACTTCACCGATCTCGTCGACTACGGCCTGACCGCCTCCATGGAGGACGACCTGGACGGGATCGCCGGGGGCACCCAGGAGCTCGAGCGCTGGCTGGGCGACTTCTACTTCGGCCCGGGGGGCCACGGGGGGCTGCGCGACCAGCTGGCACGCAACCTCGACGCCATCGACCCCAGCGTGGTCAACGCCGTGCCCATCGGCACGGCCGACGACGGCCAGGTGATCATCGCCCGCTCGGGCCAGTACGGGCCGTACCTCAAGAAGGGCGACGAGACGGTCTCCATCCCCGAGGACCTCCCGCCCGACGAGCTGACCGTCGAGAAGGCCGAGGAGCTCCTGGCCGCCCCGTCGTCGGACCGCGTGCTCGGGACCGACCCAGAGACCGGCCTCGACGTCCAGGTGAAGGCCGGCCGGTTCGGCCCCTACGTCCAGCTCGGCGAGGTGGTCGACGGCGGCCCCAAGCCCCGGACGGCGTCGCTCTTCGCCTCGATGTCGGTGGCCACCGTGACCCTGGAGGAGGCGCTCACCCTGCTCTCCATCCCCCGGGTGGTCGGGGTCGACCCGGCCGACGACCAGGAGATCGTGGCCCACAACGGCCGCTACGGGCCCTACCTCAAGAAGGGGACCGACAGCCGCAGCCTGGTCAGCGAGGACCAGCTGCTGACCATCACCCTGGACGAGGCCCTGGCCGTCTTCGCCCAGCCCAAGGCCCGGGGCCGCAACGCCAAGGCGCCGCTGCGGGACATGGGCCCGGACCCGGTCACCGGCCTGGTCATGGTGGTCAAGGACGGCCGGTTCGGGCCCTATGTGACCGACGGGACCACCAACGCCTCCCTCCGGGTGGGCGACGATGTCGAGTCCCTGACCGTCGAGCGGGCCGCCGAGCTGCTGGCTGACCGCCGGGCGGCCGGGCCGTCCAAGAAGAAGGCCACCAAGAAGAAGGCGGCCAAGAAGAAGGCGACGGCCAAGAAGACCAGCGCCAAGAAGACGACGGCCAAGAAGACGACGGCGAAGAAGGCCACGGCACGCAAGCCGGCGTCCCTCTCTGCCGGTGCCGTCATCGCCGCGGCGCCGCTGGCCGACGCCCCCGACGAGGGGTGACCGCCGCCCGGGGCCGCCTGGTCGTGCTGGAGGGCATCGACGGCTGCGGGAAGTCGACCCAGGTCCGTCTGCTGGCCGACCGTCTGGATGCCGTGGCCACTTTCGAGCCCGGGGCCACAGTCTTGGGCGCCTCGTTGCGCACGCTCCTCCTCGATCCGGGGGGTGATCCGCCGGCCGAGCGGGCCGAGGCTCTGCTCATGGCGGCCGACCGGGCCCAGCACGTCGCCCGGGTGGTGGCACCTGCGCTGGAGGCCGGCCGGTGGGTGGTGTCCGACCGCTTCGCCGCCTCCACCCTGGCCTACCAGGGCTTCGGCCGAGGCCTCGATCTCGACGACCTCCGGGCCCTGGTGGGCTGGGCCACCGGCGGTCTGCACCCGGACCTCACCGTGCTGCTCGACCTCCCCGTCGAAGTGGCCGCCGCCCGGCGTGCCGGCGGGGCCGACGACCGGATGGAGGCCGAGGGCCTGGCCTTCCAGCAGCGCGTCGCCGACGGCTACCGGGCCCTGGCCGCCGAGCGGGGCCCGGCGTGGCTGGTGCTCGACGCCACCGAGGAGCCCGAGGCTCTGGCCGCCCAGATCTGGGCGGCCGTCGAGGTGCTGGCCGGGACGGACCGCCGGTGAGCGCCACGGACGGATCCGACGGCGTGGCCGCAGGGCCGGTGGACGGGCTCTTCGCCGGGGTGGTGGGCCAGCCCCGGGCGGTGGCCCGCATGGCGGCCGCTGCGGTCCGGCCGGTCCACGCCTACCTGCTCCACGGCCCGGCCGGCTCGGGCAAGCGGGCCGGCGCCCGGGCCATGGGAGCGGCCCTGCTGTGCCCCGCCGGAGGGTGCGGCGAGTGCGGCACCTGCAGGCGGGCCCTGGCCGGCGTACACCCCGACCTGGTGGTGATCGAGCGGACCGGCGCGTCGCTCAGCGTGGACGACGCCCAGCGGGTCACCACCCGGGCCCAGCGCCGGCCGGTGGAGGGCGACCGGCAGGTGCTGGTCGTCCCCGACGTCCACCTGGCCTCGGCGGCCGTCCCCGCCCTGCTCAAGACCGTGGAGGAGCCGCCGCCGTCGACGGTCTTCCTCCTCCTGGCCGACGACCTCCCGGCCGGCCTGGCCACCATCGTCAGCCGCTGCGTCCAGATCCCCTTCGTGGCCGTGGCCCCGGGGGACGTGGCCCGGTGGCTGGTGGGCCGGGGCGTCGAGGCCCACGTGGCCGAGACGGTGGCGGCCGCCTCGGCCGGCAACCTGGAGCGGGCCCGCCTCCTGGCCGACGACCCCGGGTTCGCCGCCCGCCAGGAGCGGTGGCGCACCGTCCCGGCCCGACTCGACGGCACCGGCGCGTCGGCCGCCCTGGTGGCCGAGGAGCTGCTGGCCATGGCCGACGAGGCGGTGGGCCCCCTGCGGGACGCCCACGCCCGGGAGCTGGCCGGCCTGGAGGAGCAGGCGGAGATCGCCGGCGCCCGTGGCATCCCCGGCCGCAAGGACGTGGAGGACCGCCACAAGCGGGAGATCCGGCGCTACCGGACCGACGACCTCCGGATGGGCCTGGCCACCCTGGCCGATGTCTACCGGGACCGGCTGGTGGCCACCGTGGCCGACCCGGCTGGCACCAGCCACGGCGCCGGTGCCGAGCGGCGGCGGGCCGTGGCCCACGTGGAGGCGGTGAACCGGGCCTCGGGGGCGCTGCGCCGCAACGTCCAGGAGTCGCTCCTCCTCGAGGCGCTCATGGTCGAGCTGTCCGGGCTCCTGTCCTAGACCAGCCCCCGGCCGGACCACCACCCTGTCCGGGAGTGTCGGCACCGTGACGCTCCGACGGTCGCTCGGCCGACGGACGGGCCCTCCGTGGAGGTTCACGATGGCACCAGTCCAGAGCGGACGCCATCGAACAAAGGAGCACCTCCCATGAAGCGCATCAACCTCAAGACCACCGCCGCCCTCCTCGCCGCCACCGGCTCGCTGACCCTCGGCGGTGCCACCGCCCTGGCCGCACCGGCCGGCGCCATCGTTGGACCGTCGAGTGGCGGCATCAACATCTGCGCCTCCCTCCCCCCGAAGCTGACCCTGTCGGTCAACAACCTGGTTGGCGCCTTGGCGTCCGGCTCCTGCTTCACCCCGTCGAGCTCGGTGACGGTGTCGTGGAGCACCCAGAGCGGCGCCTCGTACACCTTCGCCAAGCCCACGTCGTCAGCCGGGTCCTTCTCGGCCCAGGTCGGGACCAACTGCGGTGGAACCGTCTACGTCTCCGTCCGGGACAACACCTCCGGTGCGGTGCTGCGGGCCTCGGGCGCCGAGAGCTGCATCATCGCCTGACGCTCGACGCCGGCGACGTCCCCTGGGCGTCGCCGGACCGGCACGCTCGGAGCGGCGTCCCTCCTCTGCCCGCCAGGGGGGACGCCGCTCCGGCGCGTCCGGGGTCCTCGCGTGCGCGGGACCGGGAACCGATCTCGCGCCCTCGGGCACCGCACTCCTGCGCTCGGCGTCATGAATCCTGCACGCGACGGATGCTCACCTTGGGACCTTGGTCCCATTAGGGGCTGGTCGCTCCGTGCCGATCATCACCACGCAGGTGATGGACAGCGGCGAGGACCGAGGCGGACCGATGGATCACGGCGAGCACAGCAGCGGCGACCGGGGCAGCGACCCAGTGACCTCGAGCGGGGCGTTCCGGATCATCGGCTCGGGCGGCGCCCACGGGATCGGCCGCGAGATGCTCTGCTCGCTGCCCCGAGCGGTGTCGTGCCGGGTCTGCTTCGGCGAGAAGGACTGCCCCTACATCGTCGAGCGCCCCTACGGCCGCCTGGTCGTCCACAAGCGCCCGCCCACCGACCTGGTGGTCCGCCATGCGGCCACGGTGGCGACCGGGTCACGGAACCCCCTGGGGACCTGGACCCCGCTGTGGCAGAAGGCCGCCGCCCTGCTGGCGTGGACCGCCGTGCCGCTCCTCATCTGGTGGAACTGGATCGCCCACCGGCCCCCGCTCATGACGTTGGCCCTCCCTGCTGCCCTGCTCCTGGCGACCTTCGCCGCCACCGTGGTGGGGGTGCCGCTGGTGCGGTGGACCTGGCGGGACCATGGCGGGTCGAGACGAGGTGGACCGTGGCGCCCGTCCTGAGGGCCCTCGCCGGCTCGCCCGCCGTCCACCTGGCTGAGGTGTTCGTGGCGTGGTTCCCCGTCCTCTTCGCGTTCCTGGCCATCAACGCCTCCCGCCAGTTCTTCCTCGACCGTCGGGGCATCGTGACCCAGCGCCTCGAGCCCGCCGGATCCGATGTGGCGGACGCCCAGGAGCGGTGGCCCCTGCTCACCGTCCTCCTGCCCGTCCACAACGGCGCGTCGACGGTGGAGCTGACCCTGCTCGACCTCGCCCGCCTCGACTGGCCGGTCCTCGAGGTCATCGTCGTCGATGACGGGTCGACCGACGGGACCGGTGCCGTCCTCGACCGCTGGGCCGACGTCTCGTCCCTGCTCCGGGTGGTCCACAAGGCCGAGAACGAAGGGAAGTCCGCCGCCCTCAACGACGGGCTGGCCCTGGCCCGTGGCGAGCTGGTGCTGATCTGCGACGACGACGTCGTCGTGCCGCCGGAGACCGCCGCGCTCCTGGCCGCCCAGCTGGTCCACCACGACGACCTCGCCGGTGTGACGGCCAACCCGCGCATGGTCCGGACGGGGCGGCTCATCGAGAAGCTCCAGGCCATCGAGTTCTCCGCCACCGTCTCGACCCAGCGCCGGGGCCACGCCGCCTGGGGTCGGATCTCCACGCTGTCGGGGGTCTGCACCCTCTTCCGGGCCGAGGCCCTCCGTGCGGTGGGTGGGTTCGACCCGACCCAGCCGGCCGAGGACATCGAGCTCACATGGCGGCTCCAGACTCGTGGGTGGCGGGTGGGCTACGAGCCCCACGCCGCCGTCGGGACCGTGCCCGCCCCCGGCGTGCGGGCGTGGTTCCGCCAGCGCCGCCGGTGGGCGGCCGGCCTGGTCCGGGCGCTCCAGGCCAACGGGTCCCGGGCGCTGCGGCCCGCCAACGCCGCCGTCTGGCCGCTCCTCCTGGAGGCCACCGCCTCGATCGTCTGGTGCCATCTCCTGGTTGCCCTCACCGTCCTGTGGCTGTGCTGCCTGGCCGCCGGCGTGCCGCCGGTCGGCAACGGCGTGCTCATCGGGGCGTGGGGAACGGTGACGGTGTGCGTCGCCGTCACCCAGATCCTGTGGGGGATGCACCTCGACGCCGAGGACGACCCGGGCGTGCGCCGGGTGCGGTGGTACGTGCCGCTCTTCCCGTTGGCCTACTGGTGGATGATGTCCATGACCGTGGTCTCGGTCACCCTCCCCACCCTGTGCACCCCGAGGCGCCGGGAGCGCTGGGAGTAGGGCGGCTGGCTGTCCGGGGCGCCGTGGGGGTCCGGGATCCGTGTAGAACGGGGCCCGGGGCCTGGAGCCGGGAGGCGGGACATGGAGTGGGAGCTGCTGGCATCGCTGTCGGACGACGACCGGCGGGCCCTGCTGACCGCATGCCGTCGCCAGCGCTTCCCCCGGAAGGGCTTCGTCTTCCACGAGGGCGACCCGGGCGACAGCCTCCACCTCATCGCCTCGGGCAGCGCAGCCGTGCGGGTGACCAACCCCATGGGGGAGGTGGCCACCCTGGACGTGCTCGGGCCCGGCCAGTCCTTCGGGGAGCAGGCCCTGGTCGACCCCGACGCCCGGCGCTCGGCCACCGTGGTGGCCCTGGAGAAGCTGGAGACGCTCCGCCTGGCCGGCAAGGACTTCGAGGAGCTGTGCCGGCGTCACCCCCAGGCCCACCGGGCCCTGACCGCCCTGCTGGAGGCCCGTCTGCGGGCCACGTCGCACGCCCTGATGGACGCCCTCTACCTCAGCGCCGACAAGCGCGTCGTCCGCCAGCTCCACCGCCTGGCCGGCATCTACGGCCCTGGCGACGAGGTGGTCGTCCCCCTGACCCAGGACGACCTGGCCTCCATGGCCGGCACCACCCGTCAGACGGTCAACAAGGTCCTCCGGGCCGCCGAGGACGCCGGCCTGGTGGTCCTCACCCGGGGGCGCATCACCGTGACCGACGCCGAGGGGCTGGCCCGCCGGGCCCGCTGACTCGGCCCCGCCGCCCGACGGCGGTCAGGCGGCGTTCGCTGTGGCGGCGGCGTCCTCGGTGGCGAAGCCGGCCAGGAGGGCGTGCTCGCGGGCCTTGCCCGGGAAGGCCAGGGTCACCAGGACGGCCCCGCAGCAGATGGCGATGACCCCGGCCCCGAAGGCCCAGTCGGCCCCGTGGAGGAACGACGCCCGGGCCCCGGCCACGATGGCCTTGGCCTGGCTGGGGTCGGAGGTCTTGGCGAAGTTGGCCGCCGAGGCGAAGCTCCGCTCGAGCACGGTGGTGACCTGCTGGTTGGAGGCGGCCGGGGTGCCCTGGATCCGCTGGGCCACGTCGGCGGCGTAGCCGGCGGTGAGGATGGCCCCGAGCACCGACTGCATGATCGACCCACCCAGGTCCCGCTGGAGGTCGGCCGTGCCCGAGGCCATGCCCACCTTGGTGACCGGCACCGACCCGGTGAGGGAGTGCGACGCCGGCGTCCCGGCCAGGCCGACCCCGGCGCCCATCAGGGCGAAGGCCAGGCACACCACCCCGAAGGAGGCCTGGGCGCTCCAGAGCAGGAGCATGGAGAGGAACGAGAGGAGCAGGAGGGCATAGCCACCGAGCAGGGCGGTCCGGGAGCCGAAGCGGACGATCACCTTGGCCGACAGGGGGGCGACGACGATCATCACCACGGCCGCCGGGATCCCCACCGTGCCGGCCTTGAGCGTCGAGTAGCCCAGCACCAGCTGGACGTACTGGGTGCCCACGTAGAAGCCGCCCATCAGAGTCCCGAAGACGATGAGCCCGGCCGTGGCCGCCACCCAGAACGTGCGGCGGCGGGCGTAGCGGAGGTCGAACAGGGGCGAGGCGGTGCGGGCCTGGTGGAGGAAGAAGACGACCAGGGCCACCACGGCCACCGCACCGGAGACCAGGACGAGGGTGCCCTCGCCCGGGCTGGGGGCCAGGTTGATGGCCAGCACCAGGCCCAGCACGCCGATCATCGAGAGCACGCCGCCCAGGTGGTCGACGGGCTCGGTGGTCTCGCCCACGTGGGCGGGCACCGACCAGGTGGCCAGGGCCAGCGCCACCAGGGCCAGGGGTGCGGAGATGGCGAAGACCGACCCCCACCAGAACCGGTCGAGCAGCCATCCGGCGGACAGGGTGGCCACCACGATCATGGAGCCGCCCACCGCCGACCACAGGGCGATGGCCCGGGTCCGGCGCTCGCCCTCGTAGAGGGCGGTGATCAGGGCCAGCGTGGTCGGGTAGGCCATGCCGGCCGCCACCCCGCCGAGGACCCGGGCGATGATCAGCACGGTGACGTTGGGAGCCCAGGTGGCCAGCAGGGCCGTGGGCACGGTGAGCGCCATGCCCAGCTGGAGGAGCTGCTTGCGGCCGTAGCGGTCGCCGATGGCGCCCAGGTAGAGCACGGTGGCGGCCAGGCCCAGCGAGAAGCCGACCGACACCAGGTTCAAGGCCGTCTGGCTGGCGTCGAAGGCGCCGCCGATGTCGGGCACGGCGATGTTGGCCACGGCCAGGTTCAGGTTGGCCACCGACTCCACGGCGATGAGGGCCACCAGGGCCCACGTGCCGGCTGAGGGACGTTCGCTGGTCGAGTCCATGGGCCGGACTCTAGGTCGCCCGTGCGCTCGGCCCCGCTGATCGGCGGCCGGCGCCGGGGCCAGCCGACCGTCGTGCCGGCGACGCTCGTTGGGTCGGCCACGGGACGGACGGAACGGCTGGGGCGCCGCATCCTGTCGGTGCAGGGCCCGGATGCCCCGGTCCCCCAACCCAAGGAGCACTGCCCATCATGTCCATCCGCACCACCATCGTGAAGTTCCTCGCCTCCTCGGCCGCCGTGACCGGCCTCCTCGGCGGCGCCGCCGGCATCGCCGGTGCCAACAGTGTCGGCAACCCGAGCTTTGAGGCGCCGGTCGTCTCCGGCGCCGTCGGGTTCTCGGGACCGGCGACCCTCGGGTCCTGCCTGGTGGCTCCGCCCACGCCGCTGCTGACGCAGTGCTGGACGGTGATGGCCGGCACCCCCACCGTGGTCCACGACGACTACTCCCTTTTCGGGGTGTCCATCGTGCCGGCCCACCAGCACCAGTTCCTCTGGCTCCCCGCCGCCACCCCCGTCGCCGGCGCCTCCGTCGGTGACGCCCGGGTCGACCAGGTGGTCAACCTGAAGATCACCCACCGCGACGGCTACCGGAAGTTCTCCCTCCGCTACGCCACCATGCCCACCACCGTGGAGGGCACCCAGTCGCTCCTGCACGTGCGGGCCGTCCCCTGCACCCAGGACATGAACGTCTGCCTCCCGCAGTATGCGCTGGACGCCGTGCTGCCCTCGACCTCCACGGGGACGCCGGCCGCCATGGGCTGGAGGAGCTTCAAGAGCAAGGTCTTCGTCAACGCCGACATGGGCGTGCTGCAGGTCACCCTCGAGCGGGTGGGTTCCGGTGATCCCGCCTCGCCCCAGCCGGCCCCGGGTGACCCGGCGGTCGACGCCGTCTCGGCTGGCTGATCCGTCGGACATCCCGCCCGCCGGCCCTCGGGCCCGGCGCACGTCGGCCGCACGGCGCTGGTCCACCCAGCCCGTGCGGTCGGCCGCGTCCGGGGTGGCGCGTCGTCGGCTACCTTTTCCGTGGTTGCCTGGGTAGCTCAGTCGGTAGAGCAACGCACTCGTAATGCGTAGGTCAGGAGTTCGATTCTCCTCCCAGGCTCGCGAAGGCGCGGACGCCCCGACCTCGGGCCGGGGTAGCGTTCCGGCCTGTTCCCGGCGGTCTGTCGATGGCCGCCGTTCGGCGCAGGCCAGCGAGCCAGGCCATCCGGCACAAGGGGGATCCGATGGGCGTTCGACGGTGGGCAGCGGCATGGGTGGCTGCGGGTGTGGGTGTGGCGGCCCTGGCCGTACCGGTGGGGCCGGGCGTCGCCGCAGCGGCGACTGCCACAGGGCCGACGGCGCACGGCTCGGTGGGCCAGGCCTACATCGTCGGCACCACCCCGGGGACCCACCTGATCCTGGTCGACGGCTCGGGCCGCACCGTCGGGCGGGGGACCACCGACGCCCTGGGCAGCCTCATCGTCCGCAACGTGGCGGCCGGGTCGGGCTACTCCTTCCGTCAGGTGACCCCGGGGACGCCCGGCTCGCACGCCACCGCGTCGTCCTTCCGGGTCCTGGCCCCGACGGACACCCCGGCCGCCTCGTTCTACGCCGGCCAGCACCTCCACGAGGGCATCAACTACGTGACCATGCGGGACGGCGTGCAGCTGGCCGTCACCGTCCGCCTGCCCCTGGGCAAGACCATGGCCGACGGCCCCTTCCCCACGGTCATCGAGGACTCCGGGTACGCCACGGCCGGCCCCCACAGCCTGGTGGATGCCGTCCTGCACCGGAACGGCGAGACCACCTCGGACCCGCTCCTCCCCTCCACCTCGACCGTCGTGGGCTCGCTGGTGGCCCCGCTGCTGGGTTTTGCCGCCATCTCCATGCAGATGCGGGGATCGGGGTGCTCGGGGGGCGCCTTCGACCTCTTCGGCCTGCCCACCACCTACGACGGCTACGACGTCGTGCAGATCGCCGCCGCCCAGCCCTGGGTGGCCCACCACAAGGTCGGCCTCGTCGGCATCTCCTTCTCGGGCATCTCCCAGCTCTTCGTGGCCGGCACCCACCCGCCGGGCCTGGCCGCCGTGGCCCCCATGAGCCTGACCGACGACCTCTACTCCACCGGCTTCCCCGGCGGGATGTACAACTCGGGCTTCGCCGGCACCTGGCTGGCCGACCGCATCAGCGACGCCAAGCCGGCGGCCACCTGGTCGGACGGCCACCTCGTGCCCCTCGGGACGTCCCCGGTCAAGGGCGTCGGCCAGCCCTGGGTCTATGCCGAGACGGCCGCCGAGCTGGCGGCCAGCGGGAACGGCACCTCGGCCTGCCTGGCCGACCAGGCGCTCCACGGGCAGGCCCAGGACATCAGCGGCCTCCTCCACCAGGCCTCCCACCGCGACCCTGCCCTCTATGCCCAGCGTGCGCCGGTGACGTGGGCGGCCAAGACCACCGTCCCGGTGTTCCTCTCGGGCGCCATCCAGGACGAGCAGACCGGCGGCCAGTGGCCGGCGGTGATCCAGGCGCTGTCGGGCGACCCGAACGTGTGGGTGACCCTGACCAACGGGACCCACATCGAGTCCCTGGGCCCGGGCACCATCAGCCGGTGGCTGGCGTTCCTCGACATCTTCGTGGCCCAGCAGGTGCCCAAGCCCTCGGCCCTGCTCGACGTCATGGCCCCGCTGCTCTACGGGCAGCTGGCCGGCGCCCCCTCCGGGAAGCCGCCGGCCATCCCCTACACCGACGCCAAGGACGTCACCGCGGCCCGGGCGGCCTTCGTGAAGCAGCCCCGCATCCGGGTGCTCATGGACAACGGTGCGGGCAGCGTCGGCCCGGGCGCCTTCCAGCCCGTCTGGCAGCTCCAGTACTCGGCCTGGCCGCCGCCGCCCGCTGTGCCCACCACCTACCGCTTCGGCCCCGGTGGGACCCTGACCACCGGGCGCCTGTCGGCGTCCACGGTCTCGTTCCGGCCCGACCCGGCGGCCCGGCCGGCCGTCTCGCTCCCCTCGGGAAGCCCCTGGGTCGCCCTGCCCGCCTACCGGTGGGCGCCGGTGACCGGGCCGAGCGGGCTGGGCTTCACCTCGGCCCCGCTGGCCCACGACGTCACCGTGGTCGGCCCGGCCAGCGTCGACCTCTGGGTGAAGAGCTCGGCCCCCGACACCGACCTCCAGGCCACCATCACCGAGGTCCGTCCCGACGGCCAGGAGATGTTGGTCAACACCGGCCAGCTCCGTGCCTCGGACCGGGCCCTCGACACCAAGGCGTCGACGGCCCTGCATCCGGTCCCCACCTACCTGGCCTCCACGGCCACCCCGCTGCCGGCCGGCAAGCTGACCCTGGTCCGCATCCCGGTCAACCCGCTGGCCTACTCGTTCCGGTCCGGCTCGCGCATCCGGGTGACCATCACCGCCCCCGGCGGCGACCGGCCGACGTGGACGTTCGTCACACCGGCCACCGGGGGGTCGGTCACCGACACGCTCGGCCTGGGCGGTGCCGCCGCCTCGGCGCTGGTGCTCCCGGTGGTCCCCGGCGTGGTCCCGGCCGACACCCAGCCGGCCTGCCCCTCGCTGCGGGGCGAGCCCTGCCGCACCTACGTGGCCGCCCAGAACGGGGGCTGACCTGCGCCCTTCCGGCCGTCCGGCCGGTGGCGGTGGTCCGGACGCCCGGAAGTAGGGTGGAGCGATGGCAGACCGGGCGCAGTTCTCCGACCTGACCATGGAGTACATGCCGGCCCTCTACTCGGCGGCTGTGCGGATGACCCGGAACCCGGCCGACGCCGAGGACCTCGTCCAGGAGACCTACCTCAAGGCCTACCGGGCCTTCGACTCCTTCGCCGAGGGCACCAACCTGCGGGCCTGGCTGTACCGCATCCTGACCAACACGTTCATCAACACCTACCGGGCCAAGAAGCGCCGGCCCGAGGTGGCCGACGTCGAGGACGTCGAGGACCTGTACCTCTACCACCACGTGTCCTCGGCCACGGCGGCCGGCCTCGGGCGGAGCGCCGAGGAGGAGGCGCTCGAGCGCTTCACCGATGTGGACGTCAAGGCGGCGGTGGACTCGCTGCCCGAGACCTTCCGGATGGCCGTCCTGCTGGCCGACGTGGAGGGCTTCTCGTACAAGGAGATCGCCGAGATCACCGACGTGCCCATCGGCACCGTGATGAGCCGGATCCACCGCGGAAGAAAAGCCCTGCAGAAGGCGTTGGTCGATGTCGGACGGGCCCGGGGCCTGGTCGAGGTCGGCTAGTGATGGACGGCGCGGGAGGCCGCATGACGGGGAGCGTGGACGGGGGAGGAGCGGACGGTCCCGACGGGGGCCCGGTCCCGCCGGCCGGGTTCGTGGACTGTGACCACACCATCGCCCGCCTGTACCAGTACCTCGACGGGGAGCTCACCGACGAGCGCCGTGAGGAGATCCGCCGCCACCTCGACCTGTGCGCCCCCTGCGTGGGCGCCTTCGACTTCGAGGCCGAGCTGCGCCGGGTCATCGCCGACCGGTGCCACGAGCGGGTGCCCGACTCGTTGCGGGCGCGGGTGGCCGAGGCCCTGGCTGCCGAAGGGGCCTGAGGGGTCCCCGCTCCCTACACTGGGCCGATGACCACCACCGAGGCGCCCCCGGCCGCACCGACCGGCGCCGCCGGGCCTCCTGCTGGTGCTGTCGCCTGGGACACCGCGATGCGGGTGGCGGCCTGGACGGGGAGCCGCTCGCCCCAGCCCGCCCCCTACCGGCCCGACCTCCTCGAGGCCGACGTCGCCGAGCTCACCGCCGAGGCAGAGGACCTGGTGGCCGCCTCCACCGGGCTGCGCTCGGCCGACGGCCCTGCCCGGGCCCGGGTGGCCGACCGGGCCGGGTGGGTGGCGGCCAACGTGGCCGCCTTCCAGCGACTCCTCGGCCCCCACCTCGAACGCCTCGATCCATCCCGCCTGTCGGGCGGCTCGGGCCTGGGCGCCCGGCTGTCCGGTCCGCTGGCCGCTGCGGGACGCCAGGTGGCCGGCACCCAGATGGGCCTGGTGCTGGGCTGGCTGTCGACCCGCGTGCTCGGCCAGTACGACCTGCTGCTGACCGAGGAGGCGGCCGAGGACCAGGACATCGTGTGGTTCGTGGGCCCCAACATCGTGGCGCTCGAGCGCAAGCACGGCTTCGATCCCCGGCAGTTCCGCCTGTGGCTGGCCCTCCACGAGGTGACCCACCGCTGCCAATTCACCGCCGTGCCCTGGATGCGTGACCACTTCGTCTCCCTGGTCGACGAGGGCATCGGCGCCCTCGAGCCCGATCCCACCCATGTGGCCTCCGTGCTGCGCCGGATGGCCGGCGAGATCCGGGCGGGGCGCAACCCGCTGGTCGAGAACGGCGCCCTGGGGCTGGTCGCCACCCCCGAGCAACTCGAGGGCCTCCAGCGCATCCAGGCCCTGATGAGCCTGCTCGAAGGGCACGGCGACGTGACCATGGACCGGGCCGGTGCGGGGGCCATCCCGGACGCGCCCCGGTTCGCCGCCGTCCTCCGTCAGCGCCGCAAGGAGGCCCACGGCCTGGCCCGTCTCCTCCAGCAGCTCCTCGGCATCGAGGCCAAGCTCCGCCAGTACGAGGAGGGGGAGCGGTTCATCGCCGCCGTCGAGGCGGTGGGCGGCCCGGCCCTGGTCGACGTGGCCTGGGAGGGCCCCGACCGGCTCCCCACCCTGGACGAGATCCGGGATCCGGCTCGCTGGATCGCCCGGGTGGCCCCCGACCGGACGGACGCCCCGGCCACCACGGCCGGGCCCACCTGAGCGGGCGGCCCGCCGTGACGGCCGCCCACGAGGACGGCCCGGCCCTGGCCGGTGACCCCGTGGTGGCCGGCCTGCTGGCCCGGTGCACCTTCCCGCCCCCGGGCGCCCCTCTGGTCTGCGCCGTCTCGGGCGGGCCCGACTCGCTGGCCCTGCTGGCGCTGGCCGTGGCTGCCGGGTGCGTGGTGACGGCGGTCCACGTGGACCACGGTCTGCGCCCCGGGTCGGGAGACGAGGCCGAGGTGGTGGCCGCGGCGGCCCGCCGCTTCGGCGCCGCCTTCCGGGCCGAGCGCACCGTGGTGGCCGACGGTCCCAACCTCGAGGAGCGGGCCCGGGTGGCCCGCCGGGCCGCCGTGGGTCCTGACGCCGCCACCGGTCACACCATGGACGACCAGGCCGAGACCGTGCTGGTCAACCTGCTGCGCGGCGCCGGCCTGGCCGGCCTGGTCGGCATGCGGCCCGGCCCCCGCCACCCGCTCCTCTCCCTGCGGAGGTCCGAGACCGAGGCGCTCTGCGCCCACCTCGGCCTGGTGCCGGTGCGGGACCCCTCGAACGCCGACCGGCGGTTCGTGCGCAACCGCATCCGTGCCGAGCTCCTGCCCCTCTGCGCCGATATCGCGGCGCGGGACGTGGTGCCCGTCCTGGCCCGCCAGGCCACCGTGCTGGCCGGCGACGCCGACCTCCTCGACGACCGGGTCGCCGTCCTCGACCCGACCGATGCCGCGGCGCTGGCCGCTGCGCCGCCGGCCGCAGCCC
>CAXBRB010000003.1:0-36482 GCA_963977795.1 uncultured Acidimicrobiaceae bacterium
CGGCTGATGCGGGCATCGTTCACCGTGTTCCGCCAGGACAAGAAGATGATCTGGCTGCCGGTCGTCGGCGGCCTGGCCGCCGGGTTCGGTGGGATGGTGGTGGGCGGACTGTCCTTCGCCATCCTGGGCGGCGCCGGTGCCCCGAACGCCCTGCACCTCATCGACGTGTTCCTCACGCTCCTGGCCATGTCCTTCATCGCCACCTTCTTCAACCTGGGCGTGGTGTTCGCCGCCAACGACCGCCTGGAGGGGAACGCCCCGACCGTGGGCGGGTGCCTCCGCCAGGCCTGGCAGCGCCGCTCGGTGGTCTCCCGGTGGGCGGTGCTGTCTGCGGTGGTCGGCACGGCCATCAACGCCCTCGAGCAGCGGCTCGGGTTCGCCGGCCGTCTCCTCGGTGCCCTGGGTGGGGCGGCATGGGCCGTCGCCACCTTCCTGGTCCTCCCGGTGCTGGCCTTCGAGGACGTTGGGCCGATCCAGGCCGTCGAGCGCTCCGCCCAGCTGTTCAAGGAGCGGTGGGGGACCATCGCCCGCACGGCGCTGCGGTTCGGCCTCCTGTTCTGGCCGGCCATCATCCTCTCGGTGGTCGTGCTCGTCGGCGGGATCATCGTGGCCACCGCCGCACCCGCCGTCGGCATCCCCCTCGCCATCCTGGGCTTCCTCGCCGTGGTCTTCTTCGCCATGCTGGCCAACGTGGCCAGCCTCTACATGCGGACGATCCTCTACCGGTTCGCCATGAACCGGCCGGTCCCCGACCTCGGCGTCGACCTCACCAGCCTCTTCGCCAAGGGCGGCGCCACCCGCTGACCGACCACCAGGGCGCTCCGGCATCCGTGGTGACGCCCGGCGCGTCGGGTGGGTGCACGCAGCGGGATCAGCCGGCTGCGGCCGTCCCGGCCTGGCGCATCAGCCGTTGGACATCCGTGCCGAGAAGTCCCAGCTGACGAGCGAGCGGGGATGGAGCCGGAGGCACACCTCGTCGTCGGCCCGGGCCAGCAGGTTCCGTGCCAGCGGGCTCGAGGTGCCCCCGAGGTACTTCAGCAGCAGGAGCTCGAGGACCGATCCGCCGGCGTCGTGGTCGAGGACGACCTCGGCCCGGCCCCGGACGCCCCGGTAGGGAGGGTCGTCACCGGCCACCTCGAACCCGCACCGCCGCTCCCGGGCCAGGAAGGCCACCAGCGTCGAGGTCGGCCGGGTGGCGGCCAGGAGCTCGTCGCCGTCACGGAGGAACCACAGCGAGACCACCAGGGGCCACCCGGTCGGTCCGACGGTGGCCAGGCGCATCGGGATGATGGCCTCGTCGAGGAAGGCGTCCACCTCGGAGGGGGAGAAGGGGCCGCGGAGGTCGCTGATGTCCATCTGCGGAGACTATGCCGACCGGATGCGCCGCGACCGGGGACCGGTCAGCCCGCCGCCGCCGTTCCCGTCGGGAACGTGACCTGGCCCGCCTGGGCCAGGAGTGCCGCACGGTCGGCCGGGAGGACGTACCCCGCGGCGATGGCCTTGTCGAGGGCGGTCGTGTAGGTGGCCAGGTAGGCCGGTGGGCTGCCGTAGCGGGCGGTGAGCGCCGCCGGGGTGAACGGCACGGTGGAGCCGAACAGGCCGCACAGCCGGGTGGCGCCGGCCGGAGGTGCACCGCTCAACGTGGCCACCGGCACGTCCACGGCCGGGGTGCGGACCCCGCCGAGGGCGTTGCCGTCACCGTCCAGGGCCAGAGCCGCTGGTGTGGCTCCGGTGAGGGTCAGCGGTGCCGGCGAGGGCGGCGCCGCCCCGTGGTCCACCCAGGCCAGGAAGGCCAGGAAAGCGGCCTGGACCACCTCGTGCTGGGGTCCCGAGTTCACCGGCGTGGTGCAGCCCAGGAAGGCGGCGCCGGGGCCGAGCTCGTAGGCGTCGGCGTGGGACGTCCCCGCCACCTCCCAGGTGCGGATCCGGGCCGTGTTGGGCTGGCGGGCCGAGGCGTAGCCCAGCTGGATGAGGTCGGTCTGGGTCTCGAACATGAACACCGGGATGGCCAGGTCGGTGCGGATCCGGACGCTCCCGTTGATGTCGGCGGCGATGCCGTGCTGGTTCGAAGAAGGGGCCCCGCCGCCCCGGGAGTGGATGAAGATCCCCTGGTAGGCGGGGTGGAGCGGCTGGATGGCGTTGGCGTAGGTGGTCAGGTAGAAGGCCGACTGCGACTCGCCGATGGCCAGGACGTGGGTGGGTCGCAGGCCGCCCAGCGGGGCCGGGGCCGGGGCACGGAGGGCCTGGCCGATCTGGGCGTACATGTCCAGGGAGTACTTGTCCCCGGGGTGGTGGAGGGTGCCGTAGCGGGCCGGGTCCTTCTGACGCAGCCCTTGGGCGGCGCCCGATCCCAGGATGGCCTTGCCGCCCTCGACGCCGAGGGCCTGGGCCGACACGCCCACGTAGGCGGCCCCGGCGTCCATCAACGCTG
The DNA here is from genome assembly GCA_963977795.1 of uncultured Acidimicrobiaceae bacterium. Lineage (GTDB taxonomy): Bacteria > Actinomycetota > Acidimicrobiia > Acidimicrobiales > RAAP-2 > Bog-756. The sequence continues at coordinate 2,432 of CAXBRB010000003.1, forward strand.
GGTCGAGGTAGCTCCAGTCCGGTGCGGTCTCCCCGGCCGAGACGTTCATCCACTCGACCACCACGTTCCCGTCGAACTTCGCCGGATCGCTGGGCCGGCGGACCAGCATCCGGGTGCGGTAGGGGGCAGGGTCCTGTGGTGCGACCGTCCACCGACCGTCGGACGGCGTGGCTCCGGTGGTGAGCGCCCAGGCGGTGCCCGAGGCGAACCACTCCTGCTCGACATAGCCGTGAGCGGCCAGGTTGAACGGCGTGGCCGAGATGGGCTCGTTGGCTGTCCCGACGTCCGGTGCCGCAGTGAACGTGGCGGGCGCCCGCCATCCGGTGGGGGAGGCTGCCGTGGTGGCAGGGGAGGAGCTCCCCGACCCCCCGCAGGCCGCCGCAGTGAGGGCCACCAGGGCGAGGACGGTCGTCCGTGCGATCAGGCGCTTCATGCCGAATCTCCCTAGTGAGACGAGCTGGACTGGCAGCGCCACGGTAGCCCTGTCCTTCTCGGGCGACGGTGCATCGACGTCGGGATGACCCTCGCTGTGTCGGTTCAGCGACGGACGCCAACGGTTTCCACCAGCACGATGGGTGCATGCGGAACGTAGAGCGGATCCCCACCGGGCTATTGACACTTGTGCGCTCAGTGGTAGCGTTTTTGGCAGTTTCATGCGGGTGGCACAGGCGGCCCGCAACCGTGAGCAGGGGGGCATCCATGCGCACCGGTCTTCGTCCGGTCCGAGCCGTCATGGTGGCGGCAGCACTGGTGGTGGCATCCACCGGGGTCGCCGTCGCCGTCCCGCAACCAGCGGGGGCGGCAGGGGCGTCGATCACCTCGATCTCGCCGGCCTTCGGTCCCGGAACCGGCGGCACGCTCGTGTCGATCGTCGTCCGAGGGATCACCATCGTCACCTCGGTGACGTTCAACGGCGCTCAGGCAACAGTTCAGTCGGTGACGCCCCTCACGTTCACTGTCGGCCCGGCAGGTGCCCGGATCGCAGTACGCACGCCTCCGCTGCCGGCGGGAGGCGCCACAGCGGCTGGTGGCGCGGTTGATGTCACCGTCAGCGGGTCGGCTTCAGCTGTGGCGCTCGCTGGAGCGTCGGCCACCACGGTCGGTGGATTCACATATACGGCGCTCACGTACAACAACAACTGGGACTGCTACGACCCGCATCTCGACATGTACCAGTTCACCAGCGCCTATGAGTCGCTCACGACCCCGGCCCCCGCCGGCGTACCCGTGGCCTCGGCGTTCTCCTCGGGGTTCACCTTGCAACAGGATGTCCCCTCGTACATCCCGGCCAATGCTCAGGTAACCGTCCAGACCGCCTCGGCTGAGGTCCTGGTCGGTGATTACCTTGATGGAGGGATCCGGGACAACGGATCATTCAGCCCCTTCGACCAGACGCCATCGGCCGTGGCCGTTCCCAGTACCAGCTCAGGCTCCAGCCCAATCGTGGTCACCTTTCCAACCCTGTCCTGGCAGGCCATCACAGCGGGCTTCACGGACTCCGTGGTCATCTACCGGTACTACCTGGCGCTCTCCTGGGCGTCGCCCAACGCCGGGTCGGGAAGCACGGTCTTGGACTGCATCGACGTGGGCTCGACGATCCCCCTCGTCACGCTCACGACCACGGCGCCCACGGCTCAGGCAAGCCTGTCAGTCTCCTCGCCGGTCGCTCCCCTCCAGGACCAGGTCACGGCGGGTGCGGACGTCGGCTGGTCGGTGACGGTGGCCAACACCTCCGCCGTGGCCGACCAGGCCGTCTCCGTCGCCGTGTCCGCCACGGCAGGAGGCGCACCGGCGACGTTCGATCTGGCCGGGATGACTTCGGCAGGCACCACCTGCTCCTCAAACGGTGCCGGGGCAGTCACGTGTCCGCTGGGCACCCTCGCCGCATCCTCCAGCCGGACCGTCGTCATCCAGGTGGCGACCACCGGCCTGGCCGCCGGAGCCCAGGTGTCGGGAGCGGTGACGGCATCGTCGCAGAACGCGCCCTCGGTCTCGGGGGTCCTCTCGCCGGCGTCGGTGGTGGTGCTGACCAACGGCATCATCGGCATCGCCGACCCGGGGGTCCCGACGGCCAGCTCGCCGACCCCTCCCTCGGCCCAGGTCCCTGCCGTCATCACCCTCAAGTTGCCCAAGACCAAGATCCGCAAGGCGGGCCTCCTGCCCCGGCACGCGTCGAGCCCCAAGGTGCTGCCGCCGCCGGTGGCGGTGACCCTCCAGGCCCTGGACTCGGCCAAGACCCCGAACCTCTGCCAGGGCCAGTGCCTCGGTGCCGCTGTGCAGGCCATCGGGAACTTCAGCGCCTACAGCGACGCCGCCCATCCGATCAAGGTCACCGTCCAGATCTACTACGGGGCGTCCGTGCCCGCCGGGGCGGTGTGGATGCAGAAGGACAACGGCTCCGTCGTGTCCCTCTCGACATGCGTGAAGACGGCGGGCCAGTTCTCCACACCGTGCGTCCTCGGTAAGGAGAAGGTGCTCGGGACGGCCGGGGCGCTCTACGCCCAGGACACCGTCCAGTTCGTCGGCGGCGATCCGACGTTCGCCCGACGCTGAGTACGGAGGACCCGGAGGCCAGGGTCCGACGCTGACGGACGCCTAGGCTCGTCCCGTGGGCGGCCCGATGGAGATCAGCTGGTTCGCCGCCCTGTGCGACGACGACTACGAGGTCCTCGGACGCCCCGATCCCGCCCTGGTCAGCTCGGTGGCCCACTGCGGCGACATCGTGGTCGAGGCCGAGCGGCAGGGCTTCGACAACATCCTGCTCCCGTCGGGGTACGCCCTGGGCATCGACGCCGTGGCCTTTGCCGCAGCTGTGGCCCACCGCACTGAGCGGATCCACCTGCTGGTCGCCGTGCGCTGCGGCGAGACCTGGCCGCCCCAGCTGGCCCGACAGCTGGCCACGCTCGACCAGGCGCTCAGCGGCCGCCTCACGGTCAACATCATCTCCAGCGACCTCCCCGGCGAGGCGCTCGACGGGCCGGCCCGCTACAGCCGCACCCGGGAGGTGATGGCCGTGGTGCGCGACATCCTGGACGGTGCCCCAGTCGACCATCGGGGGGCGTGGTACGACCTGCAGCTCGACCCGCCCCGGATCGCCCGGGAGGGACGGGGGTGTCCGCCGTTCTACTTCGGTGGCCTGTCTGAGCCGGCCCGCCAGGTGGCTGCCGAGGCGGCCGACGTCTACCTCATGTGGCCCGACACCGAGGAGCGCGTGGCCGAGATCATCGCCGACCTGCGGCAGCGGGCCGCCGACGTGGGCCGGGAGCTGCGCTTCGGCTACCGCGTCCACGTGGTCGTGCGGGAGACCGAGGACGAGGCCCGGGCGGCAGCCCGGCATCTGCTGTCCGACCTCGATCCGGCCACCGGGGAGGCCATCCGCTCCCGCTCGCTGGACGCCGCCTCTACCGGGGTGGCCCGCCAGGGCGAGCTCCGGGACGAGGCCGACGACGAGGGGTACGTCGAGCCCCACCTGTGGACGGGCATCGGCCGGGCCCGCTCGGGCTGCGGGGCGGCGCTGGTCGGCGATCCCGTCCAGGTGGCCGACAAGCTCCGCCGCTACCAGGTCCTCGGGATCGATGCCGTCATCCTCTCGGGCTACCCCCACCTCGAGGAGTGCCGGAGGTTCGGGCAGCTGGTCCTGCCCCTCCTCGACCACGCCCCGCTGGCTGCCGGGGCCTGACCGCCCGGCTGTCCGGGCCGGCGCCGGCCGGGCCGAGCGGACCGACCAGTCAGCCGCTCAGGACCTCGTCGAGGTCGACCGAGCGCCGCTCTGCTGCGGACAGCTGGGCGGCCACACCCAGGGCCACGCTGGCCAGCCCGTCGGCCGGGGAGACGGCTGCCGGCCCCCCGGAGCGGACGGCGTCCAGAAAGGCCAGGTGCTCGAGATAGCTCGACCCGTGGTGGTAGCCCTCGTGGCCCACCCGGCCATCGGTCACCATCCGCTCGGACACCCCGGCGTGCCATCCCGTGCGAAGGCCGGTGCGCAGGACGCCCGAGGGGAGGAAGGCCTCGGCCTTGCCCACGTCGCCCACCACCGAGAGCTCCTCCTGGTTCACGCTCCCCTCGGCAAACATGCACAGGTCGAGCGAGGCCCGGACCCCGTTGGCGTACTCCACCACCACCAGCGCGTTGTCCCAGATGTCGGGCCGCTCGCCCCCGTAGGTCTCGTCGAGATGGTTCACGTCCTGGCCGGCCGAGGCCACCACCCGGGTGGGCCGGCCCCCGGCCAGGAGGGTCATGAGGTCGAAGAAGTGGCAGCACTTCTCCACCAGGGTGCCGCCGGTGTTGCGGTTGAACCGGTTCCAGTCGCCCACCTTGGTCAGGAACGGGAACCGGTGCTCCCGGATGGCCACCATCCGCACGGTGCCCAGCCGGCCCGAGCGGACCTCGTCGATGAGGGCGGCCACCGGCGGCATGTAGCGGTACTCCAGCCCGACCCACACCAGGCCGCCGTGGTCCCGAGCCCGTGCCGCCACCTCCTGGCAGTCGGCCACGGTGGTGCACAGCGGCTTCTCCACCAGGAGGTGGAGGTCCGTCCCCCACAGGCCGTCCAGCACGACCTTGTGGGTCATGTTGGGCGAGGCCACCACCACGGCGTCGCACACGTCTGCGGCCACCAGGTCACGGTGGTCGGCGAATGTCACGGGCCGGGGGGCGCCGATGCGGGCCGCTTCGGCCAGGCCCGCCTCAAGCGAGGGCCGATGGGGGTCGGCCAGGGCCACCACTTCGGCCCCGGGGACGGCGTGGAGGTTGCGGAGGTGCTCCAGGCCCATCATGCCGGCGCCGACGATGCCGTAGCGGAGCGGTCGGTCCGGTGCGTCACCCATCGGGGGCAGGGTAGCGCCGGCGGGTGGACCAGTCCCGGTGGACCTCACGCCCGCCCCGGTCGAGCGGCTCAGGTGGTGGGCAGGATCAGCACGGCACAGCCCGCCTTGTGCGCCACTGAGTTCGGCACACTGCCCAGCACCCGGCGGGCTCCCTTCATCCCCTTGTTGCCCACCACGATGAGGTCGGCGCCGACCCGGTCGGCCGCCTCGACCAGGGCCTCGGCAGGATCGCCGGGGACCGGATGGGACTCGCAGGGCACCCCCTCGGCGCGGGCCATGGTGGCCAGCCGGGCCAGCAGGGTGGCGGCGTCGGCGTCGGACCCCACGGCGTAGTGGAACTCGTCGGGCACGTCCCCGCCGGGAGCGCCCCGACGGGCCGTGTATGCGGTGACGAAGTGGAGGGTTCCCCCGGATAACTTGGCCAGCACCAGGGCCTGCTCGACAGCGTGCATGGCGGTGGGGGAGTCGTCGGCCCCGACGACGATGGTCCCGAACATGCGTGCCTCCACGGTGCCACCTCCGCCTGTCAGCGACGCCTGGATCGATGCGGCGTCCGGAGCGAACCTACCCCACCACCGGTGGCCGTACCGGGCGGACGGACCGTGCGCGCACGGGCTGACCGGTGCCACCATGGATCCTGTGAAAGGGCCCGAAGTGCGGCTGGTGCAGGCGTGAGGGAACCTGCCCTCGTAGGCGACGGTCCGGCGGTCGCCCTCCTGCCCCACGTGCCCCGGGTGGCCCTGGCCTGGGACGATCCGGACGCTGGTGAGCTGACGGATGGATCTGGGTCGGCCGGAGTGCGAGCTGTCGACGGCACGATGGTCTTCGGCGACGTCTCCGGCTTCACCCGGATGTCCGAGCGCCTGGCCCGGCACGGGAAGGTCGGGGCGGAGGAGGTGGCCGGCGCCATCGACGCCTGCTTCGCCGACCTCCTCGACGTCGCCTACCGGTGCGGGGGGAGCCTCCTGAAGTTCGGCGGTGACGCCGTCCTGCTGCTCTTCACCGGGGAGGACCACGCCGTGCGGGCCGCCCACGCCGCCGTCGGGATGCGCCGCCGCCTGCGCACGGTCGGTCGGATCGACACGTCGGCCGGCCGGGTCGTCCTGCGCATCTCCATGGGCGCTCACTCGGGCACGTTCCACCTGGCCCTGGTGGGCGGATCGCACCGGGAGCTCCTGGTGGTCGGTCCTGCGGTCTCGGCCACCGTGGCCGCCGAAGGGGAGGCGACGGCCGGGGAGATCGTCATGACGGCGGCCATGGCCGACCGGCTCCCGGGACGGTGTCGGGGCCCGGTCCGGCCGGGAGGTTTCCTCCTCCGCCGACCGCCCGGGCCCGATCCCGACCTCCCGGTCGTCCCGGCCGATCCCGGTGCCGTCGACATCGGGTCCTTCATCCCGGTGGCCGTCCGCACCCATCTCCTCGGAGGGGGACGGGAGCCCGAGCACCGCACGGCATCGGTGGCCTTCCTCCACTTCGACGGGACCGACGAGGTGCTGGCTTCGGCAGGCCCCGACGGGCTGGCCCGCCGGCTGGACGCCACCGTCCGGTGCGCCCAGGAGGCCTCCGACGCCCAGGGTGTCTGCTTCCTCGGGACCGATGTGGACCACGACGGGGGGAAGATCCTGCTGGTGTCCGGCGCGCCCAGCCGGATCGGCGACGACGAGCAGCGCCTCCTCCTGGCCCTGCGTGCCGTGGCCGACAGCGACGATCCCGACGTGCTCCCCATGCGGATCGGGGTGAACCGGGGAGGAGTCTTCGCCGGGGAGGTCGGGCCCCCGTACCGGCGCACCTACACCACCATGGGGGACACGGTGAACCTGGCCGCCCGGCTCATGGCCCGAGCGGCGCCGGGCCAGATCGTGGCCACCGCTGGGGTCCTGGAGCACTCGGCTGCCCGATTCGCCACCGAGCCCCTGGCACCGTTCCTGGTCAAGGGGAAGCGGCGGCCGGTCCAGGCTGTCCTGGTCGGCCCGCTGCTCCGGGGCCGTGCCGACGGGGCCGACCTGCTGGCCCTCACCGGCGTGGACGACCACCTCGCCACCTTCCGGTCGGCCCTGGCCGAGGTGGCGGTGGGCGGCTCGTCGGTGGTGGAGATCACCGGCGGGCTGGGGGCCGGCAAGACCCGCCTGGCCCGAGCCCTGGCCGACCTGGCCGCCCCGGTGCCCGTCGCCACCCTGCTGTGTGAGCGCTACGAGGCCTCCACCCCGTTTGCGCTCGCCGGCGCCCTCGGCCGCTGGCTGCTGGGCCTCCCGCCCGATGCCACCCCGGAGGTCGTCCGTCACGCCCTCGAGGCGGCGCTCGGCACCGATGGTGACGGCGACCCCGACCGGCTGCCGCTGATCGGCACCGGGCTCGGCCTCGATGTACCCGACACCCCGGCCACCGCGCTGCTCGAGCCGGAGTTCCGGCGGACCCTGGTCGAGCGGACCACGGCCGACTTCGCCGCTCGCCGGCTCCCGGACCGCTCCGTGCTGGTGATCGAGGACGTCCACCACATGGACGAGCCCTCGTGCGGCGTCATCGGCGCCCTCGCTTCCTCGGCCACCCCGCTCCTCCTGTGCGTGACCCGCCGACCCGACCCCGGGGGGCTGCAGGTCGGGGAGCGCGAGGCCGGGGAACGGGAGGTCGGCGCCGACGGCGTCCGCCGGATCGGGCTCGCCCCTCTCGGGCTCGACCAGGCGGTGGAAGCGTTGGAGGCGGCTACCGAGGACGCCCCGCTGCGTCCCCACGAGGCACGTGCCCTGGCCGAGCGCAGTCGGGGAAACCCGCTCTTCCTCACCGAGCTGCTGCGGGCCTGGTGGGACGGCGCTCCCGTCGACGCGCTGCCCGAGTCAGTCGACGGGGCGGTGACGGCGGAGATCGACGGGCTGGCTCCCCGCCAGCGGCGCCTCCTGCGCACGGCCGCCGTGCTGGGCTCGGTCTTCACGGCCGACGAGCTGGCCGCCCTGTGGCTCCACGACGCCGACGCCCCCGACCGGCCCGCCGACGGCAGTGGTCGCCCGAGCGCAGCCGCGCTCCTCGCCGACCTGGCGCCCTTCGTCGACGTCGACCACGCCGGCCTGGCCCGGTTCCGGTCGGCCCTGACCCGGGACTGCGCCTACGAGGGGCTCTCCTATCGCCGCCGCCGGATGCTCCACGGCCGGGCCGCCGCCATCCTGGTCGACCGCCTCGGTGTATCCGTCGACACCGAGGCGTGCGTGCTCTCCCTTCACTGCATGGAGTCCGGGGACGTCGCCGGCGCCTGGCGGTGGGGCCGGGTGGCGGCTGGGCGGGCCCTCGACCGGTTTGCCAACCACGAGGCCGCCGTCCTCTTCGAGCGGGCCCTGGCCGCCGGCCGGCGCCTCGAGGGCGTGGTTCCGTCGGAGCTGGCCGCGGTGTGGACCGGTCTGGGGGACGCCCGGGAGCGGGCGGGGGAGTATCCGGCGGCGGCCCGGGCGTATGGCCGGGCTCGGGCCCTGCTGGTCGGCGATCCGGTGGCCCAGGCCGAGCTGTGCCTGCGCTCGGCGTGGCTGCCCGAGCGGAACGGACGCCCAGCCGAGGCCGTGCGGTGGATCCGCCGGGGCCTGGCCCTCGTGGACGGCCGTCCCGGGACGGAGGCGTCGCAGGCCCGGGCCCGGCTGTCGGGGTGGTACGCCGCCATCCGTCAGGCCCAGGGCGCCAACGACGAGGCCGTCCGGTGGTGCGAGGAGGCCGTCGCCGAGGCCCGACGGTCGGGGGACGAGGAGGCCGAGGCCCACGCCCTCTTCATCCTCGACTGGGCCCGGGTGAGCCAGGGGCGGCCCGACCTGGCCGTGCACTCGGCCCGGGCGCTGGACATCTACCGTCGGCGCCAGGACCTCGGGAAGGTCGCCGCCGTGCTGCGGAACCTGGGGGGCTTCGCCTACTACCGGGGCGAGTGGGACGAGGCCCTCGACCTCTACCGCCAGAGCCGGGACGCCTGCCTGGCCACCGGCAACGAGGTCGACGCCGCCATGGCCACCATGAACAGCGCCGAGATCCTCCTCGACCAGGGGCGCATGGAGGAGGCCCGGGAGGCCATCGGGGCGGCCCGACGGGTGGTCCGGGCCGCCGGCTACCCCATGGGCATCGGCTTCACGGCCATGCTGCTGGGCCGGCTGGAGGCCCGCACGGGCGACGGCACGGGTGGGCTCGCCCATCTGGACGAGGCCCGGCGCACCTTCACCGCCGCCGGCCTCGAGGCCGACCTCGACCAGGTCGACGTGGCCACGGTCGAAGCCCTCCTCCTGGCCGGCCGGAGCACCGAGGCCCTGGCCGCCGCCGAGGAGATCCCCGTGCACCCGGGCACGGCGGCGGCCGTCCTCCGACTGCGCGGCGAGGCCCTGCTCCAGGCCGGCGACCTGGACGGCGCCCGGGACGCTGTGGCCTCGGCCCGGCGCGCTGCGGACGAGCAGGGACTCGGGTTCGAAGGGCTGCTGGGCGCCGACGCCGCACGCCGGTGCGCCGAGGAGGCCGGCGATGCCGCCCGGGCCGCCGCACTCGCTGGCGAGGTGGTCGACGGCTGCACCCAGATGGGGGTGGAGGCCCTCCCCGCTTTCCCAGGCCCCGGCGGGCTCAGAGCAGGGGCGGCACCACGGCGTCGATGAGGCTGGGCCCCGGGGTGGCCAGGGAACGGGCCAGGGCCTCGGTGAACTCCTCGGACGTGGTGGCTCGGGTGGCCGGCACCCCCATGCCGGTGGCCAGGGCCACGAAGTCCAGGTCGGGCCGGGAGAGGTCGAGCATCTCCCGGGCCCGGGTGCCTGCTCCGCCGGCCCCCACCCGGTCGAGCTCCATGTTGAGCACGGCATACGACCGGTTGTCGAAGATCACCGTGGTCACGTCCAGGCCCTCCCGGGCCATGGTCCACAGGGCCTGGAAGGTGTAGAGGGCGCTGCCGTCGGCCTCCAGGGCCACCACCCGCCGGCCCGGCGCTCCCACCGCCGCACCCAGGGCCACCGGCAGGCCCTGGCCGATGGCGCCTCCGGTGAGGGTCAGCCAGTCATGCGCCGGCGCCCCGGCCGTGGCCCCGGGGGCGAACAGCGTCGAGGTTGCTCCCTCGTCGGACACGATGGCGTCCTCGGGAAGGAGGGCCCCGAGCGCCTGGCAGACCGACTGGGCCGTCAGCGGCCCGGTGGGCAGGTCGGGCCGTCCGGGCTCCTGGCGGGGGGCGGCGCCGGGCCGGGACCCGACCCGCTCGGCCAGGGCGGCCACGGCAGCAGCGGCGTCGTCGTGGGGGGCCACCACCGTGTGCACTGTGCACCCCTCGGGCACCAGGTCGCTGGCCTTGCCCGGGTAGGCGAAGAAGGAGACCGGGGACGGGGCGTCGAGGAGGATGAGGTGACGGACCCCCTCCAGCTGCAGGGCGGCGAACTCGGCCAGGTAGGCCAGCCGGTCGACCGGGGGCCGGCCGGCCCCCCGCTCCAGGCGGGCGGGGAAGGTCTCGGCCAGGAAGCGGGCCCCGGTGGTGGCGGCCAGGTCGGCGGCCTGCTCGAGCAGCGGCCCGACGCACACCCGGCCGCCGATCAGCACAGCCGCCGGCTCACCTGAGGTCAGCGCGGCCGCAGCGGCGTCCAGCACGGCGGGGTCGGGGGCCAGGCCGGCCCGGGGTCGAGCGCCCAGGCCGTCGGGATCCACCGGTGCCGGCACGCCGCCCTCATCCCAGGACACGTCGGCCGGGAGGACCAGGGTGGCCACCGCCCCGGGCGGGCCGTAGGCGTTGACTAGAGCCTCGACGGCATCGGCGGTGAGCCCCCCGGTGGACTCGGCCGTCCACACCCAGGGGGAGACGTTGCAGGCGGCCGAGACGATGTCGGACTGGAGCGGGGCGTCGTAGCGGCGGTGGGTGGTGGCATGGTCGCCCACGATGGCCAGCACCGGGCTGTGGGCCCGCCGGGCGTTGTGGAGGTTGGCCAGGCCGTTGCCCAGCCCCGGGCCCAGGTGGAGGAGGACGGCGGCGGCCCGGCCGGTGATGCGGGCGAAGCCGTCGGCCGCCCCGGTGGCCACGCCCTCGAAGAGGGCCAGGACGCCGCGGAGCTCGGGGACGTCGTCGAGGGCGGCCACGAAGTGCATCTCCGAGGTGCCCGGGTTCATGAAGCAGGTGTCGACGCCGTGGTCGACCAGCGTGCGGATGAGGGCGCGGGCGCCGTTCACGTCGGGGGGACCTCCTGGGGGGACGGGGCGATGGCAGGGGACGGGGCGGGTCCGGGGCTGAAGATGGTCCCCGGGTTGAGGATGCCGGCCGGGTCGAAGGCCGCCTTGATCCGGCGCATCAGGGCCAGCGTGACCGGGTCGGCCAGCTCCTCGAAGGCGGCCCGCTTGGCCGTGCCGATGCCGTGCTCGCCCGAGACGGCCCCGCCCAGGGCCACCCCGGCAGCCAGGACGTCGTGGACCACCTGGCGTCGGACGGTTGGGTCGGGCTGGAAGATCGACAGGTGGACGTTGCCGTCGCCAGCGTGGCCGCACCCGGTGATCAGCGAGCCGGAGTCCGCGGCCAGGTCGGCCACCGCGGCCAGGTAGTCCGGGATGGAGGCCCGGGGCACCACCACGTCGACCAGGTCGTCGGCGCCGGCGGCCTTGGAGGCCCAGAAGGCCCGCTCCCGGGCGGCGATGAGGTCGGCGCCGGCGTGGGGCGGGAGGACGTAGACGTCGAGGGCGCCCAGGCCGCTGAGCTGCAGGGCCAGCTGCTCGGTGTCCTCCTCCACCCGGTCGGCGTGGTGGTCCTCCAGGACGACCACCAGGTAGGCCAGGGCGGCGGCCTGGATGTCGGCCGGGATGCCCAGGTCGATGCCGGCCGCCGCGGTGATGCCGGCCATGGAGATCAGGTCGAGGTACTCCACGAGCAGCGGGCCGACCCCGCTGGCCACGACGGCCGGGACGGCCGCAGCGATCTGGTCGATGGTGGCGAAGGGGGCCAGCACCGTCGAGCGGTGGGCCGGGCGGGGGTGGAGCCGGAGGATGACCCGGGTGATGAGGGCCAGGGTCCCCTCGGACCCGATGAGGAGCTGGGTCAGGTCGTAGCCGCTGGTGGCCTTGACGTAGCGGCCGCCGGCCGAGATCACCTCGCCGGTGCCCAGGACGGCCTCGACCCCGAGGACGTGGTGGCGGGTCACCCCGTACTTCACGGCCCGCATGCCGCCGGCGTTGGTGGCCGTGTTGCCGCCCAGGCTGGCCGAGTCCTCGCCGGGCTGCACCGGGTAGACCAGGCCGAGGGGGGCCAGGGCGGCGTCCAGCTGGGCCAGGGTGACCCCGGGCTCGACCACGGCCACGTGGTTGGCCTCGTCGATCTCGCAGATGGCGGCCATGCGCTCGAAGGAGACCACCACGCCCCCTGCCGCCGGCACTGCGCCGCCCGAGAGGCCGGTGCCCGAGCCCCGGGGGGTGAGCGGCACCCCGAGCCCGGCCGCCCACGTCACCACCGCGGCCACCTGGGCGGTGGAGGTGGGCCGGACCACGGCCACCGGGACCACGGGGTCGACCCCCAGGGCCTCGTCGTGGCCGGCGTCCTCGGACACGGCCGGGCCGACGTCGACGCCGTCGGGCCCGACGATGGCGGCCAGCGCCGCCGCCCACCCCTCGTGCTGGTCGACCTCGTCCACCATCCTGCGCTCCCACGGTCGGCGGCTGCCCGGGCGAGGACCCACGCTAGCCCCGGCCGGGCAGTCCGGCCGTGCCGGTCGCTACGCTGGAGACGTGCCATCCCCCGCCGCTGCGGCCGCCGGCACGCCGCCCGCCGTCACCGTCCACGCCCTGGCCGACTGGGGCTTCCAGCCCTTCGCGCTGGTCGTCCTGGTGACCGTGGTGGTGGTCGGCGCCTGGTACGTGCAGGCCGCCTGGGCGCTGTCGGCCCGGGGCCGGCGGTGGAGCGGCAAGCGCACGGCTGCCTTCCTGGTCGGCCTGGTGGCGGTGGACCTGGCCCTCCAGTCACCGGTGGCCGCCCTGTCGATGGCCCACTTCGAGGCCCACGTCGTCCAGCACCTCCTGCTCATGGTGGCCGCCCCGCCGCTGCTGGCCATGGGCGCCCCCATGACCCTGGCCCTCCAGACGTCGGGCCGGACCACCAAGGTGCGCCTGCTGCGGGTCCTCCACTCCCGGGCCTTCCGGTGGGCCAGCCACCCGGCCCCCACCTGGGCCCTCTACTACGTGGCCATGTTCGCCTTCTTCCTCACCTCGGCCCTGGCCGTGGCTATGGAGCACATGTGGCTGATGGACCTGGTGAACGTGGCCTTCCTGGTGGCCTCGGCCCACTTCTGGTGGCCCATCGTGGGACTGGACCCCATCCCCCACTGGCGCCTGGGCTACGGGACGAAGATGGCCGCCCTCCTCATCGGCGTGCCCATCGAGTCGTTCCTGGCCCTGGCCCTGCTGACCTCCAGCCGGCCGGTGGCCCCGATGTACTCGGTGGGCGGGACCCACGCCGGGGCGGCCGTGCTGTGGGTCGGGGCCGAGCTGGTGACGGTGCTGGCCTTCGTGCCGGTGTTCGTCCAGTGGCTCCGGGCCGAGGACCGGCGGACGGCCCGCATCGACGCCGAGCTCGACCGCGCCTACGAGGCGGCCGGGACCGTCCTCACCCCGGTCGACCCCGCCCGGGGCCCGTCGGCCGGCTGACCGCCGCCGTGCGGCCCCTGCTCCGGCGTCAGGCGCCGGGCGGGGTGAACGTGTACGTGAACGGGGCGGCCTTGGGCGCCTCCGAGAAGACGTTGCGGCCCCGGATGGTGATCCCCACCAGCACCCCCGCCGAGCCCACCTGCACGGTCATGGTCCCCTGGGCCGGCACGGTGAGGACCTTGCCGGCGGGCTGGACCCCGCTGGCCAGGGGCTGGGGGACCGAGGAGCTGGTGATCTGGACCCAGCACGGGCCCGACGTGGCCACCACCACGTCGAAGTGGGGGGTGGCCACGGTGAACGAGGCGCTCGAGGCGTCGCCGCCGGCCGGGGCCACCGGGGTGGTCTGGGCCGGCCGGGAGGTGGTCGTGGTCCCCGGTCCCGACGGGTGCGGGGCCGGTCCGCCTCCGGGCGGCACCACCCGGAGGATGTGGGCGTCGGCCAGCGTCTGGGGCCGGGTGAGCAGAAGGACCCAGCCGGCCAGCACGGCCGCCACCAGGAGCCCGGCCGCCACGGTGGCCGCCTTCAGGGGCCACGGGGCCCGGATCCGCCGGCGGGCACGGGAGAGCGACCGCCGGCCCTGGCGGAGCTCGGTGCGGGGCACCACCGGGAAGGTCCCGGTCGGCGGCCCGGTGGACTCCGTGCCGGTGCTGGGCAGGGGTCCGGCCCGGCCGGTGACGGCGGGGACCTCGCCGGTCTCGTGGAAGGCCCGCAGGTGCTCGGGCCCACCATCGGGCCCGCCGCCGGCCGTCGTGCCGGTCCCGTCGGCCGGGAGCCCGGCGGCGAACCGGTCGGCGGTGTCGTCCCCGTCGAGGCCGAGGAGGGTGGCATAGCGGCGGACCGCGGAGAGGGCCAGGCCGGGATCCTCGAAGGCGCCCACCGAGCCCGCCTCCAGGCCCTCGATCTGGGTGATGGAGCGGCCGAGCTGGTCATGGACGGCCACCAGGCCCAGCCCCCGGGACTCGCGGGCCAGACGGAGCTCGGCGCCGACGTCGGCCGACGACGGGACGTCGGGTGCTGCCTGGTCGGTCCCGCCGCGGGTCCTTCCGCCTCGTGGCCGGATCACCTGGTCTCCTCTGCTGCGCCCTTGTGGGTGCAGCGTACCGCCCACCTGCCCGGCGACCGCTGACCGTCGGACGCCGCTGACCGCCGAGCCCGGTGCGGAATGCCTCCGGTGGCCGCTGCGTTGGAGCAAGTGCCGGCCCTGGCGGCCGGTCGAGCACCCGGGTCGGTCGACCGTCCGAGCGGGTCGAGCATCCGAGCCCGTCGAGCACCTAGGGGAGGGCGCCGTGCCCGCAGTCACCGTCGAGGACGTCCTGGCCCTGCCCCGGGTGGCCGCGCCCACCGGTCCCGGGGCGCCTGCCCGCCCGGTGCTCGGGGTGGCCACCGCCCCGGCCGGCCTCGAGGGTGAGGGGTTCCCGGTGCGCCGGGCCTTCGCCGGCGTGGACCACCGGTGGCTCGACCCCTTCATCCACATGGACCAGATGGGGGAGGTCGACTACGCCCCGGGCGAGCCCAAGGGGACCTCGTGGCATCCCCATCGCGGCTTCGAGACGGTGACGTACATGATCGACGGCACCTTCGAGCACCGGGACTCCATCGGCGGCGGGGGTCGCATCAGTGACGGGGACACCCAGTGGATGACGGCCGGCCGCGGCATCCTCCACATCGAGGCGCCGCCCGAGGAGCTGGTGGCCTCGGGCGGGCTGTTCCACGGGGTCCAGCTCTGGGTGAACCTGCCGGCGGCCGAGAAGATGGCCGCTCCCGCCTACCAGGACATCGGGCGCTCGAGCGTCACGCTGGCCACCACCCCCGACGGAGGCGCCCTGCTCCGGATCATCGCCGGCACGGTCGGGGACCGGACCGGCCCGGGCACCACCCGCTCGCCGATCACCCTGGTGCACGCCACCCTGGCCCCCGGGGCCGAGGCGGTCCTGCCCTGGGACCCGGCCCACAACGCCCTGGTCTACGTGCTGGCCGGACGGGGCACGGCGGGGGTCGAGCGCCGGCCGGTGGAGGCCGGGCAGCTGGCCGTCCTGGGGGACGGCGCCTCAATCGTGGTGGCCTCGGACCCCGGCACTGCCGGGTCGTCTGCCGATCTCGACGTGCTGCTCCTCGGCGGTCGCCCCATCGGGGAGCCGGTGGTGGCCCACGGCCCCTTCGTCATGAACACCCGGGCCGAGATCGTCCAGGCCATCGAGGACTTCCAGGCCGGACGGATGGGCCGGATCCCCGGCTGACCGGGCGGGCTCAAGAGCCCGGGGGCACCTCGACGGCGAAGTCCCCCCGGCGGAGGCGCAGGGTGTCCCACCAGTAGCGGACGGTCCACGACGGCCAGTTGTTGGTGATCCGGCCCGACGCCGCCTTGTACCAGGAGGTGCACGACCCGGCCCAGGCCGTGTCGGCCACCAGGCGCTGTGTCCGTCGGTCGTCCCGCTGGTCGGCCTCGGGCCGGACGGCCACGGCGGCACCCGACGGGCCGGCGCCCACCTGGAGGGCCATGGCCTGGAGGATCAGGTTCAGCTGGCGCTCGACCATGAAGAGGATCGAGTTGTGGCCGAGGTTGGTGTTGGGCCCATACAGGAGGTAGCAGTTGGGGAAGCCGGCCACGGCCACCCCCAGGTAGGCGTGGGCGCCCTCGGCCCAGGCGTCGGCCAGGCGCACCCCTGACGTGCCGACCACCGGCAGGTGGCTGAGGAAGTCGGTGGTCTCGAAGCCGGTCCCGAAGATGAGGACGTCGGCCTCGTGGCGGGTCCCGTCGGCGGTGACCACGGCGTCGGCCTCGATGCGGACCACCGGGTCGTCGACCACGGCCACGTCGGGCCGCAGCAGCGTCGGGTACCAGTCGTTGGAGATGAGGATGCGCTTGCACCCGATGGGGTAGTCCGGCACCACGGCGGTAGCGGGGAGGCGGTCGCACACCACGCCGTCCTCGATGCCCTTCACGAAGAGCTGGCGGAGCTTGCGGCCGGCCAGGCTGTCCTTCTTCAGCCACAGCCAGCGGGACTCCAGGGAGAGGTAGATCCACCACCGGTAGGCGCGCTGGAGGGGCCGGACCCGGGCCAGCAGGGACCGGGTCGCCGCCCGGTATCGGCGGTCCTTCTTGGGCCCGACGTAGTTGGGGCTGCGCTGGAAGACGGTGGTGGCGGCGGCCCGGGCGGCCACCGGGGGCACGAACTGGATGGCGCTGGCCCCGCTCCCCACCACGGCCACCCGCCGGCCGTCCAGGTCGGCGGTGTGGTCCCAGCGGGCCGAGTGGAAGGCCGGGCCGGCGAAGTCGTCCCGGCCGGGGATGTCCGGCAGGTGGGGGCGGTTCAGCTGGCCGCACCCGACCACCAGGGTGTCGGCCTCGACCTCGTCGGGCCCGTCGGGCCCGGTGACGGCGATGCGCCAGACGCCGGCGGCCTCGTCGTAGGCGGCACGGTCCACCGTGGTGCCCAGCCGGAGGTGGGGGCCGAGGTGGTAGCGGTCCACCAGACCCTCGGCGTAGTCGAGGATCTCGGGCTGCTCGGCAAACCGGCGGGACCAGTCGGTCTTGGGGGCGAAGGAGAGGGAGTAGAGGTGGGAGGGCACGTCGCAGGCGGCCCCGGGGTAGGTGTTGTCCCGCCAGGTGCCCCCCACCCCGTCGGACTGCTCGAAGACGGTGAAGCTGCGCACGCCCGAGCGGACCAGCTGGATGGCGGTGGCCAGGCCGGACAGCCCCCCGCCCACGATGGCCACCCGGGGGAGGGGCCGGCCCTCGACTACGGCCCGGCGCACCTCGTGAGCGAAGGCCCGTCGGCCGACGTCGAGTGCCATGGCTGCACACTACGACCGTGGCGTCCAGCGGGGAACCGCGTTCCCGGGGGCAGCAGGGGAACCGCGTTCCCGGGGTCAACGAGGGAACCGCGCTCCCCGACGTCAACAGGGGTAGCGTGCCGATGCCGGCTCCGGTGCCGTCGGCCCGGACGTGCACGACCGAAGGGGGATCACCATGCCCGAAGGATTCGAGCCGCTCGAGGTGGAGCCGGGGCACGCCCCCGGCGGCGCCGACGAGGCGCTCCTGGCCAAGCTGGGCTACCGCCAGGAGCTGAGCCGGACCTGGTCCGGCTTCTCCAACTTCGCCATCTCGTTCTCCATCATCTCCATCCTGGCCGGGTGCTTCACCACCTTCGGCAGCGGGTGGAACGGCGGCGGCCCGGCGGCCATCGCCTGGGGCTGGCCCGTCCTGGCCGCCCTGATCCTCTGCATCGGGCTGTGCATGGCCGAGCTGGTCTCGGCCTTCCCCACCTCGGGGGGCATCTACTGGTGGGCCGCCAAGCTGGGCGGTGCCAAGGCCGGCTTCTACACCGGCTGGCTCAACCTCATCGGTCTCCTGGCCATCGTGGCCTCGGTGGCCTACGGGTGCGCCACCTTCCTGGACCTCACGCTCAGCTTCCTTGTCCACGGGTACACGGCCGGGAACCTGAACACGATCTTCCTCTACTTCATCGCCATCCTGGCTGTCTCGGCCATCATCAACATCTTCTCCAGCCACCTGCTGGCCATGCTCAACAACGTCTCGGTGTGGTGGCACGTGGTGGGCGCGGCGGCCATCGTGCTCATCCTGGTCTTCCTGCCCCACCACCACGCCAGCGCCTCGATGGTCTTCACCTCGACGGTGAACAACACCGGCTTCTTCGGCGGGAAGACGGGTGGCCTGGGCTTCCTCTTCGTGGTGCTGCCCATCGGCGGCCTGCTGACTCAGTACACGATCACCGGCTACGACGCCTCGGCCCACCTCTCCGAGGAGACCCATCAGGCCGCCGACACGGCGGCCCGGGGCATGTGGCGGTCGATCTTCTACTCGGCCATCGGCGGCTGGGTCCTCCTGCTGGCCTTCCTCTTCGCCGTCCAGGACGAGAGCAAGGTCACCGCAGGCGGCGGGGCGCTCTACGTGATCTTCCAGCAGGCCCTCACCTCCCGGTGGGGTGGGACGGTCCTGCTGATCTCGGCGGTGGGCCAGTTCTTCTGCACCACCGCCTGCATGACCAGCTGCTCGCGGATGCTCTTCGCCTTCAGCCGGGACCGGGTGGTGCCCGGCCACCGGCACTGGTCGCGCCTCTCGTCCAAGCGGGTGCCAGTGGCCGGGGTCATCCTCACCGCCGTGGTCGGCATCCTCCTGACCCTGCCGGCCCTGGTCAAGGTCGACATCAACGGGGCCGCCGTGCCGGTGGCCTTCTACGCCGTGGTCTCCATCGGCGTCATCGGCCTCTACTGGTGCTTCGCCATCCCGATCTGGCACCGCCTCCGCATGGGCGACCGCTTCGAGCAGGGGTCGTGGAACCTGGGGACCCGCTACCGGTTCGTGGCCGTGGTGGCCCTGGTTGACGTGGTGCTGTGCTCGGTCATGGCCTTCATGCCCACGTCGAACCTCGGGGTCCCGTGGACCACCGGGTTCGCCTGGAAGTACGTGAACTACACCATCCTGGTCGTCCCGGCGGCGCTGATCCTGCTCTGGATCTACTGGCACGCCTCGGTCAAGAAGTGGTTCACCGGCCCGCGGATGACCATCAACGAGGGTGGCGACCAGCTGGCCGAGGCCCGCTGAGCCGCCGCTGCTCCCCTGCTCCCGCCCGCCCGGGCGGCAGCGGGGGGCCGGCCGCCGCCGGGAGGGGCTGATGGAGGGTCCGGACGACGCGGTCCTGTCGGGCGCAGCGCTGCCCCCGGGGCTGGTGGATGCTGTGGACGTCCTCCGCGGCCGGACGCTGACCGTGCGTCCGCTCCCCGGCGGCCTGACCAACCGGAACTACCGGGTCGACACCGACGAGGCGTCGTACGTGGTGCGGATCAGCGACCCGGGCACCGGCGCCCTGGCCATCGACCGGGACGACGAGCACCGCAACAGCGTCATCGCCGCTTCCACCGGTGTGGGCGCCCCGGTGCACGCCTATGTGCCCGAGGCGTCGGCCCTGGTCATCGGGTACATCGAGGGCCGGACGCTGACCGACGCCGATGTCGGGGCGGCCGGGACGCTGGAGCGGGTGGCCGCGGCGTGCCGTCGGCTCCACGACGGGCCCCGGTTCGTCAACGACTTCGACATGTTCGCCGTCCAGGCCGGCTACCAGCACCTCGTCCTCGACCGGGGCTACCGCCTGCCCGAGGGCTACCTCGACCACGCCCCGGTGCTGGTCCGGCTGCGGGAGGCCCTCGCCGTCCAGGCCGGGCCGACGGTGGCCTGCAACAACGACCTGCTGGCCGGGAACTGCATCGACGACGGCACCGATGTGCGGCTCATCGACTACGAGTACGCCGGCAACAACGACCCCTGCTTCGAGCTGGGCAACCTGGCCTGCGAGTGCCACCTGTCCATCGAGCAGCTCGAGCACCTGGTGGCCGCCTACTTCGGAGCGCCCCGGCCCGACCAGGTGGCCCGGGCCCGGCTGTTCGGGCTGCTGGGCCAGTACGGCTGGACCCTGTGGGCATCGATCCAACAGGCCACCAGCACCATCGACTTCGACTTCTGGACCTGGGGGATGGAGAAGTACGAGCAGGCCGCCGCAGCCTTCACCGGCCCGGAGCTGGACGGCCTGCTGGATGCGGCAGCCGGATGCCGGTGACCACCAGGGGCAGGCGGCCGGCCGGCCGCGCACGACAGGAGGATCCGAGGAGATGAGCACCGAGCACGCACTGCCGACCCGGGCCCGGGTCGTCATCATCGGCGGCGGCATCGTCGGGACCAGCGTGGCCTACCACCTGACCCGCCTGGGGTGGACCGATGTCCTCCTGCTCGAGCAGGGCCAGCTCTCCTCGGGCACGACGTGGCACGCAGCGGGGCTGCTGGGCCAGCTCCGGGCCACCGAGAACGGCACCCGCCTGGTCCAGTACTCGGCCCAGCTCTACAGCGAGCTGCAGACCGAGACAGGCCTGGCCACCGGGTTCAAGCGGTGCGGCGGGGTCACCGTGGCCCGGACCGAGGCCCGGATGGTCCAGCTCCGCCGCACGGCGGCCACGGCCGAGGCCTACGACCTGGCCTGCGAGCTGATCACACCCGAGCGGGCCCGGGAGCTCTACCCGGTGCTGGCCATCGACGACCTGGTCGGGGCCCTCTGGCTGCCCGGCGACGGCACGGCCAACCCGGTGGACGTGACGGCCTCGCTGGCCCGGGGGGCCCGGGACCGGGGGGCCCGGATCGTCGAGCGGGTGCGGGTGGTGGGCATCGACCAGCACGACGGCCGGGTCACCGGCGTGGTGACCGACCACGGGGCCGTCGAGGCCGAGGTGGTGGTCAACTGCGCCGGCCAGTGGGCCAAGGCCGTCGGGGCGCTGGCCGGGGTGCACGTGCCCCTCCACTCGGCCGAGCACTTCTACGTCGTGTCCGAGCAGATCGACGGGGTCCACCCCGACCTGCCCATCCTCCGGGACCCCGACGGCTACACCTACTTCAAGGAGGAGGTCGGTGGCCTGGTGGTCGGGGGCTTCGAGCCCGAGGCCAAGCCGTGGGTCTCCCCCGACGAGCTCCCCTACCCGTTCGAGTTCCAGCTCCTCGAGGAGGACTGGGACCACTTCTCCGTGCTCATGGAGAGCGCCCTTGTCCGCATCCCCGCCCTCCAGCACACCGGGATCCGCAAGTTCTACAACGGCCCCGAGAGCTTCACGCCCGACAACCAGTTCATCATCGGGGAGGCCCCCTCGCTGGCCGGGTTCTTCGTGGGCGCCGGCTTCAACTCGGTGGGCATCGCCTCGGCCGGCGGAGCGGGCCGGGCCCTGGCCGAGTGGATCGTGGAGGGCGAGCCCACCGTCGACCTGGTGGCCCAGGACATCCGGCGGTTCGCCGACTTCAACGCCAACAACCAGTGGCTGCGCGACCGGGTGGGGGAGATCCTCGGGCTCCACTACGAGATCCCCTGGCCCAACCGGGAGCTGGTGACGGCACGGCCCTTCCGCCGCTCTCCGGTGTACCCCCAGCTGGAGGCCTCGGGCGCCCTGTTCGGGTCCAAGATGGGCTGGGAGCGGGCCAACGTCTTCGCCCCGCCGGGTGTGGTGCCGGTCCTGGAGTACACCTGGGACCGCCCGTCGTGGCTGGCCTGGTCGGCGGCCGAGCAGACGGCCACCCGCACCGGGGCCGCCCTCTTCGACGAGACGTCCTTCGGCAAGCTCCTGGTCACCGGCCGGGACGCCGAGGCGGTGCTCCAGCGGCTGTGCACGGCCGACGTGGCCGTGGCCCCGGGCCGCACCGTCTACACCGGCATGCTCAACCGGCGCGGGGGCTACGAGGCCGACGTCACCGTCACCCGTCTGGCCCACGACCGGTACCTGGTGGTCACCGGGTCGGCCTCGGTGGTGCGCGACCAGGTGTGGATCGAGCGCCATGTGGCCGCCGGCGAGCAGGCCGCCGTGGTCGACGTCTCTTCGGCCTGGGCCGTCCTCGGGGTGATGGGCCCCGAGTCGCGCCGCCTGCTCAGCCGCTGCAGCCGGGCCGACCTGTCCGACGGGGCCTTCCCCTTCGCCACCAGCCAGGAGATCGACCTCGGGCGGGCCACCGTGCGGGCCACCCGGATCACCTACGTGGGTGAGCTGGGCTGGGAGCTCTACGTGCCCGTGGAGTTCGCCGTGGGCGCCTACGAGCTCCTCATGGATGCCGGGGCCGACCTCCCGCTCACCCCGGCCGGCTACTACGCCATCAACTCGCTCCGCCTGGACAAGGGCTACCGGGCCTTCGGCGCCGACCTCACCCCGGACCACAACCCGGTGGAGGCCGGCCTGCGCTTCACCTGCAAGCTGGGCACCGGCCACGACTTCATCGGGCGGGCCGCCGTCGAGCAGGCCGTGGCCGAGGGACCGCGCCGGCGCCTCGTCTCCTTCGTGGCCCAGGACCCCGAGGTGATGATGTGGGGCGGGGAGCTGGTGCGCCGTGACGGGGAGACCGCCGGGCAGGTGACCTCGGTGGCGTGGTCGGCCACGCTGGGGGCGTGCGTCGGCCTGGCCTACGTCTGGCGGCCCGACCGGGCACCGTTCGGCTTCGACCACCTCGACGGGGCCACCTGGGAGGTCGACGTGGGCGGCCGGATCGTGGGCGTGACCGTCGGCCGCTCGGCGCCGTTCGACCCGGCCAACGACCGCATCCGGCCGTGACGCCTGCTGGCGGCGGGAGCCCCGGAGATCCCGGGCCCGACGACTCCGATGTGACCCCGGCCACCCGGCGGGCCCGGGCCCGTGCGGCCTTCACCCGCAACCTGCGGGCGCTGCTCACCCCCGACGGCCTGCCCGAGGGGGCCTCGGCCGAGTTGGAGTCGGCCATGGGCGACATCGGCCGCCAGGCCCTTCTCCGGGGCCCGGGCCGGCTCCGGCGGCTCCGGGCCGAGGTGGCCGCCGCCCCGCCCCGCCTGATCGACTGGATGTCCTCCCAGGTGGTCGACCACCCGGCCGTGGTCTACGACCTGGCCGGCGTGGAGCAGCTGGCCGCCCGCCAGACCCGCTCCATCCAGACGGCGGTGGGCGCCCTCCAGGTGGCTCTGGCCGCGGCGGCGGCCGGGTCGGCGCTGGAGGGCGGCCTGTTCCTGGCCCTGGCCGTCGACGGCCTGGTGGGCCAGGTGGCCGCCGTGGTCCACGGGGTGTGCGACTGGTATGTCGTGGGCTCGTACGTGGTGCGGCGCCTGCGGGCCGAGGGCCTGGAGGTCGAGGTGGCCGAGGTCCGCCGGCTCACCAACGCTGCGCTGGTGTCCCGGGGCGCCACGGTGGATGCCGCCGCCCTGGCCCGCTCCAGCGAGCTCCGCCTGGTCCGTCGGTGGTCGGCCAACGGCGTCGTCGACGCCCTCCCCTTCGGCTCGTCGCTCGGTCGGGCCTCGGCCCGAGCCGTCGCCCGGATCGATGCCAGCGACCTGGCTGCCCTGCTGGCCTCCCTCCGGTCGGGGGGCTGAGGCCGAAGCCTGAGGTCTGAAGCCGGCCGGGCTGGCTCAGAGCACCTTGGCCAGGAACGAGCGGGTGCGCTCGTGGCGGGGCTCGACCAGGACCTGGCCGGGGTCGCCGGCCTCCACCACCACGCCGCCGTCCATGAAGACCACCGTGTCGCCCACCTCCCGGGCGAACCCCATCTCGTGGGTGACGACGATCATGGTCATGCCCGAGGCGGCCAGGTCGCGCATGACATCGAGGACGTCGCCGACCAGCTCGGGGTCGAGGGCGGAGGTCGGCTCGTCGAAGAGCATCAGCTTGGGCTCCATGGCCAGGGCCCGGGCGATGGCCACCCGCTGCTGCTGGCCGCCGGAGAGCTGGCTGGGGTAGCTGGCCACCTTGTCGGCCAGGCCGACCTGGCCCAGCAGGTCCCGGGCCCGCTCCTCGGACGGCCCGGCGGCCGCCCGCTTGACCCAGCGGGGGCCGGCCAACACGTTGTCGAGGACCGAGAGGTGGGGGAAGAGGTTGAACCGCTGGAAGACCATGCCGATCTGGGCCCGGGTGGCGCACACCTCCCGGTCGCGCAGCTCGAAGAGGCGCCCGCCCGCCTGGCGGTAGCCGACCAGGTGCCCGTCGACGGCCAGGCGGCCGCCGTCGATCTTCTCCAGATGGTTGATGCACCGGAGGAAGGTGCTCTTGCCCGATCCCGACGGGCCGATGAGGCACAGGACCTCACCCCGCTGGACGGTGAGGTCGATGCCCTTCAGCACCTCGAGGCGGCCGAAGGACTTGTGGACGCCCCGGGCCTCCACCATGGGCACCTCGCTGCCCGTGCCGGCCGCCGGCGTCGGGTCAGTCATGGGGGGCCACCCAGGGGATCTCGGTCAGCGGGGCCACCGGGGCCGTCGGGCGGTCACGCCGGAGCGCGGCCCGGAGCCGCTGGAACGGGGTGGGCGGGAGCTGGCGGCTGGCCCCCCGGGCGTAGTGGCGCTCCACGTAGTACTGGCCGACCGTGAGCACCGACGTGAAGAAGAGGTACCAGAGGCTGGCCACCAGCAGGAGGGGGACCACCTCGTAGTTGGTGTTGGAGATGTTCTGGGTGGCCTGGAACAGGTCGACCCCGGCGATGACCGAGACCAGCGAGGTGGTCTTCAGCATGGAGATGGTCTCGTTGCCGGTGGGCGGGATGATGATGCGCATGGCCTGGGGGAGGACGACCCGCCGCAGGGTCTGGCCCCGGGTCATCCCCAGCGAGGCCGCCGCCTCGGACTGGCCCTCGTCGACGGCGATGATGCCGGCCCGGACGATCTCGGACATGTAGGCGCCCTCGTTCAGGCTGAGGCCGAGGGCCCCGGCCACGAACGAGGTCACCACGGTGGTCGAGTTGAACGTCCAGAGCGCCGGCCCGAAGGGGACCCCGAGGGCCAGGTGCGGGTAGAGGTAGCTGATCCCCACGTACCAGAACGTCAGCTGGACCAGCACCGGGGTGCCCCGGAAGAACCAGATGTAGAGCCAGGCCGACCCCGACAGCAGCCGGTTGGCCGACAGCCGCATCACGGCCAGCACGATGCCGATGGCCACGCCGGCGGCCATGGCGATGACGGTGAGCTCCAGGGTCACCACCACGCCCCGCAGGACCGGTGCGGCAAACAGGTACTGGCCGACCACGCCCCACTGGAACCGGCCCTCCCGGGTGCCCCCCCGGGTCACGTGGGAGAAGAGGAGGGTGTTGACCAGCATGGCGGCCACCACCACCACGGCGGCGCTGGCCACCCACCGCCAGGGATGGCGCACGGGGACGACGGTCAGGCCGTCGTCACCCCCGTGGCCGTCCGCCGCCCTGCGCGCCATGGCGTCCCCGGGCTCCCGTCGACCGGGTCAGCTGGTGGCGCCGTTGATGACCGGGGTGGTGATGGCTCCGGACTGGACGCCCCACTTGGTCAGGATCTGGGTGTAGACGCCGTTCTTGATCAGGGTCTGGAGAGCGGCCAGGACGGCGGGCGCCATCCCGTTGCCCTTGGGGAGGGCCAGGCCGTAGGGGGCCACGGCGAACGCCGACCCGCTCAGCTGGAACATCCCGTTGGAGGTCGAGACGATGTAGCCGGCCACCTGGGAGTCGGCGAACCCGGCGTCGGCCCGGCCGCTGGACACGGCCAGGTTGGCCTCGCTCTGGTTGTTGAAGACGAGCACGGTCACCTTGCCGGAGCCCTTCTTGGCGCAGGCGGCGGCCTGGGTCTTGGCGTCGGTCTCCTCGGTGGTGCCCGCCTCGACGGCCACCGAGTGGCCGCACAGGGAGTCGAGGCCGCTGAGGGACACACCGCCGCCGGACTTCACGTAGAAGGCCTCGCCGGCGGAGAAGTAGTCGACGAAGTCCACCTTCTGCTGGCGGGCCTTGGTGTCGGTGAAGGAGCTGGCCCCCATCCCGTACTTGCCCGAGTCGAGGCCCGGGATGATCGTGTCGAACGTGGCGTTCTCCACCTTGGGGGTGAGCCCCATGGTCTGGGCGAGCGCCTTGGACAGGTCGGCGTCGACGCCCACGATGGTGGTGCCGTCGGCGGCGAACATCTCCATGGGCGGGTAGGTGGCGTCGGTGGCCACCAGCAGGGTGCCCTTGGACTGGACGGCGGCCGGAACCTTGACGGCCACCGTCGGGTCGGTCGGCTGGGTGGGGATCACCGTGGTCGGCAGCGGGGAGGTGGTCGCCGTGGTGGTCGGGGCCGGCGCCGTGGTGGAGGAGCTGGACGAGCTCGAGGAGCAGGCTGCGCCGAGGACGGCGATGGCGCCGAGGGCGAGGGCGGCGGCAGCGGTGCTGCGACGGGTGGTGCGCACGGGGGAACCTCCTGGGTCCGTAGGTCGCACAGAGTGTGCCACGCAGGGCTCCATGGTGCCCGCACGCACGGATTGTGTGGTGCCCGCACGCACCAGTTGCGTGCTGTCCTGCGTCTTGTGCACTCCCCGCTCCGGCACCTGGATACATCGGGGTTCGGATGCCGTGCACCCGGCCCGAGGGGCCGGGTGCACGCTTCCGTTCGTTGGAGCGGTCGTGATCCGTGCGTCCGGTCAGGCTGCTGGCCCGGTCACGCGGAGGGCTGGGTCAGGCGGTGGCTGCCCCGGTCCCGTGCTCGACCTCCCGGTAGTAGTTCCGCCAGATGATCCGGTAGATCCGGCTCCAGCGGGGGATGGACCGCAGCCCGGGGATGAAGGGCACCAGGGCCAGCAGGATGGTGAGGGCGATCATGATCCCGAACACCCAGACGTCGGCGTTGGACGAGTTTCCGATGGCCGGCACCTGGTACCAGAGGGTGTAGAGCCACAGCCAGGCCTGGCCCGGGTAGCTCCCGGTCTCGTTCATCATCCCCCACTGGTCGCCGCCCAGGTGCTGGGCCCGGGCCAGGGAGTTGAGGTAGGCCCCGTCGGCGATGAAGAGGAGCGGCTTGGTGTAGTCGGTGCCGTAGAACTGGCGGGAGCTGAGGAGTGCGCCGTCGAGGGCGCCGCTGGTGGCCATGGTGGTGAGCCCCGAGACGATCGTCCCCACCGGTCCGTAGTCGCCCGGCGGGACCGAGAGCTTCCCGTCGACCACCGTGGCCTTGGCCACGGCGTCCTCGTAGGCCTTGTTCCAGGCGGCCTGCTGGTCGGGGGTGGCGGCCCGGTACCGGGCCACGGCGGCGGCCACCTTCGGGCTGTTTGGCAGCGTCGACAGGGGGCCGAGCACGAAGTCCTCGGCGGTGTTGATCGGATGGTGCACACCGGCCCAGTGCTGGAGGGCCAGCGGGCCGAGCTTGGGGCCGGGATCCGAGCTGGCGTTGTAGGGCGGGCCGTAGGTGGCGGTGCCGCTGGTCCCGTCGAGCTCGGTGATGGCCGTCCGGGCGAAGTCGACCGGCCCCGGGGCCCGGTCGCCCGAGTCGGGGTTGGTGAAGGCGCCGGCCGTCGACCACGACTTGACGGTGACCGGGCGGTCGTCGGGCGACCCGAAGAGGACGGCCAGGCCCAGGACGAGCAGGAGCACCACGCTGAGGGCGATGAGGAACTCCTTGACCAGGTCGTAGGGCTCGTAGCGGCCGGTCCACTCGGCGACGTCGCGGTCGGCCTTGAAGCGCCGGGCGGTGCGGGGTGCGGTCTCGGTGCTCATGCCTCCACCTCCGTCTCCTGGCCGCCGTCACCGTGGGCAGCGGCACCCTTGGCGGCGAACGGCGGCACCACGCCCCGCAGCCGCACCATGAGCACGTGGATGCCGACCAGGGCGATCACGCACAGCGGGAGCAGGGTGATGTGCCACATCAGCATCTGGCCGAAGTTGGTCACGTTGAAGATGGCCCCGGCCCCCGTGGAGTTGATCCCGTCCTTGGCCTGGGTGGAGATCCACTGCGAGTCGAAGTTCTGCTGGGACAGGTAGCCGGTGAAGGCGGCGCCCACCGAGACCAGGAAGCTGACCACCCCGGTGATCCAGGTGGTCCGCCGCCGGCCGCGCCAGGCGGCCATGAAGAACTTGCCCCACAGGTGGACGACCATGGCGAAGAAGAAGACCTCGACGCTCCACAGGTGCAGGGAGTTCACGAACAGCCCGGTCGTCGAGACGTGCCACCAGTTCGGCCCCATGACGGCCAGGATCAGCCCGGTGGCGATGACCACGATGAGGGCGGCGATGGTGGTGACCCCGAAGACGTAGATCCACGAGGCCACGTAGGCGGGCTGGCGGTCGGGGAGGAGGCGCTGGGGCGGGAGGGCCTCGACGGCCGCATGGCGGAGCTTGGCGGTCAGCTGGCCGGCGTCCTCGGGCCGGTCGGCCGACGCCGTCGGGACCGGAGCCCCTGTGGTGTCGTCGGTGATGGTCATCGGTCGCTTCCCTCCTTGGAGCGGTGACCCCGGAAGGGGATGAGGATGGCGGCCAGGAACACCAGGACCATGAGGATGATCACGATGAGGTTGGCCACTGAGATCTGGACGATCCACCAGTGGATGTAGTGGCTGGGGGTGTTCAGGTTCACGATGCTGGCGACCAGGGTCACCAGTACTGCGCCGAGTGCGTGCATGACGTTCGACCTCCTGGGAGCCGAGGCTAGGGAAGCCGGCTCGGCGCACCTAGGGCCGAAAGTCCCCACCGGGCGGGACGGTCGGCCCATCCGGCCGTGCGCCACCCGGTGGCTACGGTGGCCCGATGGACGTGTGGGGACCGGTCGGACTGGGCAGGGGGGCGGTCGTCGCCCCGGGCGCGCCGGCCCCGGCGGGCCTCGAAGCGGCGCTCCGGGTGGTGGTGGGGACCGAGGAGCTCGCGGCCCCCGAAAGAGTGGTGGGCCGGCTGCACGGGGCATGGGCCTCCCGGACGCCGGTGGTGGTGGAGCTGGCCTGTGATCCCGCCGAGCTCCGCCGGCCGGAGTCCTGGACGGGCCACGTCCATGCGCTGGCGCCCTCGTTCACGTTCTGGCGGGACCGGCTCCACTTCCTGGTCTGGGCCAACACCTACGACGTCCGCGACGGGACACCGGTCTGGTGGCACGGGCGCAAGGCGGCCCGTCTCCTGGCCGGCCGGGGCGTCACCGAAGTGGCACCCGGCGATCCGGCCGGTGGCGACGTGGTCGACGCCGAAGGGGTGCGCTGGTGGATCGACGGGGGTCCGCCAGGGCCGGCGCCGGTGCCCGGGCCGGCGGGGGTGGTCCACCGCTGGACGGCCGAGGCCGGGCGGCTGACGCCGGTCACCGACGCTCCGTGTGCGGCCGAGCTGGCCCCCGACCAGCTGGCCGCCGTGGTCCACGGCAGCGGCCCGGCCCGGGTGATCGCCCCGGCCGGGTCGGGCAAGACCCGGGTCCTGACCGAGCGGGTCCGCCACCTGGTCCGCTCGGGCACCCACCCGACCACCGTCACCGCTCTGGCCTACAACACCCGGGCCGCTGAGGAGATGCGTGGCCGTCTGTCCGATGTCGTCGGGCCCGAGGGGCCCCACATCCGGACCCTCAACAGCCTGGCCCTGGCCATCTGCTCGTCAGCCGGCCCTGCCGGTCCGCCGGCTGTGCTCGAGGAGACGGGCGCCCGTGACCTGGTCCAGGAGGTCTTCGAGGTCCGGCGTCAGGCCAACACCGACACCACGGCGCCCTATCTGGCCGCCCTGTCGGCCGTGCGCCTCGGGCTGGTGTCGCCCGAGGCGGCCGAGGAGGCGTTCCCGGATGCCGCCGGGGTGGCCGAAGGGTTCGCCGCCTACCGGTCCCTCCTGGCCGACCGGAACCAGGTCGACTTCGACGAGCAGATCTACCGGGCCATCGAGATCCTCCTGGCCGACCCCGCCGCCCGGGCCACCGCCCAGGCCCGCTGCCGCCGCCTCCTGGTCGACGAGTTCCAGGACTTGACCCCGGCCCACCTGCTCCTGGTGCGCCTGCTGAGCGCCCCGGGGTTCGACTGCTTCGGGGTGGGCGACGACGACCAGGTGATCTACGGCTACTCGGGGGCCAGCCCCGAGTTCCTCGTCGGCTACGCCGAGTACTTCCCCGGGGCCGCCGACCACCCGCTCGAGGTGAACTACCGCTGCCCGCCGGCCGTGGTGGCGGCCGCCCGCAACCTGCTGACCCGCAACGCCCGGCGGGTCGACAAGGTGATCCGGTCCGCCCGGGACGACCCGTCCTCCGCGGGTCCGTCCACGGAGCCCGGTGCGCTGTCGGTCCGCCTGGCTGGGGCCGACGGGATGGCCGACGCTGCCGTGGACGTGGTCCGGGGGTGGCTGGCCGCCGGCGTCCCGGCCGACGACATCGCCGTCCTGGCCCGGGTCAACTCGGCCCTGCTGCCGGTCCAGGTGGCCTTCCAGGAGTCGGGCGTGCCCTGCACCACGCCGCTCGGGACCCACGCGCTCGGCCGCACCGGCATCCGCACCGCCTTCGCCTACCTCCGCATCGGGGCCGATCCCGGGGCCATCCGGCGCGACGACATCCGGGACACGGTCCGGCGACCTTCCCGGGGGATCGCCCCGATGGTGGTGGACATGCTGACCAAGCGGCCGACCACCTCGGTGGCCGACATCCGCCGACTGGCCGGCCGCCTCTCGGGCCGTGACGTGGCCAAGCTCCACGCCTACGCCGACGACCTCGACCTGGTGGCCGCCGCCACGCTCCGCTCCACGGCCGACGCCCTGGCCGCCGTGCGGACGGGGATCGGCCTGGACGCCACCCTGTCCGCCCTCGACGGGTCCCGACCGGGTGCCGACCGCTCCACCCACGCCGACGATCTGGCCGCCCTCCAGGCCCTGGCCGGCCTGCACCCCGACGCCGTCACCTTCGCCCACTGGCTCCGCGAGGTGGTCGGCCGTCCGCCGGCGGACGGGCCGGTGGTCGAGCTCTCCACCGTGCACCGGATCAAGGGCAAGGAGTGGGGGCATGTCCTGGTGGTCGGGGCCACCGCTGGCCTCCTGCCCCACCGGCTGAGCGACGACGTGGAAGGGGAGCGCCGGGTCTTCCACGTGGCCATCACCCGGGCCGGCACACAGGCCGTGGTGCTGGGCGACACCGCCGCCCCCTCCCCGTTCCTGGCTGAGCTCGACGCCCCCGGCGTCCCGGCGCCTCCCGCCCCTCCCGCACGGGCCCGGGCCGACCGCCGCCCCGGCTCCGACCGGCGGGCGACCACGCCGTCCGGGGACACGTCGTCCGGGGAGCAGGGCGGCCCTCGCGGACCGGTGGAGGAGGCGTTGCGGGCCTGGCGCTCGGCCGTCGCCCGCGCCGAGGGGGTGCCGGCCTACGTGGTCCTGAACGACCGGGAGCTGGCCGCCATCGCCGAGCGCTCGCCCCGGACGCTGGCCGAGCTGGCCCGCTGCAAGGGGATGGGGCCCATCCGTCTGGAGCGGTGGGGCGACGTGATCCTGGGCGTCATCGAGGAGGCCGCACCCGGCGCCGGGTGAGCTCGGTCACCGGGCGGGCACCGGTCACCCGATGAGTGCCGTGCCGCCGGGCCGGTGTCGGGCGAAGGCGGCCAGGTGGACGATGACCCCGTCGGCGTCCAGCCCCGTCCCGGACAGCAGGCCCTCGAGCCGGAACGCTCCGGCCATGCCTGCCTCCGTGAGCATCGTCCCTTCGATCCCGTCCAGCAGGCCGAGGAAGCGGTCGACCTCGTCGACGGCCGGCTCGGGTGCCGGTGCGTAGAAGTGGGCGTCGAGGGCGTGGCCGGCCACGATCCCCCGCAGGTGGCGGGCCAGCGCGGCGGGCCGGTCGAAGACGTCCAGGCCCACCACGGTGGGTCCGATGGCGCACACCACCCCGACCTGGTCGGGCTCCGGGGCCAGGCGGTCGAGGTCGGTGGCCAGGAGGCCGGCCACCTCGCCGGCGGCCCGGTCCAGACCGCCGGCCACGTCGGGCTCGGTGAAGGCGGCGCACGAGTACCACACGGCGTCCTGGTCGGCCGTGCAGGTGTCCTTGTTGTCCGAGTCGGCCGCCAGGGACGCCGCCAGCACCCCCCGCACCGACCCGGGGGCGCAGCGGTCGGTCGGCACCAGGGGACCGAGCGGTCCCCACCGGTCGGGTTCGACGCCGCACACGCCGACCACCACCGCGGCCCGGGGCGGGCACAGGGCGCCGGTGGCCACCACCCGGTCCTGGGCGCCGCCGACCAGCAGGGTCCCGGCGGGCAGCAGGACGGGGACCGTGGCCACGTTGGTGGCCAGCACGGCGCCGCGGTCGGGGGGGTTG
Source organism: uncultured Acidimicrobiaceae bacterium (assembly GCA_963977795.1). Lineage (GTDB taxonomy): Bacteria > Actinomycetota > Acidimicrobiia > Acidimicrobiales > RAAP-2 > Bog-756. The sequence continues at coordinate 34,365 of CAXBRB010000003.1, forward strand.
AGCTCGCAGCACTCGAGCAGCCCGCTCGAGGCGGCGGCAACCGAGGTCAGGTAGTCGACCGTGCGGGCCCTCGGGCCGAAGACGGGGAAGACGTCGACCGGCCCCACGCGCCAGGGGTCGCCGACGGAGACGTCGATCTCCAGGTCCAGCACCGGTGCTCCTCCCGCCAGGGTTCCGCCGCACCGGCCCGCCGACCGGTTGCGATGTGTAGTTGCAGCACCGTACCAGGCGGGGCCCCCGGGTGCCCTGGCCCTCTGGCGTCCCGTCGGCCGGCGGCTCGGCTGGCGGCTCAGCCGGCGGAAGGGGTGAAGTGCAGCGGGAGCACAGCCGGCCCCCAGATGCCGAAGGTGGACGGCTTCCAGGTGACCGGGCCGTCGGGGGTCAGGCCGGGCAGTCGCACCGCCAGGAGGGCCAGGGCCTCCTGGAGCTCGGCCCGGGCCAGGGCCGCCCCCATGCAGTGGTGGATGCCGGCCCCGAAGGTCATCTGCTGGGTGGTGCGGGAGCGGGTGATGTCGAAGACCTCGGGGGCCTCGTAGGCGTCCGGGTCACGGTTGGCACTGGCCAGGGAGACCGACACCAGGGTCCCCTGGGGGAAGAGGACGTCCCGGTAGACGATGTCCTCGCTGGCCACCCGCACGGTGCCCCGGACGGCCCCGAGGTACCGCATGGTCTCCTCGACGGCACGGGGGGCCAGCTCGGGCTGCTCGGCCAGGAGGGCCCACTGGTCGGGGTGCTCCGAGAAGAGGGCCAGCGAGCAGGCCAGCTGGTTCCGGGTGGTGTCGGTGCCCGCCATGAGCACGGCCACGGCCATCATCACCAGCTCAGGGGTGGAGAGGCGGTCGCCCGCCTCCTCGACGGCGATCAGCTCGCTCAGGAGGTCGTCGCCGGGGGAGCGGCGCCGCTCGGCGATCAGGCGCTCCACGTAGGCGGCGAGCTCGTCGCCGGCCTTGCGGATCAGGGGCTGGTCCTCGGCCAGGTTCTGGTTGAAGACCCGGAAGATGTCGGTGGCCCAGGCCGAGAACTGCTGCCAGTCCTCCTTGGGGGCGCCGAAGAGCTCACAGATGATGGGGATGGGGTAGGGCTCGCAGAGGTCGGCCACGGCCTCGGTCCGCCCGGTCGGCGCCACGGCGTCGACCAGGCGCCCCACCACCTCGCGCATGAAGGGCCGGAACCGGTCGGCGGCCGCCGGGGTGAACGCCGGGGCGACCAGGCGGCGGAGGCGGGCGTGGTCCTCTCCCTCCATCCCCAGCACCGAGGGCTGGCGGGGCTCCTCATCGGGGTCGGGCTCGATCCCGTTCATCTGGGGGATCAGGGAGAGGGCGCTGTGGAACCGCTTGTCCCGCAGGACGGCCAGGGCGTCGGGCCGGGCCGAGCAGGCGTAGCCGAGGGGGGTGCGGGCCAGCCAGTGGTGACGGCGGGCCTCGGCCAGGGCGGCCAGAGCCTCGTGGCGTTCGGAGGCGTTGATGTCGAGGTCGGGGAGGTCGAGGTCGTGCACCAGGTCGGCCATGAGGGAGACGCTACCCGTGTGCCGGTCGGACCGGGCCCGGGGGCCGCCCGGCTGGCTAGGGTGCCGGGCATGGATGCACGTGATGCCGCAGTCGCCACCGGCGGACCCCTGGGTGGGGTCGGCGCCGGCTTCTACTTCTCCCCCCAGGCCGTCTCCCGGGCCCCCGAGTGCGGCCTCGACGTCATCGGCCTCTACGCCTGCGGCCGCGGCGGCGTCCTCGGCGACGTCTCCGCCGACGAGGTCGACCGGGTCTTCGCCTTCTTCAAGCCCGGCATGATCGCCGGCATGGTGTCCGCCGGTCGGGCCCAGGCCACCGGGGACGTCCTGGCCGTCCATGTGGCCTCGGCCGTCGACTACGCCCGGGCCACCTTCGGGGGGATCGATCCGGCCGTGCTGGACGGGTTCAGCGCCGCCGCCGCCGCTGTGGTCGGGGCCCTGCCCACCGGCCGGTGGCCCCTGGTCGACGGCTACCGGGCTCTGCCCGTGCCCGCTGACCCGGTGGCCGCGGCCTACTGGTGGGCCGTGCTGCTGCGCGAGGTGCGCGGCGGGGTCCACACCGAGGTGGTGGCCGAGTCCGAGCTGAGCTTCGCAGCGGCCTGCCAGTTCGACCG
>CAXBRB010000004.1:0-35525 GCA_963977795.1 uncultured Acidimicrobiaceae bacterium
GGGCCACCAGCAGAGCGTCGCCGGTGGGACGTCCCACCAGGGCGGTGGAGCCGGCGACCCCGGGGAGCCCCGCCGCCTCGATGTTGTCCTTGACCGCCATCGGCACGCCGTGCAGCGGGCCCCGCAACCGGCCGGCACGGCGCTCGGCGTCGCGCTCGGCGGCCACGGCCAGCGCGTCGGCCGCCGTGGCGGCGAAGGAGCGGAGCCCGACGGGCCCCGACGGGTCGTCGACGGCGGCGATCCGCTCGAGCAGGTCCGACACCACGGCGGCCGAGGTGCGCTCGCCGGAGCCGAGGCGGATGAGGAGGTCGGCGGCCCCCTGGGTGGCCAGGTCGGCGGTGGGGCCGTGGGGATCGGTGGTCACAGGCGGGAGGCTAGGGGGACGGGACCCAGGCAGGGGTCGGCTGGTCGCCGGGTGCCGACGAGCTCACCGGGTCTGTGGAGGCCCGGAGGTCTGCCCGCCTGCTCCGGTGGCCATCCGTCCGAGGAGGGCCACGAACGGCAGGAGGTCGCCGGGTGGGCCGGAGGGGTCCTTGGCCGCCTCGTCGCACTCGCGGAGCAGGACGGCGTCGGCAAACCCCGGGGACCGCTCGAACCGGACGACGGCGGCCGGGTCCAGCAGGCCGCCTTGGGCCTCGAGGGAGGCACGGGAGGCATCGGAGAGGGCGTCCCGGTAGGGGGCGTCCACGGTGCAGCGCCACCGCTTGGCCACCACATGGAGGGCCACCGGCCGGGCCACGGCGGCGCCGAAGCGGGGGGCGATCCAGCGTGCCCCCACCACCTCGTGGTGGTCGTCGACGGCGGCCAGGTCCACCTCCGGATCGTCCAGGCGGTCCGAGAGCAGGTGGCCGATGTCGTGGAGGAGGCAGGCGGCCACCAGGGCGTCGGCTGCACCGCGGGCCTGGGCGGCCAGGGCGCACTGGACGGCATGGCGGCGCTGGTCGATCGCCTCGCCGAAGTGGTCGTCACCGCGCGCTGCGAACAGCGCCAGCACCTCGTCGACCGGTCCCATGGGCCTCCTCCGGGGTCCGTCCCCGTCCTCCATCCTGCCCGCGGAGGGACGGGACTGCCCCACGGGACGCCCGGTCGTCATCTGACGGCCGCCCCCAGCCGTCCCACAGCGGAGTGCCAGGGTGGCCGACCAGGATGCCGGTCATGGAGGACACCGAGGTGCTGGCCGGCCCGACCGACGGCGTGGCCGTCCCGGTGGGACCTGTCGGATCCACGCCGGAAGATCTTGCCGCGCCGTCGGGCCACCGCCGGTTCCCTGCCGCCGAGGTGGCGGTGGCCGTGGCCGGCTTCGTGGCCTTCTGCGTCGTAGTCCTGACGCGGTCCACCGCCCTGCTCGAGCCGGACGACGCGTCCTACCTGGGCTCCATCGTGGCCCTCACCCACGGGCACCTGTGGCTGACCACCGCCCAGGTCCACCAGCTGGCCGCCGAGCTGCAGACCCGGTTCGGCACCGGCCTCCTCCAGTGGGTCCACCTGCCCGACGGTCGGTGGATCAGCGAGAAGAACCCTGGCTACCCGGTCTACGCCCTGCCCTTCCAGCTCCTCGGCGTGCTGCGGGCCGCCCCGCTGGTGGCCGCCGGCCTGGCCTCGACCAGCCTCTTCGTGGCCGGCCGGCGGTGGCTGGGCCGGTGGGGCGGCACCTGGGCCGTCCTCCTCTTCCTGGCCTCGGGCGCAGCCATGGCCTTCGCCTGGCGGCCGACCATGCCCACCTTCAGCGACGCCGCCTTCGTGGCCGCCGGCGTGGCTGCCCTGCTGTGGACCCTCCTGGCCGACGACGCACCGGCCCGGCGCCGCACCCTGGCCGGACTGGCCGGGTTCCTCAGCCTGGAGCTGGCCACGGCCATGCGGTACACGAACGTCGTCGTGGTCCTGGTGACGGTGGCCGCGGTGGCCGTCATGGCCCGACGGTGCCGGGTGCCGCTCCGGTCGCTGGCCTGGTGGACCCTGTCGCTGGGGGTGGCCGGCGGCGCGGTGGGCCTCTTCAACCTCCGCATCTACGGGGGCGCGACAAGGACCGGGTACGGCGCCGGGGTCATCACCTTCTCGACCGGGGCCGTCGTCCCCAACCTGCGCCTCCTCCCCGGGATGCTGGTGTCGGCCCTGCCCGGCCTGCTCCTCGGCCTGGCCGCCCTGGTCTGGATGGCCGTGCGCCTGGCGCGGGCCCGGTCGGCCGCCGTGCCACCCGAGACGGCCCGACGGTGGCGGACCGATGCCGTGGTGGGGGCCTGGCTCGGCCTGGGATGGCTGGCCCTCTGGGGCCTGTACTCGGCCTACACCTGGACGGCCCAGATGGGCCGGGGCGGCGGGCCGGGCGGTCCCGGTCGACCCGGCGCCTTCCCTGGCGGCGCTGTCCCCGGTGGAGGTGCCCCGGTTGGCGGCGTGCCGGTGGGCCAGCTCCACGGCGGGCTGCCGTCTGGGGCCATGGGCGGCCAGGACATCCATCTGATCCGCTTCTACCTCCCGGCCATCGGCATCATCGCCCTCCTCGGCGCCTGGCTGCTGACCCAGCTGCCCCGGTGGATCCCGGCCATCGTGGTCTCCGGGCTGGCCGTCTTCGGGGTCCTCTCCTTCCACCAGCTCACGGCCGGTGGCGGCTTCGGGGCCGGTGGTCCTGGAGTGTCCGGCATCCCTTCCGGCGTCCCTGCCGGTGTGCCGGGTGGTGGGTCGGGCGGCCTGCCTGGTTCCCGTCCCGACGGGCCGGCGCCGTTCCCGTCCGGTCCGCGGCCCGGTCCGCCGCAAGGGGGCGTCCCCGGTGGGATCCCGCCGTCGGGCGGCGCACCGCCTGCCGGGCCGGGCGGTCCAGGCGGCCCGGGACGCTGACCGGCGGCTGTCCTGGGGCGGTGTGCGAGGCTGGCGTCGAGGGTCCGGACCACCGGGCCGAGACGGGAGTGGAGGCGCCGTGTTCCGACTGCTCGACGTAGGGGGCCGACCCGCTCTGGAGGGCGACGGCACCTGGCACGACGTGGCCCGCCTCAGCGGCGACGCCTCCCTGGCCACCGCCGAGGCGTGCCTGGCCCGCTCGGCCGAGCTCCACGAGCTGAGCGCACGGTGCACCCCGGCCAACGCCGATGGCGCCCTTGCTGACGTGGTGCTCGGGCCCCCGGTGCCCCGGCCCGGCCAGGTCTTCGGCATCGGGCTCAACTACCGGGACCACGCCGCCGAGACGGGCGCCCCCCTGCCGCCGGCCCCGCTCACCTTCACCAAGTTCCCCAGCTGCATCGCCGGCCCGACGGCCGACATCCCCCTGACCGGGGACGCCGTCGACTGGGAGGTCGAGCTGGTGGCCGTGATCGGGCAGACGTGCTCGTCCGTCCCGGTGGCCGAGGCGTGGGGGGTGGTGGCCGGCCTGATGCTCGGCCAGGACGTGTCGGACCGGACGGTGCAGCGGGCCGGCGTGCCGCCCCAGTTCAGCCTGGGCAAGAGCTTCCCGTCGTTCGGCCCCACCGGGCCGGCCGTGGTCTCCCTCGACCACTTCGCCGACCCCGACGACATCGCCCTCTCGTGCGAGGTGTCCGGGGAGGTGGTCCAGTCCTCGACCAGCGCCCAGCTGATCTTCACCATCCCCCAGCTGGTGGCCTACCTCTCGTCGGTCTGCACCCTCTCGCCCGGCGACCTGATCTTCACCGGCACGCCGGCCGGGGTGGGGATGTCCCGGGGACGGTTCCTCGCTCCGGGCGAGGTCGTGGTCTCCCGGGCCGACGGCATCGGCCAGCTCCGCAACACCTGCGTCCCCGGCCGGGGGCCCCTGGCGCTCTGAGGACGTCCTCGGTCGGCGCCCGGGGGCCGCGGCCCCCTCTGGGGGAGGCCGACCTACGGTGGTGGGTGCCGACGGACGGCGCCGGCGGGACGGAGGCGGTCGATGCGATCACCACGGGTGCGGCCGGCGGCGGCGGTCCTGGCCTGCGGGATGGCGCTGGCCGTGGCCGGGTGCGGATCCACGTCGTCGACGGCCACCACCACGACGCCGTCCCACCGCACGGCGCCGACGCTTCCCCGACGACCGACCACGACGACGACGCCCCCGGTGACCTCCCGGCCCCCGACCACCTCCCGGCCGCCCACCACGACCGGGGCTGCGCCGCCGACCACACCGTCGTCCACGACCACCACGACACCGCTCATCCCGACCCGGGTGGCCGCTGCGGTCATCACCGTGCCCGGGCCCGACCAGCTGACCCAGCGCCGGAACTACTTCGCCTGGGTCCACACCGTCGACGGAGGGCCGGTGCCGACCGGATCGCTGTCAGTGGTCGGCATCCCGGCCTCGCTGTGCACCAGCCCCATCCCGTCGGGCACGCCGGGCGGGGCCCCCGGGGGGATCCCGCCCGGGACGGTCTCGATCCTCTGCTCCTGGGTGGTGGGCATCACCAACCCGACCTCGGTCGAGGTGCCCTCCACCGGTCCGTGGACCGCCGTCTATGTCCCCGGACCGGGCTACGCGGCCTCGTCCGGCCACGACTGACGGTCTTCCAGGACGCCCGGTCTCGCCGCTCCGCCGACGGGGTTCCCGGGGTGATGGGCCCGGGTGCCGGGTTCAGGTGAGGTCGAGGCGGACGGGGCCGTGGAAGATGTCCCCTGAAGGGAAGATGGCCACCCGGGCCGGATAGGGGATGTCGACCACCAGATCCTGCTCCGTCATCCACGTCACCGAGGCCCATCCCTCGGGCAGGACCCGCTCGGGCGGCGGTCCCTCCGGTGGTCCGCCCAGGGAGGCCTCGGTCGCCTGGGGCACCAGGAACCAGCCGTGGCCGAGGTCGATCAGCTCCAAGGTCCGCCCGGCGGCGAAGAGCACCCGGTGGGACTTGTAGACGGGGAGGACCATGGCCCCGTCGAACCCGCGCTCGGGCCGGCCCGGCCGGGCCACCAGGGCGAAGGTCCGACCGGAGATCTCGACGGTCTCGAGCGGCCCGTCGACCAGGGCCCCGGGCGGCCGGAGGAAGACGGCGGCGTCGTGCTGGCTGCGCCCCACCCCGGACTTGGTGAAGCCGTCCGGAGCCTCCAGGGAGCGGTACTCCTCCGGCGTGATCGGCTCGCACGACAGCCAGACGCCGTTGGTGGCTGCGTCCATCACCTCGCCGTAGAAGACGGTGCCGCCCAGGGTCCAGCTGGCTGACCAGGCGGGGTCGGCTCCGAGAAGGGCGATGCGCTGTTCGACGGTCGACATGGTGGCTCCTGCGGACATCGGCGCCGAGCGGTCGCCGGCGGATCGGGTGGGGAAGCACCGGGGTGAAACTGACAGTACTACTGTCAGAAGAACGGCCGGCGATGGCGCACGGGACCGGCACCGCCGCCGACCTCCCGGGATGGCCCGGCCGGGTGCGCCCGGCGACGGGTGACGGGCGACGAGGAGCGACGCATGGACATCGAGGTCAGCAAGGACGACAACCACGTGACCCGCCGGGTCATGGCCCCCACGGCGGACCCGGCGGCGGGTCAGGCCCTGCTCCGGATCGACTCCTTCGGGTTGAGCATGAACAACGCCTCGTTCGCCGTGCTGGGCGACCTCATGGGCTACTGGAAGCTCTTCCCCGCCTCCGAGGCGGCGTGGGGCCGGGTTCCGGTCTTCGGGTTCGCCGACGTGATCGCCTCCCGGCATCCCGAGGTCGCCGAGGGCACACGGCTGTTCGGTTACCTCCCCATGTCCACCCACCTCGTGGTCGAGCCGGCCAAGGTCGGACCACGCGGCTTCTTCGACGGCACGGCCCACCGGCGCGACGTCATGGCCTCGGTGTGGAACCACTACCAGGACGTCTCGGACACCTCACCGGAGGAGCGTGCCGGCGAGGCCCGCCGGAGCCTGCTCGGCCCCCTGTTCATCACCGGCTTCCTCATGGACGACTTCCTCGCCGACAACGGCGGCTTCGGGGCCGGCACCGTGGTCGTCTCGGCGGCGTCGTCACGCACGGCCCTGGCCCTGGCATGGTGCTTGCGGCGCCGGGGCGGCTGCCGGGTGGTCGGGCTCACATCCTCCGAGCGCCGAGGGGTGGTGGCCCATCTCGACGTCTACGACGAGGTCCGCGCCTACGACGAGGTCGACGGGCTGCCCGGGGACCGGGCGGTCTACGTCGACTTCGCCGGCCGGGTGGCCCTGCGCGACGCCGTGCACGCCCGCTTCGGCGACGGCCTGGTCCACTCGATGATCGCCGGGATGTCCTACATCGAGCGCCCGGCCGACGTGGTGCTCGATCCGCCGGCCGTGGGCGCCCCGCCCGATCCGTTCATGGCCCAGCTCCAGGTGGCCAAGCGGGCCAAGGAGTGGGGTCAGGACGTCCTCGACGCCCGGCGTGACGTGGCCTGGCGTGAGTTCTCGGCGTGGACCGAGGGCTGGCTCACCATCACCGAGGGCCGGGGCCCGGACGCCGTCGAGGCGGCGTGGCGGGCCCTGCTGGCCGGCGACGTCGATCCGGCGATCGGCCACCAGCTCTCCCTGTGGCCATGACGCTCGGCCCGTCACTCCTCGGCGCTCTCGCGACATGCGCATCCTGACGACGCCGGACGATGCCGCCGACGGCCTGGGCGACTTCGGCTTCCCCCGGCGCTATGTCGAGGTGCCGGTCGGTGGTGGCCACCCCGGCACCATGCGCATCGCCGTGGTCGAGGCGGGGGAGCCGACGGGACGCCCGGTGGTCTTCCTGCACGGCAACCCGTCGTGGTCCTACCTGTGGCGTCACCAGATCGCCGCCGTGGCCGCCGCCGGATACCGGGCCGTGGCCCTCGATCTCGGGGGCATGGGCATGTCGGACAAGCCGAGCGAGCTCACCGACTACTCCGTGGCCGGCCACGTGGCCTGGATGGGCTCGGCCATCTTCGATGCCCTCGAGCTTGACGACATCACCTTCGTCCTCCATGACTGGGGGGTGATCATCGGGCTCCGCCTGGTGGCCGAGCAGCCCGGACGGGTCGCCCGAGTGGTCTGTTCGAACTCGGGGCTCCCCGTCCGTGACCCGGCCAACGCACTGCCGCCGGCGATCGAGGCCCGCGGGCCCTACGCAGCGTTCCAGGCGATGGTGCGGGACGCCCCGGTGTGGGAGCCCTGGACCATGCTGCCCGGCTGCATGGTGACCGAACCGACCGAGGCGCTGACAGCCGCCTACCGCGCCCCGTATCCCGATCCGGCGCTCACGGTGGGGAGCCGCGCCTTCACCCAGCTGCTTCCCACCCGGCCGGACAACCCGATGCTGGTCGACAATTTCGCCGCCCTCGAGGTCCTCGGACGCTTCGAGCGCCCGGTGCTCATGATCTACTCCGACCGGGACATCGTCGCTCCTGACGGCTGGAAGGACCTGGTCCGGTGGATCCCCGGGGCCGCCGGCCAGCCGCACGCCGTCCTCGAGGGCGGCGGGCACTTCCTCCAGGAGGACTGCGCCGAGGCCTACAGCGACGTGCTGCGCCGCTGGCTGGGAGCCACCGGCTGACACCCCGGGAGCAGCCGCAGCGGCGTGCCCGTCGGCACGTCGCTCCCGAGCCGGTCGTCCCCGGATCGATCCGACCGCCGCCGTCGGTGTGGAACTGTCGGCCGTGCGCCCACCGGCTCCCTAGGATCGTTCCGCCGCCGCGGCCCGCAGTGCCGCCCGGCCCCACGATCTCCGAGGAGCCCCTGTGACCAGTCCGTTCGACGTCGTCACCTTCGACCACGGTCCGCCCATGGCCAACCGGTTCATGCTGGCCCCGCTGACCAACATGCAGAGCCACGAGGACGGGACCCTCTCCGACGACGAGGAGCGCTGGCTGGTCAAGCGGGCCGAAGGGGGCTTCGGCCTGACCATGACGTGCGCCAGCCACGTGATGGCCACCGGCCAGGGCTTCCCCGGCCAGCTGGGCTGCTTCAGCGACGACCACCTCCCCGGCCTCACCCGTCTGGCCGCCGGGATCCGGGCCCACGGGAGCCTGGCCATGGTCCAGCTCCACCACGCTGGCCGGCGCTCCCCGGCCGACCTCATCGGCACCGCCCCGGTGGCCCCCGGCTCCGACGAGTCGACCGGGGCCCGTCAGATGACCACCGCCGAGGTCGAGGAGGCGGTGGAAGCCTTCGTGGCCGCCGCCGAACGCTGCGACCGGGCGGGCTTCGACGGCGTGGAGCTCCACGGGGCCCACGACTACCTGCTGTGCGAGTTCCTGAACGTCGAGCTGAACGACCGCACCGATCGCTACGGCGGCGACCGGGCGGCCCGGTTCCGCATCTTCGAGGAGATCATCGCCGGCATCCGGGCCCGTTGCCGGCCCGACCTGATCCTCGGGGTGCGGCTCTCACCCGAGCGGTTCGGCATGGCCACGGCCGACGTCCTCGACGCCTACGGCCGCCTGGTGGCTTCGCCGGACGTCGACTTCATCGACCTGTCGCTGTGGGACACCTTCAAGGAGGCGGCCGACGAGGAGTTCGCCGGCCAGTCGCTGCTCGGGCTGTTCACGGCGGTGGACCGGGGGACCACCCGCCTGGCCGTGGCCGGCCACCTCTACTCCGGTGCCGACGTGCAGCGGGCGCTCGACCTCGGGGCCGACATGGTGGCCATCGGCCGGGCGGCCATCACCGACCACGACCTGCCGGGCAAGATCGCCGCCGACCCGGAGGCGGCCATGCGGCCCCTGCCGGTGTCCGCCGAGGTCCTGGCCGCCGAGGGCCTGGGGCCGGCCTTCATCGGGTACATGCGCGGGTGGGCCGACTTCGTCGAGGAGTGAGCCGGGGCCGACCGGCCCGGCGGCTGGGCCGGTCCGGGCCGTAGGATCGGGAGGCGAGCCGGCACCGTGGAGTCCGGCGCAGGAGACGGGCGCCTGGTGCCCGCACGGCGACGAGGAGGACACGATGGGTCTGGTCGACAAGCTCAAGGAGCAGGCGGCAGCCGCCGGGGCGGCAGCCAAGGACGCCGTGGAGAAGGGCCAGGAGATGGTCGACGACGCCCAGGCCAAGCGTCACGCCGACACCGCCCTGCGCGAGCTCGGCCTCCAGGTCCTCCTGGACCGCACCGGACGGGGCTCGGATGCCGTGACGGCGGCCATCGATGCCAAGGTGGCCGAGCTCGTGGCCTACGAGGCGGAGCACGGCCCGCTGTCCTGAGGCAGCCGGTCGGCGGATGACCGCACGGTGCGCACGGGAGGTCCAGAACCTTGAGTTCGAACATCGGAGAGACCCCTACCGACGCTGACGCGCTGTGACAGGGTTATCGAAATGGTATTTGATCTGATACCATCAGACCATGGACGTGGGGCCGGTCATCCGTGACGCCCGGACGCGAGCGGGGCTGAGCGCCCGCGAGCTGGCCCGACGGGCGGGCACCTCGCACGCCACGCTCCTGGCCTACGAGGCGGGCCGCATCGATCCGGGGACCCGGGTGGTGGAGCGCCTCGTGGAGGCGACCGGACTCCGGGCCCGTCTCGAGCTCGACCGGGTGGTGCGGACGGCGAGCGGCCGTCCCGCCGGCGAGGAGCTGGCCGAGGTGCTCGATCTGGCCGAGCACCTCCCCCGCCGTCCCCGGTCACGGCATCTCGCTGCTCCGGTCTTCCCCGGTCGACCATGACCTCCCTGCTGGAGAAGGTCCATGCGCTCGACAACGCGCTCGGGCAGGCCGGCCTGGCCCATGCGTTCGGCGGAGCACTGGCCCTGGCCTTCTGCACCGGGGAGCCCCGGGCCACCGTCGACATCGACTGCAACGTCTTCGTCGGCCCGGACCGCGTCGAGGCCGTGCTGGGGTCCCTGCCCGACGGGGTCCGGTGGGACGACGGGGACCGGCGGATGCTGGAGCGGGACGGCCAGGCCCGCCTGTGGTGGGAGTCCACCCCCGTCGACCTCTTCCTCAGCACGACAGCCTTCCACGGCACTGTGGCCAGCCGGGTCCGGCACGAGCAGGTGGCCGGACGCACCCTCCCCTTCCTGTCCTGTGCGGATCTGGCCGTGTTCAAGGCCTTCTTCGACCGACGGAAGGACTGGGCCGACCTGGAGGCCATGGTGGCAGCCGGGTCGTTCGACCCCGATCGGGTCACGGGCGTGCTGGTGCGCACCCTGGGCCCTGACGACCCTCGGATCGGCCGCCTGCTCGAGGTGTGCCGCCAGGCGCCGACGGACGGATGACCGGCCCGGGCGCGGGCGTCGATGCGGAGGGCACGGCACATCGGGGTGTGCGACGCTGCAGGGACCATCGAGCGCGAGGAGGCCGACCGTGAAGCTCGGCGTGCACCAGATCAACTTCGACCTGCCCGGTGGACCGGCCGCCATCGGCCCCATGCTCCGCAGCCTGGGCGAGGCGGCTGAAGAGGCCGGGCTCGACAACCTCTCGGTCATGGACCACTACTTCCAGATGGAGGTGGCCGGCGGCGCCGAGAAGGCCATGCTGGAGGGCTACACGACGATGGGGTTCCTGGCTGCGGCCACGTCCACCGTCGAGCTCCAGCTCCTGGTCACCGGCGTCACCTACCGCCACCCGGGTCTGCTGGCCAAGATCGTCACCACGCTCGACGTGCTCTCGGGTGGACGGGCCGCCCTCGGGATCGGCGCCGCCTGGTACGAGGAGGAGCACGTCGGTCTCGGCGTCCCCTTCCCGCCCCTGGCCGAGCGGTTCGAGCGGCTCGAGGAGACCGTCGAGATCGTCCGGCAGATGTGGAGCGACGACGACGGCCCCTACGAGGGCCGGCACTACCGGCTGGGAGCGACCATCAACGTGCCCCAGCCGGTGCGGCCCGGGGGGATCCCCGTCATGATCGGCGGCTCCGGGGAGAAGAAGACCCTGGCCCTGGTGGCCCGGCACGCTGATGCCTGCAACCTCTTCGCCGGCGACGACGTCGGCGAGGTCGGACGGAAGCTCGACGTGCTCCGGACCCACTGCGACCGGGAGCGCACCGACTACGACCGGATCGCGAAGACGATCATGTGGATCGGCGCTCTGGATCCGACCGGGCCGGGTGCCGACGAGTTCGTCGCCCTCATGGAGCGCTACGCCGCCATCGGCATCACCGACGTCCACATCGTCCCGCTGACCGACGACCCGGTGCGGTTCACCGCCGGTCTGGGCACCCACATCGTGCCGAGGCTGGCCCAGGTCTGAGCCGGTTCGCTCCCGGACCCTGGCGGTCCGGAACCCGTCGGGGTGGGACCGCTACCGCTTGGCGTGGGACCGGCGCACGAAGGTGATGGCTGCGGCCAGCATGCACACGGTCACCGTGGCGAGCGCTGGGAAGAACACGAGGCAGTCGACGAGCGTCCCGATGCCCGGGCTGCCGGGCAGTGCGTTCCGCACGGCGGGGAGGGCGAAGATGAGTGCGCCGAGCCAGGTGAAGTAGGAGAACTCGAGCTGTGCGCCGGCCACCACGGTGACGAAGGTGATGGCGAGGGCGATCCCCGCCAGGATCAGCATGATGGCCATCTCGAAGAGGGCGAAGCCGATGGTGGATCCGCCCCGCCGGGTGGCCAGGTCGACGGTGATGGCGTTGCCGAGGACCGCCGAGGCGTTCGAGGAGGAGATCTTCCAGTCCCGTTGGCCCGCCGACACGGTGAGGTGGACGGGGAGCAAGCCGCGCAGCGCAGGACTCGAGGCCTCCACGACGAGGAGGCTGGTGTACCGGTCGAACGGGTACTGGCTGAGATCTCCAGCCAGTCCCAGCGTGCTCTGCACGGGCACGGGGAGCTTGCCGGCGTCGAACGTGTCCGACCCACCGGGGACGCCGTCGACGGTGAGGTTGACCGGGATGGCCATGGCCCCGCTGGGGAGGGCGTAGCGACCACGGGGTGTGGTGATGAGGCGCACGGTCATCGAGTCCGAGGTCGGATCGACATCCATGACCCGGGCCTGGATGTCGATGCGGTCGGGATTCCCGGGCTTCCCGCTGGTGTAGGTGGATCCCCGGCTGTCACTGGTGAAGGTGCTGGCCCGGCCGGCCAGGGTGCCGCCCACCACCAGGAAGACCAGGGCGATCCAGAGGACGAGGACGATCTTCCCGCGGTGGCGGCGCTTTGCCACCTTGGACTCGTCAGTCGGGGTGTCGGAAGTGGGGGTCGGCATGGGAGGGGGAGAGTTGATGGTCATCGAGCGGGTCTGATGCACGATCCTGTGGATCAGCCCAATCGGGGCCTCAGATCGCCTGGTTGCGAGCTGTCAGGAGTCTTGCATGCGAACAAGCCGACCAGAGCGGGTGACGGGAATCGAACCCGCGTATTCAGCTTGGGAAGCTGATGTTCTGCCATTGAACTACACCCGCAGAAGACCCTGACCTTACCGCGGACGGGCACCGCCGGCCCCATCGGTGCGTGCACCGCGTCCGGGGCCCAGACCTCCGAAACCGCTGCGGTGGTGCTGCCGGGAGGCACCCGGACCTTCCCGTGCGGCCCATCGGGGGCCCGGCCTTCGTGAACTGTGCCTTGGGGCCCCGACCCCACTATCGTCTGGTCCGCATGGTTCTCTCCGACCGCTCCATCCGCGAGGCGCTCGCTTCCGGCCACATCGTGATCGACCCCTTCGACGAGGCGTGCATCCAGCCCTCGTCGGTCGACCTCCACGTGGACCGCTACTTCCGCCTCTTCCGCAACCACACCAGCCGGGTCATCGACGTCCGCGAGGACCAGGAGGACCTGACCGAGCTGGTCGACGTGGGCGAGGACCCCCTCATCCTCCACCCCGGCGAGTTCATGCTGGGGTCGACCACCGAGCGGGTCACCCTCCCCAACGACCTGGTGGCCCGCCTCGAGGGCAAGTCGTCGCTGGGGCGGCTCGGCCTCCTCATCCACTCGACGGCCGGCTTCGTCGACGCCGGCTGGGACGGTCACCTCACCCTCGAGCTCTCCAACGTGGCCAACCTGCCCATCACCGTCTACCCGGGCATGAAGATCGGCCAGATCAGCTTCCTGCAGATGACGACCGCCGCCGACCGCCCCTACGGCTCGGACGGCCTGCACTCGAAGTACCGCGGCCAGCGGGGCCCCACCCCGAGCCGCTACGCCGACAATTTCCGGGTCTGACCTGGAGCTCCGCTCCGCTACGCTCATGAAGTCCTCGTCGGTTACCCACCGGTAACCGTCCCCCACCCAGGAGGAAGCTGTGCTTCTCAGGATCGTCCTCGGCCTCGGCATCACCGTGGTGATGTTCGCCATCGCCGGCCGCCGGTTCTTCTGGCTCTACCGCCTCATCGGCTCCGGTCAGCCCGCCGTCCCCAACCGCTTCGGCGACGTCCCCAAGCGGGCCGAGGCCGAGGTCGTCGAGGTCGCCGGCCAGAAGAAGCTCCTCAAGTGGACGGTGCCCGGCATCGCCCACTTCTTCACCATGTGGGGCTTCACCATCCTCCTCCTCACCATCATCGAGGCCTACGGCGCACTCTTCCAGCGGGACTTCCACATCCCCGGCATCGGCACCTGGAACTGGATCGGCTTCCTCGAGGACTTCTTCGCCGTGGCCGTCCTCTGCTCGCTGGCCACCTTCTCCATCATCCGCCTGAAGAACAACCCCAAGACCAAGGACCGCAGCTCCCGCTTCTACGGCTCCCACACCGGGGCGGCCTGGCTGGTCCTCCTGGCCATCTTCGGCGTCATCGCCACCTTGCTCGTCTACCGGGCTGCCCAGGTCAACACCGGGAACTTCCCCTTCGGCTGGGGCGCCTTCGCCTCCCACGGCCTGGCCAAGCTCTTGGCTCCCCTGGGGACCGGCGTGAACAGCGTCATCGAGACGGTGGCCCTGCTCCTCAACATCGCCATCATCACCGGCTTCCTGGTCTTCGTCTCCTACTCGAAGCACCTCCACATCTTCCTGGCCCCCATCAACGTGGCCGCCTCCCGTCGCCCCCGGGCTCTCGGTGCGCTGGCCTCCACGCCCGACATGACCCTCGAGGACGTGGGCGAGGACGACGAGCCCATCTTCGGGGCCGGCCGGATCGAGGACTTCTCCTGGAAGCAGATGCTCGACATGGCCACCTGCACCGAGTGCGGACGGTGCCAGTCGCAGTGCCCGGCCTGGAACACCGGCAAGCCCCTCAGCCCGAAGATCCTCATCATGGACCTCCGGGACAACCTCTTCGCCAACGCCGACCGGGTCATGGCCCGCAACCGGGAGGCCGGCCAGGAGGTCGAGTCCCTCATCGGCTCGGTCATCGACCCCGACGTCCTGTGGTCGTGCACCACCTGCGGCGCCTGCGTCGAGCAGTGCCCGGTCGACATCGAGCACATCGACACCATCGTCGACATGCGCCGCTACCAGGTCCTCATGGAGTCCGAGTTCCCCACCGAGGCCAACCTGATGCTCCGCAACGTCGAGAACCAAGGCGATCCGTGGGGCCTCGGCGGCTCCAAGCGGACCGACTGGACGGCCGACCTCGACTTCGAGGTGCCGGTGGTCAACGGCTCGATCCCCGCCGACGTGGAGTACCTCTACTGGGTGGGCTGCGCCGGCTCGCTCGACGAGCGGGCCCGCAAGGGCACCCAGGCCACCGCCCGCATGCTGAAGCGGGCCGGGGTGACCTTCGCCATCCTCGGCCCCAAGGAGTCCTGCACCGGCGACCCGGTGCGCCGCCTGGGCAACGAGTACCTCTACCAGGAGCAGGCCCAGAAGAACATCGAGACGATGTCCTCGGCCGGCGTGAAGAAGGTCATCGCGTCGTGCCCCCACTGCTTCAACGCCCTGGCCAACGAGTACCCGGCCCTGGGCGCCGACTTCGAGGTCATCCACCACAGCCAGCTGCTCAGCCACCTGGTGGCCGAGGGCAAGCTGACCCCCGGCGGCGGCTACTCGGGCACCGTCACCTACCACGACCCCTGCTACCTCGGCCGCCACAACCGGATCTTCGACGAGCCCCGCAGCGTCATCGACGCCATCCCTGGCGCCAAGCAGGTGGAGATGCGGCGCTGCCGGGAGAAGGGCTTCTGCTGCGGCGCCGGTGGCTCGCGCATGTGGCTGGAGGAGAACCTCGGCACCCGCATCAACATGGAGCGGACCGGGGAGGCCCTGGGCACCGGGGCCGACGTCGTCTCCACGGCCTGCCCCTACTGCATGATCATGCTGGACGACGCCGTGAAGGCCAACGCCCGCCAGGACGATGTCCGGGTCATGGACGTCTCCCAGCTGCTCGAGGAGTCGATGGCCGAGACGGTCGGGGCCGTCGCTGCCGCCCCGGCCGCTGCAGCCGAGGAGCCCGGCCCCGAGGCCTGATCCCGGCGGGACCGGCGGCCGAAGTGGCCGTCGGGTGCGGCGTCAGCCGAAGGCGATGGCGTCGACCTCGCGCAGGCGGGTGGCCAGGGCCGAGAGCATCTTGCGGGCGATGGTCGGCACCGCCTCCAGCAGGCCCGAGAACTGTCGCTGGGACATGACCAGCAGGTCCAGGCTGGAGGTGGAGGTGACCGTGGCCGAGCGGGGCCGACGGTCCAGGAGGGCCATCTCGCCGAAGTGGTCGCCCGGGCCGAGGGTCGCCACCTGCTTGCCGTTGCGGGTGACCGTGGCCGTCCCGTCGACGATGATGAAGAACTCCCGGCCCAGGCTCCCCTGCTCGACCAGGACCTTGCCGGCCGGCACCGTGGTGGTCTCCAGCGAGGCGCGGATCTTGCGCAGCTCGGCGCCCGTGCAGTTGGAGAAGAGCCAGATGGCCTTCAGGTCGGCGTTGGTCGGGCGGGTGGCCATGGCCCGATGCTATCCGGCGCCCTCCGGCCAGCCGCGGTCCCCGGCCGGCCACGCTCAGCGGAACCGTGAGACCCGGGCCCGGACGCGCCACAGCCGCCACCCGGAGGTGGCGGCTGTGGTCCCGGTCGCCCGGAGGTCGGCCGGCTGGTGCTCCCGCCGGATCTACAGGGCCTCGTCGCCCCGCTCGCCGGTGCGGATCCGGATGACCTCCTCCACGGGGAGGACCCAGATCTTCCCGTCGCCGATCTTGTCGGTCCGGGCCGCCTCCACGATGACATCGGAGGCCTCGGCCACCCGCTCGTCGGGCACCACCACCTCGATGCGCACCTTGGGGACGAAGTCCACCTGGTACTCGGCACCCCGGTAGACCTCGGTGTGCCCCTTCTGACGGCCGTAGCCCTGGACCTCCGAGACGGTGATCCCGTGGAGGCCGGCCTGGGCGAGGCCGTCCTTCACGTCGTCGAGCTTGAACGGCTTGATGATTGCCACGATCAGCTTCACTGTGCGCTCCCTTGTGCGTTCTCGAACGTAGACGGTCCTGGTCGTCCAGGCACGCTCATCGGGCCCCGACGCCGGGGCTGAAGTCGTAGGCCGTCTCGGCGTGCAGGGCGGTGTCCATGCCCTCGTACTCCTGCTCCTCGGTGATGCGGAAGCCGATGGTCTTGTGGATGGCCTGGGCCAGCAGCCACGAGACGACGAAGGAGTAGGCGGCCACGGCGACCACGGCCAGGGCCTGGTTGCCCAGCAGGCTGGCGCTCCCACCGTGGAAGATGCCGTTCACGCCGCCGATGGCCTTGGTGCCGAAGAAGCCGATCAGCAGGGCGCCGATCACGCCGCCGACGAAGTGCACGCCGCCCACGTCGAGGGCGTCGTCCAGCTTCAGGGCGAACTTGGCCCGCACGGCGAGGGCGCAGATGGCCCCGGCCACCAGGCCGATGATGGTGGCGCCCACCACGTTCACGTAGCCGCACGCCGGGGTGATGGCCACCAGGCCGGCCACCGCGCCCGAGGCCGCGCCCAGGGTGGTGGACTTCCCGTCCCGGAGCTTCTCCACCAGGATCCAGCCCAGCAGGGCCGCCGCCGTCGCCGTGTTGGTGTTGACGAAGGCGTTGGAGGCCAGCAGGTTGGCGCTGAGGGCCGAGCCGGCGTTGAAGCCGAACCAGCCGAACCAGAGCAGGCCGGCACCGAGGAGGATCATCGGCACGTTGTGGGGCGGCATCGGCTTGCTCGGCCAGCCCTTGCGCCGTCCGACCACCATGGCCACGGCCAGGCCGGCGACACCGGCGTTGATGTGCACGACGGTGCCGCCGGCGAAGTCCTCGGCCCCCCGCTTGAACAGCCAGCCGTTGGGGTCGAAGACCCAGTGGGCGACGGGGGCGTAGACGATGACCGACCACACGGTGATGAAGAGGATGAAGCTCCCGAACTTCAGCCGGTCGGCGGTGGCCCCGGTGATCAGGGCCGGCGTGATGATGGCGAACATCATCTGGAAGGCCATGAAGAGGACGTGGGGGATGGTCAGCGAGTACCCCGGCGGGTTGCCGTCGATGTTGGCCAGCCCGAAGAAGTGGAACGTGCCGATCAGGCCGTGCCCGCCCCAGTCGGGGCCGAAGGCCAGGCTGTAGGTCACCCAGACCCACACCAGGCTGACGACGCCGATGGCGGCGAAGTTCTGCATCATCATGCCGAGCACGTTCTTCGCTCGGACCATGCCTCCGTAGAACAGGGCCAGGCCGGGGGTCATCAACAGGACAAGTGCGGTACTTGCCAGGATCCAGGCGGTGTCGCCCGAGTTGATGTGCATGTCACTCCTTCCTCACTCGCACCGCGTCAGGGTCCTGGGCGGCGGATGCCAGTGTGGAGGAGGGTTATTTCCCTGCTGTTGCCCGATCGTTACGGCCGTGTGAACAGCCGGGGCGGCGCACCGGGGTCCGGCGGGCCGCTGTGCAGGAAGGGTCAGCCGGCCTGGCGGCGGACGGCCTCGGCGGCCGCTGCCGCGGCCTCGGCGTCGCCCAGGAAGCCCTGGGACACCACGGTGAGGTCGTCGGCCAGCTCGTAGCGGAAGGGGATCCCGGTGGGGATCTCGAGGTCCACGATGGCGTCGTCGTCGATGCCCTCGATGTGCTTGCGCAGGGCGCGGAGGCTGTTGCCGTGGGCCACCACCAGCACGGCTCCGCCGCGGGGCCCCTCGGCCAGCAGGTCGGG
Organism: uncultured Acidimicrobiaceae bacterium; assembly: GCA_963977795.1. GTDB lineage: Bacteria > Actinomycetota > Acidimicrobiia > Acidimicrobiales > RAAP-2 > Bog-756. Next base: position 17,799 of record CAXBRB010000004.1, read on the forward strand.
CACCACGGCGTCGCCCCAGTAGGGGACGACCCGGGCCACCACGTCGGCCAGGCACTCGGTGAGGGGGAGGGCGTCGGCCGGGATGTCCCGGTAGCGGGGGTCGCCCGCCGGGTCGTGGGCGTCGCCCCGGCCCACCGCCGGCGGCGGGGTGGCGTAGCTGCGGCGCCACTCCTTGACCTGGGCCTCGCCGTGGCGGGCGGTGGTCTCCTTCTTGTCGAGGCCCTGGAGGGCCCCGTAGTGGCGCTCGTTGAGCCGCCAGTGGCGCCGCACCGGGAGCCAGGAGCGCCCGGCCGCCCCCAGGGCCAGCTCGGCCGTCCGCACGGCCCGGGTCAGCAGCGAGGTGTGGACCACCCGGAGGTCGAGCCCGGCCTCGGCGGCCAGCAGGGCCCCGGCGGCCCGGGCCTCGTCCTCCCCCTGGGCCGAGAGGTCGACGTCGTACCAGCCGGTGAAGAGGTTCTCGGCGTTCCAGAGGGACTGGCCGTGGCGCAGGAGCACGAGCGTGGGCATGCCCGGAGCGTACCCCCGGTCCCCGGCCCGATACCTCATCCTAAGAAATCAGAAAACTTGTCACAAAGACACTCAACTTTGCTATAGTGGGATCTCGACAACGCAGACAGATCTCGGAGCCGGCGGGAGCGCCGGCAGGAGAAGAGCAACGGACCGGGCCCGGAGAGGGCCCGGAGCAGGAGGGAACACCATGGCCAAGGCCGTAGGCATCGATCTCGGGACGACCAACTCGGTGGTCGCCGTCCTGGAGGGCGGCGAGCCCGTCGTCATCCCCAACGCCGAGGGCGGCCGCACCACGCCGTCGGTCGTCGGCTTCGCCAAGTCGGGCGAGGTCCTCGTCGGCGAGGTGGCCAAGCGTCAGGCCATCACCAACCCCGACCGGACCATCCGGTCGGTCAAGCGCCACATGGGCTCCGGCTGGACCGTCGACATCGACGGGAAGGACTACACGCCCCAGGAGATCTCGGCCCGCATCCTGGGCAAGCTCAAGCGGGATGCCGAGGCCTACCTGGGCGACTCGGTGACCCAGGCCGTCATCACCGTGCCGGCCTACTTCGACGACGCCCAGCGCACGGCCACCAAGGAGGCCGGGGCCATCGCCGGCCTCGAGGTGCTCCGCATCATCAACGAGCCCACGGCGGCCGCCCTGGCCTACGGCCTCGACAAGGAGGGCGCCGACCAGACCGTCCTCGTCTTCGACCTCGGCGGCGGCACCTTCGACGTGTCGGTCCTCGAGATCGGCGACGGCGTCTTCGAGGTGAAGTCGACCTCGGGCGACAGCCAGCTGGGCGGCGACGACTGGGACCAGAAGATCATCGACTGGCTCATCAAGACCTTCAAGGACACCGAGGGCGTCGACCTGTCGACCGACAAGATGGCCACCCAGCGCCTCCAGGAGGCGGCCGAGAAGGCCAAGATCGAGCTGTCCCAGGTCCAGGAGACCCAGATCAACCTGCCCTTCATCACGGCCACGTCCGAGGGCCCCAAGCACCTCGACGTCAAGCTGACCCGGGCCCAGTTCAACGAGCTGACGGCCGACCTGGTCGAGCGGTGCAAGCACCCCTTCGAGCAGGCCATCGCCGACTCGGGCCTGTCCAAGTCCGACATCGACCACGTGGTCCTGGTGGGCGGCTCCACCCGGATCCCCGCCGTCCAGGAGCTGGTCCAGTCCCTGACCGGCAAGGAGGCCCACAAGGGCGTCAACCCCGACGAGGTCGTGGCCATCGGCGCCAGCGTCCAGGCCGGCGTGCTCAAGGGCGAGGTCAAGGACGTCCTGCTCCTCGACGTGACCCCGCTCAGCCTGGGCATCGAGACCAAGGGCGCGGTGATGCACCGGCTCATCGAGCGCAACACCACCATCCCCACCAAGCGGTCGGAGGTCTTCACCACGGCCGAGGACAACCAGCCCTCGGTCGAGGTCCACGTCCTCCAGGGCGAGCGTGAGATGGCGATGTACAACAAGACGCTCGGCAAGTTCCAGCTGGTCGACCTGCCCCCGGCCCCGCGCGGCGTGCCCCAGATCGAGGTCACCTTCGACATCGACGCCAACGGCATCGTCCACGTGTCGGCCAAGGACCGGGCCACCGGCAAGGAGCAGTCGATGACCATCACCGGCCAGTCCTCGCTGGCCAAGGACGACATCGAGCGCATGATCAAGGACGCCGAGTCCCACGCCGAGGACGATCGCAAGCGCAAGGAGGAGGCCGAGGTCCGCAACAACGCCGACAGCCTCGTCTACCAGACCGAGAAGCTCCTGAAGGACCAGGGCGAGAAGTTCGAGGGCGACGAGAAGGAGAAGGTCGAGAGCGCCCTGGCCGGCCTCAAGGAGGCCCTGGCCGGCAGCGACCTCGAGGCCATCAAGAGCTCGACCGAGACCCTGCTCACGGCCAGCCAGTCCTTCAGCCAGCGCCTCTACGAGGAGGCCTCCAAGGAGTCGGCCTCGGCGCCGGGCGGCGAGGTGGACGACGAGGCGGGCGACGACGAGGTCGTCGACGCCGAGATCGTCGACGGCGAGGGCTGAGCGCCATGTCCGGTGACGACACGACCGGTGCGGGGGCCGACGGGGCCCCCGCCGCCGGCCGGGCCGCAGACGGCGAGGACGTGATGGCCGACGACGTGATGACCGAGGACGGGATCGTCGACGGCGAGGTGGTCGAGGAGGCCGCCGGCGGCCCGGACGGGGCCGGCGAGATGGCCGAGGCCGAGGAGGCCGATCCCCTCAGCGCCGCCCAGGCCGAGCGGGACGAGTACCTCGACGCCCTCCGCCGGCTCCAGGCCGAATTCGAGAACTACAAGAAGCGGGTGGCCAAGCAGCAGGCCGACCAGGCGGCCCGGGCCTCCCTGTCCCTGGTCGAGCAGCTCCTCCCGGTCCTCGACGCCCTCGACCTGGCCACCGGCCACGTGGCCGACCCCGAGTCGGCCGACGCCAAGGCCCTGGTGGCCTCGGCCGGCCTGCTCCAGAGCGTCCTGGTCCGCCAGGGCCTCGAGCGGATCGACCCGGCCGGCGACGCCTTCGACCCCACGGCCCACGAGGCCGTCGGGCAGGCGGCCGACGACGGCGACGAGCCGGCCGGCGACGGCCCGGTGGTGGCCGAGGTCATGCGGGCCGGCTACCGGTTCAACGGCACCGTGGTCCGACCGGCCATGGTCACCGTCCGGGGCTGAGCGGCCAGGAAGCAGAACGAGCGGACGAGCACAGGAAGACGAGACAGAAGAGACACGGTGGCCCCGCAGCGCGAATGGTTCGAGAAGGACTACTACAAGACCCTGGGCGTGCCGGCCACGGCCACGGCCAAGGAGATCACCAGCGCCTACCGGAAGCTGGCCAAGAAGCACCACCCCGACGCCAACCCGGGCAGCGACGAGACGTTCAAGGAGATCTCGGCGGCCTACGACGTCCTGGGTGACGCCGAGCGCCGCAAGGAGTACGACGAGGTCCGGGCCATGGGCCCCGCGGCGGCCGGCTTCGGTGGCGGGGGCTTCGGCGGCGGCGGGTTCCCCGGCGGCTTCGGCGGCCAGGGCGGCTCCACCTTCCGGGTGGAGGACATGGGCGATCTCGGCGACCTCTTCGGCGGCCTGTTCGGCCGGGGGCGCCGCGGCGGCGGGGCCGGCCCCCAGCGGGGGGCCGACGTCGAGGCCGAGCTCCACCTCTCCTTCGAGGACGCCGTGGCCGGCGTCACCACCACCGTCAACCTGACCACCGACGCCCGCTGCTCGGCCTGCCGGGGATCGGGGGCCCGCCCGGGGACCCGGCCCGACGCCTGCGGCCGGTGCGGCGGCACCGGGACCCTCCAGGACGACCAGGGCCTCTTCTCCCTCAGCCAGGTCTGCCCGGCGTGCTCGGGCCGGGGCACCGTGGTGACCGATCCCTGCCCGACGTGCCGGGGCACGGGCACCGAGCACCGCAACCGGTCGGTCAAGGTGCGCCTGCCCGCCGGGGTCGAGGACGGCCAGCGGATCCGGGTCAAGGGCAAGGGCGCCGCCGGCCGGGGCGGCGGGCCCGCCGGCGACCTCTATGTGATCGCCCGGGTCGGCCGCCACGCCACCTTCGGCCGCAAGGGCCGCAACCTGACCCTGGCCGTGCCGGTGGGCTTTGCCGAGGCCGTGCTGGGCACCACCCTCACCGTCCCCACCCTGGACGACCCGGTGACCCTGCGCATCCCGGCGGGCACCCCCTCGGGCCGGACCTTCCGGGTCAAGGGCCGGGGCGTCCCGGCCGGCAAGAAGGCCGCCGCCGGCGATCTGCTGGTCACCGTGGAGGTCGACGTGCCGGCCGAGCTGACCGACGAGCAGCGGGCCGCCGTCGAGGCCCTGGCCGAGGTCATCGCCCCGCCTTCCCGTGACGCCCTGGGGGTGGCATGACCGCCGCCGATGACCGCCGGGCCCGGGCCGTCTACGTGATCTCGGTGGCCGCCGAGCTGGCCGGGGTGCACCCCCAGACCCTGCGCGTCTACGAGCGCAAGGGCCTGCTCGACCCATCGCGGACCCAGGGGGGGAGCCGGCGGTTCTCCGACGAGGACCTGGACCGCCTCCGTCACATCCAGACCCTGACGACCGAGGGCATCAACCTCCAGGGGGTGCGCCGGGTCCTCGAGCTGGAGGCCGAGGTGGTCCGGCTCCGGGCCGAGCTGGAGGCCACCCGGGCGGCGGCCCGGGAGGCCGTGGCCGTCACCCACCGCCAGTACCGGCGGGACCTGGTGCCCCTCAACCAGCTCCCCGTCCCCACCCAGCCACGGAACCGCAGCAACCGAGGAGGTGCGCGATGACCCTCAACCCCGAGCGGTGGACGCTCAAGACCCAGGAGGCCTTCAGCGGCGCCGTCGAGCGGGCCAAGGCCGCCGCCAACGCCGAGGTCGGCCCCGACCACCTGCTGGCCGCCGTGCTCGACCAGTCCGACGGCATCGCCCTGCCCATCCTGGCCCGCCTGGGCGTGGAGCCGGCCGTGGTGCGCAACCGGATCGCCGAGCAGCTCGACCGCCTGCCCAAGGCCTACGGCGGGGCCGAGCCGACCATGGACCGCCCCCTGCGCGAGGCCCTGGAGGCGGCTGACCGCCAGCGGGGTGAGATGGGCGACGACTACCTCTCGGTCGAGCACCTGCTGCTGGCCCTGGCCGACCGGCTGGGGGTGGACCGTGACGCCCTGCTGACCGCCCTGCGCGACGTGCGGGGCAGCCACCGGGTGACCAGCCAGAACCCCGAGGAGACCTTCCAGTCCCTGGAGAAGTACGGCCGGGACCTCACCGCCCTGGCCCGCCAGGGGAAGATGGACCCCGTCATCGGCCGGGACGAGGAGGTCCGTCGGGTCATCCAGGTCCTCTCCCGGCGCACCAAGAACAACCCCGTCCTCATCGGCGAGCCCGGCGTGGGCAAGACGGCCATCGTCGAGGGCCTGGCTCAGCGCATCGTCGAGGGCGACGTCCCCGAGGGCCTCAAGGGCAAGCGGGTCATCAGCCTGGACATGGGCTCGATGGTGGCCGGGGCCAAGTACCGCGGCGAGTTCGAGGAGCGGCTCAAGGCCGTCCTGAAGGAGATCAGCGACGCCGGCGGCGAGGTCATCACCTTCATCGACGAGCTCCACACCATCGTGGGAGCCGGCGGCGGGTCCGAGGGGGCCATGGACGCCGGCAACATGATCAAGCCGATGCTGGCCCGGGGCGAGCTGCGCCTCATCGGGGCCACCACCCTGGACGAGTACCGCCAGTACATCGAGAAGGACGCCGCCCTCGAGCGCCGCTTCCAGCAGGTCTTCGTGCCGCCGCCCTCGGTGGAGGACACCGTGGCCATCCTCCGGGGCCTCAAAGAGCGCTACGAGGTCCACCACGGGGTCCGCATCCAGGACGCCGCCCTGGTGGCCGCCGCCGTCCTGTCCGACCGCTACGTCACCGGCCGCTTCCTGCCCGACAAGGCCATCGACCTGATGGACGAGGCGGCCAGCCGGCTCCGCATCGAGATCGACTCCATGCCCACCGAGCTCGACGTGGTCACCCGCCGCCTGCGCCAGCTGGAGATCGAGCGGATGGCCCTGGCCAAGGAGACCGACCCGGCCTCGGCCGAGCGGCTGGAGCGGCTCGACGAGGAGGTGGCCAACCTCACCGAGGAGTCGGCGGCCATGACCGCCCACTGGCAGGCCGAGAAGGAGGCCATCACCACCATCCAGACCCTCAAGGGCCAGCTGGAGGCCAAGCGCAGCGACGCCGAGCGCCTCAGCCGGGAGGGCGACCTGGCCGAGGCCTCCCAGATCACCTACGGCGAGGTGCCGGCCCTCGAGCACCAGATCGAGGAGGCCACCGTGGCCCTCGACGCCCTCCAGGCCGACCAGCGCTTCCTGAAGGAGGAGGTCGACGCCGAGGACGTGGCCGAGGTCGTCTCCCGGGCCACCGGCGTCCCGGTGAGCCGGCTGCTGGAGGGCGAGGTCGAGAAGCTCATCCGGATGGAGGACGCCCTCCACGCCAAGGTGGTGGGCCAGGACGACGCCGTCTCGGCGGTCTCCAACGCCATCCGCCGCAGTCGGGCCGGCCTGTCGGACCCCCACCGGCCCATCGGCTCCTTCCTCTTCATGGGCCCCACCGGCGTGGGCAAGACCGAGCTGGCCCGGGCCCTGGCCGAGTTCCTCTTCGACGACAGCCGGGCCATGGTCCGGATCGACATGAGCGAGTACATGGAGCGCCACGCCGTGTCCCGCCTGGTCGGCGCCCCCCCGGGGTACGTCGGCTACGAGGAGGGCGGCCAGCTGACCGAGGCGGTGCGCCGCCGTCCCTATGCGGTGGTCCTCCTCGACGAGCTCGAGAAGGCCCACCCCGACGTCTTCAACATCCTCCTCCAGGTCCTCGAAGACGGCCGCCTGACCGACGGCCAGGGGCGGACGGTGGACTTCACCAACACCGTGCTGATCATGACGTCGAACATCCCCGGCGAGCCGGTCGAGCACTTCAAGCCGGAGTTCGTCAACCGGATCGACGAGATCGTGCGGTTCCACGCCCTGTCCGAGGCCGACCTCAACCGGATCGTCTCCATCCAGCTCCAGGGCCTGCGCCGGCGGCTGGCCGAGCGCCGGCTCACCCTGGAGGTGACCCCCGAGGCCGAGGCCGCCCTGGCCCGGGCCGGGTTCGACCCGGACTTCGGCGCCCGTCCGCTGCGAAGGGTCATCCAGCGGGACGTCGAGGACCCCCTAGCCTTCGCCCTCCTGGAGGGCCGCTACCCCGAGGGGTCGACTGTGGTGGTCGACGCTGCCGACGGCGAGGTCGTCCTGCGCTGACCGTCGACGCAGACAGCCGGCCTGACCGACCGGTCAGGACTGACTGGCGGAGCTGCTCAGGCCCGCCAGGTGGCCAGCGCCCCGTCGGACCCGCCGAGGGCGCAGAAGCGCACCGTCGGGCACGAGAGGGTGACGGCGGCCAGGTTGGCGTCACCCAGGACGCCCGGCCCTCCGGCCGTCCAGGTGCCGGCGTTCCACCACGCCACCGACCCGTCGGTCCGGGCCACGGCGCACCGGGTGGCCGACGGGCACGAGACGGCGTAGGTCAGGGCCGCCGAGCCCGGCACGGTGCCGGCCGCCGCCCAGGACGTCCCGTCGAAGGTCACGGCGTGGCCGGTCAGGTCGAGCGCCATGCACGCCTTGTCCGAGGCGCAGGAGACGGCGTGGAGGAGGGAGAGGCCCGGCGCCTGCTGCTGGACCCACCCGGCTCCCCGGGAGGTCGAGATGGTGCCTGAGGCAGCCACCACCACGCAGAAGGTGGGGGAGGTGCACGAGATGCTCTGGACCGGGTGGTCGGCCGTCCCGGTGGCGGCTACCGACGAGCTGCCCCAGGTCCCGTGCTCCCATCGGGTGACCACCCCGGCGGTGTTGACCGATGCGCAGAACGCCGCCGTCGGGCAGTCCACCTTGTACTGGCCGCCGGTGGGGCTGGTGGGGGCGGGCCCGGCCGGCACCGGGCTCGACCATGAGGTGCCGTCCCAGGTGACCGCCTCCTGGCCGTCCATGGCCACGCAGAAGGTCGGCGTGGGGCAGGAGACAGCGTTCAGCGACCCGCCGGGCGAAGCCGGCCGGGGAGGCGACCAAGTGCGGCCGTTCCAGGTGGTGGCCCCGCCCTGGTCGTCGACGGCGACGCAGGCGGCCTCGGTCGGGCACGACACGCCGAAGATGGCCGGCCGGCCGGAAGGGCTGGCCGGGGCGGGCCGGACGGGAGCCGACCAGGTGCCGGGAGGTGCCGCCGACCCGGTGGACCCGCCACAGGCGCCGGCCAGGGCACCGGCGGCCACCAGGGCGACGGCGCCGATCAGGGTCGGGGCGGAGGTCCAGATCCGGGTGGCCATGCAGCCCCAGATCCTACGGCCCGGCCGCCGGTCGGGGCCTGATCTCCCGGGCCGGCCTCCCAGGGCCACTGCGGCCCCGGGGTACACTCGCCTGTAATCCGATTCGCCAATTCGGAGGAGACGCGCGTGCCGGCAACCGTCGTGGTCGGGACCCAGTGGGGTGACGAAGGCAAGGGGAAGCTGACCGACCTCCTGGCCAAGGACATGGAGCTGGTCGTCCGCTACCAGGGCGGCCACAACGCCGGCCACACCATCGTGGTGGACGGCGCCACCTTCGCCCTCCAGCTGGTCCCCTCGGGCATCCTCTACCCGCACATCACCCCGGTCATCGGCAATGGCGTGGTGGTGGATCCGGTGGTCCTCCTCGACGAGGTGGCCATGCTGGAGTCCAAGGGGGTGGCCACCGACCGGCTGCGGGTGAGCGGCAACGCCCACCTGATCATGCCGTACCACCACGAGCTCGATCAGCTGGCCGAGCGCTACCTGGGCAAGAACAAGCTGGGCACCACCAAGCGGGGGATCGGTCCCACCTATGCCGACAAGGCCTCTCGGGTCGGCCTGCGCGTCCAGGACCTCCTCGACCCCAAGATCTTCCGCCAGAAGCTCGATGTGGTCCTGAAGGAGAAGAACCAGGTCCTGGCCAAGGTCTACAACCGCCTTCCCCTCGATGTGGACGCCATCTGCGACCGCTACCTCGACGAACTGGCCCCCAAGGTGGCCCCGATGGTGGCCGACACCGTGGGCCTGGTCCATGACGCCCTGGCCGACGGGGCCAACGTCCTGCTCGAGGGGGCCCAGGCCACCTTCCTCGACCTGGACCACGGGACGTACCCGTTCGTGACCTCGTCCAACCCGGTGGCCGGCGGGGCGTGCATCGGGGCCGGGGTGGGCCCCCGGTTCATCGACGAGGTCATCGGCATCGCCAAGGCGTACGTGACCCGGGTGGGGACGGGGCCGTTCCCCACCGAGCTGGAGGACGAGACCGGCGACGCCCTCGTCGAGCGGGGCCACGAGTTCGGCACCAACACCGGGCGGCGGCGCCGTCCGGGCTGGTTCGACGCCGTGATGCTGCGCCAGGCCGTGCGGCTGAACTCGCTGTCCGAGGTGGCCCTGACCAAGCTCGACGTGCTCGACGCCTTCGCCACGGTCAAGGTCTGCGTGGCCTACGAGGCCGGCGGCGAGCGCTTCACCCATCCGCCGTACCACCAGTCGACGTTCCACCAGGTCACCCCGGTCTACGAGGAGCTGCCCGGGTGGCAGACCGACATCACCGGGGTCACCGAGCTCGACGACCTCCCGGCGGCGGCCCGGGACTACGTGGCCTTCCTGGCCGACCAGATCGGCGTGCCCGTCCGGCTGGTGGGGGTCGGGCCGGGCCGCGAGCAGTTCGTCCGCTTCAGCGCATGAGCGCCCCCGCCCCGGCGGGCGCCCCCGGGCCGGTCCGCACCGTGTGCGTGGTGGGCTCGGGCGGGCGTGAGCACGCCCTGGCCACCGTGCTGGCCCGCACGGCCGATGTGGTGGTCACCCCGGGCAATCCGGGGATGCCGGGCACCTCCCCCGAGGGGCACGCCATCACCGTCACGGACGCGCCGGCCGAGCAGGTGGAGGCCGACCTGTACGTCATCGGTCCCGAGGTGCCCCTGGTCGACGGCCTGGCCGACCGGCTCCGGGCCCAGGGCCGGCTGGTCTTCGGGCCCGGGGCCGACGGCGCCCGCATCGAGGGCTCCAAGGCCTTCATGAAGGAGCTGCTGGCCGAGGCCGGGGTGCCCACCGCCCGGTTCGGCACCTTCGACGCCGTGGCGCCCGCCCTGGATTTCCTCCGCTCCCTGCCCGGTCCCTATGTGGTGAAGACCGACGGGCTGGCCGCCGGCAAGGGCGTCCTGGTGACGGCCTCGCTGGCCGAGGCCGAGGCCGATGTGGCCGCCAAGCTGTCCGGCGACGCCTTCGGCGAGGCGGGGACCACGGTGGTCGTCGAGGAGTTCCTCGAGGGCCCCGAGTGCTCCCTGCTGGTGCTGTGCGACGGCACCCGGCTGGCCGCCCTGGCCCCGGCCCAGGACTTCAAGCGCCGTGACGACGGCGACGGCGGTCCCAACACCGGGGGCATGGGGTCGTACTCGCCGGTGCCCGGGGTGGACGCCGCCCTGGTGGCCGCCCTGGTCGACGAGGCCGTGGCCCCGCTGCTGGCCGCCCTGCGGGCCCGGGGCATCGACTACCGGGGCGTCCTCTATGCCGGCCTGATGCTGACCCCGGCGGGCCCCCGGGTCCTCGAGTTCAACGCTCGCTTCGGCGACCCGGAGACCCAGGTCGTCCTCCCCCGCTACGACGGCGACCTGGCCGCCCTCCTGGCTGAGGTGGCGGCCGGCGCCCTGGTGACCGAGCCCCGCTTCGTGGACGACGCCGCCGTGTGCGTGGTGCTGGCCGCCCCCGGCTATCCGGTGGCCCCCCGCACCGGCGACCCCATCACCGGCCTGGAGGCCGCGGCGGCCACCGGGGCCACCGTCTTCCACGCCGGCACGGCCTTGGGCCCGGAACGCACGGCCATGGGCCCCGACGGCACGGCCACCGGCCCGGTGAGCTCTGGCCTGGTCACGGCGGGCGGACGGGTCCTCGGGGTGACCGCCCTCGGCCCCTCCCTGGCCGAGGCCCGCCGCCGGGCCTACGACGCGGCCGACGCCATCGCCTGGGACGGGCTCCACCGGCGCGACGACATCGCCGCAGCCGCGGCGGCGGCCCGCTCCATCCTCGACATTCCCACGTCGGTGCCGACCAGCCCCGACGGCCGCACGTCCGCTGCCCCTGACGCCGCCTCCGGCGTCCCGACCCCGAGAGACGAGGCTCCCGCATGATCCCCCGCTATGCCCCCAAGGAGATGGCCGACCTCTTCAGCGACGAGGCCCGCTTCGCCATGTGGCTCCGTGTCGAGCTCCTGGCCACCGACGGCTGGGTGGCCGTCGGCGACGTGCCGGCCGAGGACGCCGCCTGGTGCTATGAGCACGCCCCGGTGGTGGACGCCGCCTTCGTGGAGGCGGTGGCCGAGCGGGAGCGGGTGACCGACCACGACGTGGCCGCCTTCGTCGACGTGGTCCAGACGGCCATCGGCCAGCCCCAGGGCTCGTGGATCCACTACGGCCTGACCTCCTCGGACGTGGTCGACACCGCCCTGTGCGCCACGCTCACCCGGGCCGCCGACCTGCTCATCGCCGCTGCCGAGGGGCTGGTCCGGGCGTGCGCCGCCCGGGCCCGGGAGGCCATCGACATCCCGGTGACGGGACGGACCCACGGCATGCACGCCGAGCCGACCACCTTCGGGGCCAAGTTCGCCCTGTGGGCCCTCCAGGCCGGCCGGGACGTGGAGCGGCTGCGGGCCGCCCGGGACCGGGTGGCCGTGGGCAAGCTGTCCGGGGCCGTCGGCACCTACTCGAACATCGACCCCCGGGTGGAGGAGCATGTGTGCGCCGCCCTCGGCCTGACCCCGGTGCCGGCCACCCAGGTGGTGGCCCGTGATCGCCACGCCGAGTACCTGTGGGCGTGCGCCTCGGTGGGGGCCACCATCGAGCAGATCGCCACCGAGATCCGCCACATGGCCCGCAGCGAGCTCGGCGAGGTCGAGGAGCCCTTCAAGCCCGGCCAGAAGGGCAGCTCGGCCATGCCCCACAAGCGCAACCCGATCCTGTCCGAGCGGCTCTGCGGCCTGGCCCGGGTGCTCCGGGGCTACCTGTCGGCCGGCCTGGAGGACGTCGCCCTCTGGCACGAGCGGGACATCTCCCACAGCTCGGTCGAGCGGGTGGTGCTGCCCGATGCCAGCACCCTGACCCTCTACATGCTCCAGAAGGCCACCGGCCTGGTCGAGGGCCTGGTCCTCCACCCCGAGCGGGCGCTCGCCACCCTGACCGAGGGCAGCCACGGCCTGGTCTTCTCCCAGTCGGTCCTGCTGGCCCTGGTCAGCGGGGGCCTCTCCCGGGACGCCGCCTACCGCATCGTCCAGCGCGACGCCCGGGCCGCCTGGGAGCAGGGCCGCAGCTTCCGGTCCGTCCTCGACGAGGACCCCGAGGTGACCCTGGATGCCGCCGCCCTGGACGACGCCTTCGACCTGTCGCGTACCCTGCGGAGAGTCCACCGGTTCACCGACGCCCTGGAGGAGCACTGACCGTGTCCACGTCCCCCCTGCCCCTGCTCTCGTCCGGCAAGGTCCGTGAGCTCTACGACGCCGGCGAGGGCCGCCTCCTCATGGTGGCCTCGGACCGGATCTCGGCCTTCGACGTGATCATGGAGGAGCCCATCCCCGACAAGGGGCGGGTGCTCACCGCCATGACGGCCGCCTGGCTGGAGGAGCTCGCCGACCTGGCCCCCAACCACCTGATCAGCGCCGATGTGGCCGACTTCCCCGAGGGGGCGGCCGCCCTGCCGGGCGGGCTGGACTATCTGGCCGGCCGGTCCATGCTGGTCCACCGGGCCGAGATGCTCGACATCGAGTGCATCGTCCGGGGCTACCTGGCCGGCTCGGCGTGGAAGGAGTACCAGACCTCGGGCACCGTCCACGGCATGCCCATGCCGGCCGGCCTGCGTCACGCCGAGGCCCTGCCCGAGCCGATCTTCACCCCCTCCACCAAGGCCACCGAGGGCCACGACCTCAACATCGGCATGGCCGAGGCCGTCGACATCGTGGGACGGGAGGCCGCCGAGGCCGCCGCCGCCCTCTGCCTCGAGGCCTACGCCCGGGCCGCGGCCCGGGCCGAGGAGCAGGGCATCGTGATCTGCGACACCAAGTTCGAGCTGGGCTACATCGACGGCCGCCTCTCCCTGTGCGACGAGGTCCTCACCCCGGACTCGTCCCGCTTCTGGCCGGCCGACGACTGCGCCCCGGGCACCAACCCGCCGTCGTTCGACAAGCAGCCCCTGCGGGACTGGCTGGAGGCACAGGACTGGGACAAGCAGGCGCCCCCGCCGGCCCTGCCGCCGGAGATCGTGACCGAGACGTCGACCCGCTACGTGGCCGCCTACGAGCGGGTCTGCGGGCGCTCCCTGGCCGACTGGTACGGTGCCTGACATGGCCGCTGACACCCCCCGCTGGTCCGCCCAGGTGGAGGTCCTGCTGCGGGCGGGCATCGCCGACCCGCAAGGCGCCACCATCGAGCGGGCCCTGCCGGCCCTGGGCTTCGAGGGCGTGGACGCCGTGCGCACCGGCAAGTCGTTCCGCTTCGACCTGACGGCCGCCGACGAGGCCGCCGCCCTGGCCCGGGCCACCGAGGTGGCCGACCGCCTGCTGGCCAACCCGGTGATCGAGGAGTCCTCGGTCACCGTGGTCCCCGCCTGATGGCGCCCCGGATCGGGGTGGTCCTCTTCCCGGGGACGAACTGCGAGCACGACGCCGTCGAGGCCGTCCGCCGACTCGGGGCCGAGGCCGACCTGGTGTGGCACGGGACCAGCGCCCTCGACGGCTACGACGCCCTGATCCTGCCGGGCGGGTTCGCCCACGGGGACTACCTGCGGCCTGGGGCCATCGCCCGCTTCTCGCCGGTGATGGGGGCGGTGGCCGACTTCGCCGCCGCCGGGGGCCCGGTGGTGGGGATCTGCAACGGCTTCCAGGTGCTGACCGAGGCCGGCCTGCTGCCCGGCGCCCTCCAGAAGAACCGGGGCCTGCGCTTCCTGTGCACCACCGCCCTCCTGCGGGTGGAGGCCGGGGGCACGGCCCTGACCGACGGGGTGCCGGTCGGCACCGAGCTGGCCATCCCCATCAACCACTTCGAGGGCAACTACACCTGCGACGCCGAGACCCTGGCCCGCCTGCGCGACGAGGACCGGGTGGTGGTCCGCTACGTGGACAACCCCAACGGCTCGGTCGACGACATCGCCGGGGTGTGCAACGAGGGCCGCAACGTGGTGGGCCTGATGCCCCACCCCGAGCGGGCCTCGGACCCCCTGCTCGGCTCCGAGGACGGCGTGGTCCTCCTCGGGGCGCTCCTGCGCTCGGCCGGCGCCACCGCCGCCGCCTGAGCCGCACGGTCCCCGGGACGCCGCCGGCCCGGCACCAGAGGCGCCGGGCCGGGAGTCGTCACGGGGGCGGCCGGAGGCCGCCCGGTCGACGGAGTGCGGTGCTCAGGCCTTGGCCGAGCGGGGGATCTTGGCCTGCTGGAGGACGCTGGCGCTCACGCCGACGGTCCGCCAGGCCGAGTACGAGATGCCCTTGCGCTCGCCGTACTGGCGGGCCACCTTGACGAAGCTCTTCTCCAGGGCGCCGACGTCGACGGTCTTGCCGGCGCTGGCCAGCTCGGCCTCCAGCCGCTGCTTCTCCTCGACCAGGTGGAGCCGGGTCAGCGGGTCGGCGGCGGCCAGCTGGTTGTCGATGGTGCCCAGGCGCTTGCGGATGGAGTCGGGCGTGCGCTTGCGGCCCCGGCGGGGCTTGGACGACTCCAGGGCCTCGAGGTACTGGCGCACGATGCGCCCCTCCTCGCGTCCCTTGGCCAATGCGGCCTTGTGGTCAGCCGACATAGGCGTCTTCTTGCGGGTGGTAGTTGCCATCTACTCATCGTTGCAGGCGACCACATAGAAATCAAATCATTGATCTCCTGGCAAGATATTCGGCAAGCAGATCAGCAAACTCCACTGCGGTCCCGATGGGGCGCACATTGGCCCAAAACGGCAAGTAGTGCAAGGTTGCACCCCGTTCCTGATGGAACTTTCCTGATCATCAGCATGAAACGCGACTGTAGATGGCAGTGGTGTGCTGAAGATGCAACGAGCGTTGCAATCATCCATCGCACTCGGGTTGGCTGTCGATGACTTCCCTCTAACAGAGTCAAAAGTCCCATCGGCTCCATCAGCATGATGACTGACCGGCAGGGTCCAACGGCCCGGTTCGACGTCAGGCCTTCTCCCAATGGTGGTCTCCACACGGGGCAGCGGGCCCACCGGGCCGTCCGGCGCGGCCACGCCTTCCCGGGGCCCGGGACCGGGACGGGTAGCCTGCGCCCATGGAGCGCAGCGGATCCGAGGACGGCATGCTGGTGACCGAGACCGGGGAGCCCCTCCACCGGGCGCTCGGCCTGACCGACGCCGAGCGCGACGAGGTGGAGGCCATCCTCGGCCGGGCGCCGAACCACCTCGAGCTGTCCCTCTTCTCGGTCATGTGGAGCGAGCACTGCTCCTACAAGTCGTCCCGGATCCACCTCAAACGCCTGCCCACCGAAGCCCCCCATGTGCTGGTGGGTCCGGGAGAGAACGCCGGGGTCATCGACGCCGGCGACGGCATCGCCGTGGCCATCCGCATCGAGTCCCACAACCACCCGAGCGCCATCGAGCCCTACCAGGGGGCGGCCACCGGCGTGGGCGGGATCCTCCGCGACATCTTCACCATGGGGGCCCGCCCCATCGCCGTCATGGACCCCCTCTTCTTCGGCAGCCCGACCGAGCCCCGCCAGCAGTGGCTGGTCGAGGGCGTCGTCGCCGGCATCTCCGGCTACGGCAACTCGGTGGGCGTCCCCACCATCGGCGGCGAGCTGACCTTCGACCCCTGCTACGCCCAGAACCCGCTGGTCAACGTGCTCTGCATGGGCGTGCTCCCCACCGAGCGGCTGGTCCTCGGCCAGGCCTCGGGTCCGGGCAACCTCGCCGTGCTGCTGGGCTCGGCCACCGGCCGCGACGGCATCGGCGGGGTCAGCGTGCTGGCCTCGGCCGGCTTCGGCGGCGGCGACGAGGCCGAGGAGGCGGCCAAGCGGCCCAGCGTCCAGGTCGGTGACCCCTACGAGGAGAAGCGCCTCATCGAGGCCTGCCTGGAGCTCCTCGACGCCAAGCTGGTGGTGGGCATCCAGGACCTCGGTGGGGCCGGCCTGGTGTGCGCCACCAGCGAGACGGCCGCCCGTGGCGGGGTGGGCATGGACGTCGACATCTCGGCCGTGCCCCGCCGCGAGCCGGGCATGGTCGACTACGAGATCATGACCTCCGAGAGCCAGGAGCGGATGCTGGCCATCGTCACCCCCGCAGACCTGCCCCGGGTCCAGGAGGTCTGCGCCCGCTGGGAGGTCCGGGCCGCCGTGGTGGGCCGGGTGACCGAGCCCCCGGCCGACGGGGTGGGCCGGCTGCGCATCCTCGACGGCTTCGACGGTCCGGTGCTGGGCGACGTGCCCGCCGCCGCCCTGTCCGAGGACGCCCCCCTCTACCGGCGGCCCCTGGCCCGGCCAGCCGACCAGGACGCCCGGCTGGCCGCCGGCCCCGACGGCCTTCCCGCCCCGGCCGACTGCGGCGCCGACCTGCTGGCCCTGCTGGCCGACCCCTCCTGGGTCTACCGCCAGTACGACCACCAGCTCTTCCTCAACACCGTGGAGGGCCCCGGGGGCGACAGCGCCGTGCTGCGCCTGGCGGCGCCCGGCCTGCCTGCCAGCCGCCGGGGCCTGGCCCTCACCACCGACTCCAACCCCCGGTGGTGCGCGCTCGACCCGCGGGCCGGCACGGCGGCCACCGTGGCCGAGGCCGCCCTCAACCTGGCCTGCTCGGGTGCGGTGCCCAAGGCCGTGGTCAACTGCCTCAACTTCGGCAACCCCGAGCACCCCGAGGTGATGTGGCAGCTGTCCGAGGCCGTCGACGGCATGGCCGAGGCCTGCACCGCCCTCGGCCTCCCGGTGATCGGCGGGAACGTCTCCCTCTACAACGAGAGCCATGGAGCCGACATCGATCCCACCCCGGTCATCGGGGCCCTCGGCGTCATCGACCACCTGGCCGCCCGGCCGCCGGGCGTCACCCTGGTGGAGGACGCCTCACTGGTCCTCCTCGACGCCAGCCCCCGCGCTGTGGCCTCGAGCGCGGTGACCCCGTCGCTGGCGGGCTCCCGCTGGGCCGTCGAGTGCCGCGGCGACCGGGACGGCACCCTCCCGCCCCTCGACCTGGCCGCCCACCGCCGCCTGGTTGAGCTGGTGTGGGGCCTGGTGGCCACCACGGTGGCCGGCGGGGACGGCCCGGTGGCGGGCATCCACGACGTCTCCGGCGGCGGCCTGGCCGTGGCCCTGGCCGAGATGAGCGTGCGCTCGGGCATCGGCTGCTCGGTCTCAGGCATCGAGGGCCATCGGGAGCTCTTCTTCGAGGGGCCCTCCCGGGTGCTGGTCTGCACCACCCGGAGCGCCGAGGTGGTGAGCGCGGCGGCCGACGCCGGGGTGGCCTTCCGGGTGCTGGGCACCACCGGGGGGGACCGCATCGCCATCGACGGCCTGGTCGACCTGCCCGTGGCCGAGGCCCGGGACGCCTGGCGGGGCCGGCTGCCCGATCTCCTCGACGGTCTGGCACCGGTCACCAACTAGGCGGTCACCGGTCCGGACTGGCCAGCCACAAGAACCAGCCGTCGGGCCGGTCCGGGCCAATGGACCGGCCGCCGGGCCGGTCAGCCGCAGGCCCCGGTCAGGGCCGGGCCGCCTCCAGCTC
>CAXBRB010000005.1:0-35210 GCA_963977795.1 uncultured Acidimicrobiaceae bacterium
GCCCAGCGGCATCCCGGCCGTTGCGGCCGGGATGCCGCCGGCCAGGGTGAAGACCAGCGGCATCCCGGCCTCACCGGCCCACTCGCACACCCGACGGTCACGCCGGTCCAGCTGGCCCGCGGTCACTCCGCTGTCGGAGGGATCCACCCCAGCGTTGTAGAGCACGAGGTCAAACGCGCCGAGCGAGGTGGCATGGGCCAGGGCCCGGTCGATCTCCTCGTCGTAGGCGGCCGCCCCGGTGACCACCAGGAGGTCGTCGGGGTGGCTGGGACGGTAGGAGTCGAAGGCGTTGGTCGACACGTCGACCTGGACCACCTGGCCGACCGGCAGGAGCGATCGGGTGCCACCGCCGCAGTGGGCGTCGAAGTCGAGGACCAGGACCCGCTCGCACCCCCGGTGGAGCGCGCCGAGCGCGCCGGCGGCCAGCCCGTTGAAGGTGCAGTAGCCCCGACCCTCCTCGGCCCGGGCGTGGTGCAGCCCCGAGGACAGGGTGCCCGCTGTCGTGGCCGTCCCGTCGAGGACGTGGCCCACGGCGGCCACCACGCCCGAGGCGTGGGCCACGGCCATGGGGAAGATCCCCTCGTCCCAGGTGAACCCCTGGGACGAGGCCAGGTGGTGCGGCTCGCCGGTGCGGACGGCCCGGACGTAGGCCGGCTCGTGGAGCTCGGCGATCAGGTCCCGGGCGGCACGTTCGGACGACCCGGGGTCGACGACCTCGGCCAGACCCCGGGCCACGGTTCCGGCCGCCACCACCCCGGACTTCCGGGTGGTGTCGAAGGCATATGCCGATGCCGTGTAATCACTGTTGTAGAAGACGGTGAGCGGGGTGGGATTCATGCCCATCCCCAGTCGTCCTGGACCACGTCGTGGGCGATGGCGGACCACTCAATGTCGGCCAGCTGCCCCAGGATCTCGGGCGAGTACAGGACGTCGCCGGGGGCCTGGAACCAGACCACGGTGGCCTCCGACCAGGTGGCACCGGGCGAGAGCGGCCGCGACCGGAAGGTGGCGGTGATCACCTCGCCGGGCCACATCGCACCACCCTGGCCGTCGTGGTGGACCTGGTGATCCAGGGGGCGGATGACGGTCCGCGCCGGCCAGTCCGGGAACGGACGGCGGAGCTCTTCGACGAGGGACTCGTTGATCCGGGGGGTTGGGCAGCCATCCAGGAGGCCGACGTAGGTGGAAGAGGTGGCAAGGCTTCGGAGGCGGGCTTCCACCCCGCCCCGGAGGGTGATCGTGCTCCGGTATTCGGAGTTGTACGGTGTTTCCATGCCCTCAATGATACGGGGAGGGTGTGACATCAATAGAGAGCAATATAGGGAGTCAATGTCACACCCATTTGATAGAAAAAGGGCGAGATGAACACCACCTGCACACCCCGCACCACCCCGCCTCCCGTCCGCTCTGACGACGTCCCGCTGCCCGGACCTGGCGACTTCGCCGCCCGCATCCACCGAGGTGCCCACGAGATCGGCGGCAGCTGCATCGAGCTGGCCGCCGGGGGTGCCCGCCTGGTCCTCGACCTGGGCCGTCCGCTGGGGGCCGCCCCCGATGAGGACGTCGCCCTGCCCGCCGTGGCCGGGCTGGCCGGTCCCGTCCCGACGGGATCAGGACCGGACGGGGCTGGCCCGCTCCTCGGCGTCGTCTTCTCCCACGGCCACTTCGACCACGTGGGCCTCATCGGCCAGGTGGACCCGACTGTTCCCGCCTGGATCGGCCAGGGGGCGGCCGACGTGCTCGAGGCGTCTGCCTTCTTCTCGCCCTTCGGCGTGCGGCACCCGTGGGCCGGCCACCTCCGTCACGGGGTCCCGATCGATCTCGGTCCGTTCCGGATCACCCCGTACCTCGCCGACCACTCGGCCTACGACGCCTACTCGCTCCTCGTCGAGGCGGCAGGCCGCCGCCTCCTCTACACCGGCGACATCCGGGGTCATGGGCGCAAGGCCCGCTGCTTCGACGCCCTCTGCGCACGCCCCCCGGCTGACGTGGACGTCCTGCTGTGCGAGGGGACCCGCATGGGGTCCCGGTCCGAAGGGGACGACGCGCCGTCCGAGCGGGACCTGGAGGACGCCCTGGTCGAGCAGATGCGAGCCACCGACGGGCTGGTCGCCGTGGTGTCCTCGGCGCAGAACATCGACCGCCTGGTCACCGTGTTCCGAGCCAGCCGACGGGCCGGCCGGGAGCTGGCCATCGACCTGCACACCGCCACGGTGGCCGCCGCCACCGGACGGGCGTCCATCCCTCAGCCCGGCTTCGACGGCCTGCGGGTGTGGCTGCCCCGGGCCCAACGGTCCCGGGTCCTGCAGGCAGGCGAGTTCGGCCGCACCGACGCCGTCCGTCCGCTGCGCATCTTCCCGGAGGAGCTCGCCGCCCGGGGCGCTGCGGTCACCGTCCTGACCCCGTCCTCGGGTCTGTCCGAGCTTGTCCGGAGCGCAGGGCTCGGGCCCGACGGCCTGGTCGTGTGGTCCCTGTGGGCCGGCTACCTGGAGCGGACCGAGGGCCGCTCCCCGCTGGCCGCCGCAGACGAGGCCGACGTGCCCGTCTGGCACGGCCACGTCTCGGGCCACGCCACTCCGGAACAGCTCGCCCGCCTGGTCCGCTCGGTCCGGCCCGGCCGGGTCGTCCCCATCCACACCGAGCACCCTGAGGCGTACGCCGCCCTCGGTGCACCGGTGGCCGCCGAACCTGACGGGGCCTGGTGGGCGGTGTGACGCGCCGGTGAGGCAAGCAAGGTGCACCGGGCCGACCTCGCAGAGGTGCCGTTCCGGGTGACGCGACAGGCTCTCGGTACGGTGCGGCCATGGACGCCGTCGCCGACTCCACCACCGCCCCGGTCGCCCTTCCCGGTCTCTCCAGTGCGGCGGAGCAACGGGGAGGGTCGGGAAGTAGCACAGATGCTACTCTGGTCACCATGGAGAGCGTGGGGCTGCGCGAGCTGCGCCAGGACGCATCGTCGGTGATCCGACGGGTGGAGGCCGGCGAGGAGATCGCCGTCACCGTCTCCGGCCGCCTGGTGGCCCGCATCGTCCCCGCCGCCCCACGGGAGTGGCGCCGATGGGGCGATGTGGCCGGGCTCTTCTCCGGCCGCCCCGACCCCGACTGGGAACGGGACCGTGACGTCATCGACCAGGCGGTGGGCGACCCGTGGGAACGGAACCCGTGAGGGCGGTGCTCGACACCAGCGTCCTGGTGGCCGGCGGGATCGATGCCCTCGAGGGCGACCTGGCCATCAGCGCCGCCTCGCTGGCCGAGCTCCACTTCGGCGTCCTGGTCGCCCGGGACCCGGCGGTGCGGGCGGAGCGGCTCCGGCGGCTCACCGCCCTCCAGCGTCTCTTCACCGCTCTACCCGTCGACGACGCCGTGGCCGCCAGCTACGGCGAGCTGGCCGCTGCCGTCCAGGCCGGCGGCCGCACGGTCCGTCGCCGCTCCATGGACCTCCTCATCGCCGCCACGGCGCATGCCCGGTCGGCCCGCCTCTACACCAGGAACCCGGGCGATCTGGCCGGGCTCGAGCACCTGGTCGAGGTCGTCCCGGTCTGACGTTCCCGCCGGCCGATCCGGAGGCTACCCGGCCCCTCCGGACCGTCCACCCGGCCCGTCTAACCTGGCCCGGTCGCCCCTCCCTTCGACCCGAGGTGGTCCCGCGTGTCCGATCCCACCATCATCTACACCCTCACCGACGAGGCCCCGGCCCTGGCCACCTACTCGCTCCTCCCCATCGTCCGGGCCTACGCCGCCCAGGCCGGCGTGGCCGTCGAGTCCCGGGACATCTCGCTGGCCGGCCGGATCCTGGCCGCCTTTCCCGAGCACCTGGGCGACGACCAGCGGGTGGCCGACGCCCTGGCCGAGCTGGGCGACCTGGTGACCCGGCCCGAGGCCAACGTCATCAAGCTCCCCAACGTCTCGGCCTCGGTGCCCCAGCTGGTGGCCGCCATCGCCGAGCTCCGGGCCCAGGGCTTCGACGTGCCGTCCTATCCCGAGTCCCCGGACAGCGACGCCGAGCGCGATGTCCAGGCCCGCTACAAGAAGGTGCTGGGCAGCGCCGTCAACCCGGTCCTCCGCCAGGGCAACTCCGACCGCCGGGCCCCGGCCTCGGTCAAGCGCTACGCCCGCACCCACCCCCACCGGATGGGGGCGTGGAGCCCGGGGTCGAAGACCAACGTGGCCCACATGACGGCCGACGACTTCCGCTCCACCGAGGTCTCCGCCGTCATGGCCGCCCCGGGTGCCCTGCGCATCGAGCTGGTGGGCGCCGACGGAACGGCCACCGAGCTGCGCAGCCCGGTGCCGGTCCAGGCCGGCGAGGTGGTGGACGCCTCGGTCATGCGGGCCGCCCCGCTGCGGGCCTTCCTGGCCGAGCAGGTCGAGCGGGCCAAGGCCGAGGGGGTCCTCTTCTCGGTCCACCTCAAGGCCACCATGATGAAGGTCTCCGACCCCCTCATCTTCGGCCACGTGCTCCGGGCCTTCTTCCCGACCACCTTCGCCACCTGGGGGGACACCCTGGAGGCCGCCGGCCTGCGTCCCGAGGACGGCCTGGGCACGATCTTCGCCGGGCTGGAGGGCCTGCCCGACGGCGCCGCCGTCCGGGCCGCCTTCGACGCCGAGCTGGCTGCGGGCCCGGCGCTGGCCATGGTCGACTCCGATCGGGGCATCACCAACCTGCACGTGCCCAGCGACGTCATCGTGGACGCCTCCATGCCGGCCATGATCCGCACCTCGGGCCACATGTGGGGCCCGGACGGCGCCGAGGCCGACACCCTGGCCGTGATCCCCGACTCCAGCTACGCCGGCATCTACCAGGTGGTCATCGACGACTGCCGCGCCAACGGCGCCTTCGACCCGGCCACCATGGGCTCGGTCCCCAACGTCGGCCTCATGGCCCAGGCCGCCGAGGAGTACGGCAGCCACGACAAGACCTTCCTCATCCCCGCCGAGGGCACCGTCCGGGTGACCGACGACGCCGGGGCGGTCGTCTTCGAGGTGGCGGTGGCCGCCGGGGACATCTTCCGGATGTGCCAGACCAAGGACCTCCCCATCCGCAATTGGGTCCACCTGGCCGTCGACCGGGCCCGGGCCACCGGGGCCCCGGCCGTCTTCTGGCTCGATGCCGGACGGGCCCACGACGCCAACCTCATCGCCATCGTCACCGACGAGCTGGCCGGCGCCGACACCGACGGCCTGACCATCGAGATCCTCCCGCCCGCCGAGGCCATGGCTTACTCCCTGGCCCGCATCCGCCGAGGGGAGGACACCATCTCGGTCACCGGCAACGTCCTGCGCGACTACCTGACCGACCTCTTCCCCATCATGGAGCTGGGCACCAGCGCCAAGATGCTCTCCATCGTCCCCCTCCTCCAGGGCGGCGGCCTCTTCGAGACCGGCGCCGGCGGCTCGGCCCCCAAGCACGTCCAGCAGCTCGTGGCCGAGGACTACCTGCGGTGGGACAGCCTGGGCGAGTTCCTGGCCCTGGCCGTCAGCTTCGAGCACCTGGCCCGCACCACCGGGAACGCCCGGGCCCAGGTCCTGGCCGACACCCTGGACCGGGCCACCGGCTCGGTCCTGGAGTTCGACCGCTCGCCCAGCCGGTCCCTCGGCGGCCTCGACAACCGGGGCAGCCACACCTACCTGGCCCTCTACTGGGCCCAGGAGCTGGCCGCCCAGACCGACGACCCCGAGCTGGCCGCCGCCTTCGCCCCCCTGGCCGCCGGCCTGGCCGAGGCCGAGGAGGCTGTGGTGGCCGAGCTGCTGGCCGTCCAGGGGCACCCGGTCGACCTCGGCGGCTACTACCGGCCCGACCCGGCGCTGGCTGCGGCGGTCATGCGGCCGTCGGCCACCTTCAACGCGCTCCTCGACACGCTGGGCTGACGGCGGGGACCAGCACCGGCGGCACCGGCTGGCTCCCCGCACCAGGCGCACCGGCCGTCTAGGTTGCTCCCCGGCGCCGGGGTCCGGCGCAAGAGCGTGAGGGGAGAGCCGTGGCCGGGGTCACCTTCCAGGGTGTGAGCAAGCGGTTCGACGAGACCGCCGCGGTGGACGACCTGACCCTCGAGGTCGCCGACGGCGAGCTCCTCGTCCTCCTCGGCCCCTCCGGGTGTGGCAAGACCACCGCCCTGCGCATGGTGGCCGGCCTCGAGGACCCGACCGGGGGGACCCTCTCCATCGGGAACCGCGTGGTCAACGACGTCGAGCCCAAGGACCGCGACGTGGCCATGGTCTTCCAGTCCTACGCCCTCTACCCCCACATGACCATCCGGCGGAACATCGAGTTCCCCCTCCGCCAGCAGCGGGTGGCGGCTGACGAGCGGGCCCGCCGGGCCGACGAGGCGGCGGCCACCCTCGGCCTCGCCGAGCTCCTCGAGCGCAAGCCCGGCCAGCTCTCCGGCGGCCAGCGCCAGCGGGTGGCCCTGGCCCGGGCCATCGTGCGTGACCCCCAGGTCTTCCTCATGGACGAGCCCCTCTCCAACCTGGACGCCACCCTGCGCATCCAGACCCGGGCCGACATCGTCTCCCTCCAGCGGCGCCTTGGCACCACCACGCTGTACGTCACCCACGATCAGGTCGAGGCCATGACCATGGGCCACCGCATCGCCGTCATGCGGGCCGGGAAGCTCCAGCAGGTGGCCCCGCCCCAGGAGCTCTACGAGCGCCCGGCCACCACCTTCGTGGCCTCGTTCCTGGGCAGCCCCGGCATGAACCTGGTGCCGGCCACCGTGGTCGGCGGCGACCTCCGGGTGGGGGACCGCACCGTGGCCCCGGCCGCCGGCCTGCCCGAGGGCCCGGTGACCCTGGGCTTCCGGCCCGAGTCGGCCTCCCTGGCCCCCGAGGGCATCCCGGCCGAGGTGGCCCTGGTCGAGCAGCTCGGTGCCGAGACCCATGTGATCTGCACGCTGGCCGATGGCACCCGGGTGGTGGTCCGCCAGGGCCACGCCGCGGCCCGACCTGACCTGGGCGAGTCGGTGGCCGTGTCCGTGGACCCGGGCCGGCTGCACCACTTCGACGCCTCCAGCGGCGACCGGGTGGAGCCGGCCGGGTGAGCGCCACTCTGGTCGACAGCCCGGTCTCGACCGCCGCCGGGCGTCCCGCCGGCGGCCGGACCCGACGGCGCCGGGAGGCCGGCCTGGCCTACCTGATGCTCCTCCCCGCCCTGGTGGTCTTCGGGGTGTTCACCTTCTACCCCTTCCTCCGCAACTTCAAGCTGGCCCTCTACCAGAACCCGCCCTTCCCCGGCCTGCCCTCCCGCTACGTCGGCCTCCACCAGGTCGGCACGGTCCTCTCGTCGACGTCCTTCCACCAGAGCCTGGTGTCGACCTTCCTCTACGTCCTCATGGTGGTCCCCACCGGCCTCCTCGGCGGCCTCCTCCTGGCCCTGGCCGCCCACCGGGCCATCCGGGGGATGTCGCTCTTCCGCACCGTCTTCTCCTCCACCGTGGTCACCTCGGTGGCCGTGGCCGCCGTGGTCTTCGGCACCCTGATGGACCCGGTGGTGGGCCTGCTGCCCTGGCTGGGCATCAACCCCCACCCGGCCATCCTCCAGAACCCCACCTGGGCCCTGCCCGCCGTCTCCCTCATCGCCGTGTGGCAGTTCCTCGGCCTCTCCTTCATCATCATGACGGCCGGTCTGCAGTCGCTGCCCGAGGAGATCCTGGAGGCGGCCCGCCTGGACGGGGCGGGGACCTGGACCATGTTCTGGCGGGTGACCGTCCCGCTGCTCTCGCCCACCCTCTTCTTCGGACTGGTGGTCGGGACCATCTACGCCTTCCAGTCCTTCGGCCAGATCGACATCCTCATCGGGCCCCAGAACTCGGCCTTCACCCACACCAACGTCCTGCTGTACGCCGTCTACCAGGCCCTCTCCATCCAGAACGACCCCGGGGTGGCCGCCGTGCTCTCCATCGCCCTCTTCGTGATCCTCCTCTTCTTCACGCTCCTCCAGCTCCGCTTCCTCGAGCGCCGGGTGACCTATGCCGGCGCCTGAGGGGATTTCCGAGGCCCCGCCGGAGTGGGCGGTGGAGGACGCGCCGGCCGCGCCGGCTCCCCGACGTCGCCGCCGGGCCCGCCTGGTGGTGCGCTACATGCTGCTCACGCTGGGGGCCGTGATCGTCCTCTTCCCCCTGTACATGGCCGTGGTCAACTCGCTCCTCCCGCCCCGGGAGATCGCCCACCAGCCGCCGCCCTTCTTCCCCTTCCACCCCCAGTGGGGCTCGTACGCCAAGGCGTGGACCGAGGGCCACCTGGCCGTCTACCTCCGCAACTCGGCCATCCAGACGGGGGTCATCGTGGCCGGCCAGCTGGTCACCTCGGTGCTGGCCGCCTACGCCTTCGCCTTCCTCCGGTTCCCCTTCAAGCGGACCCTCTTCCTCGTCTTCCTGATGACGCTGATGATCCCCTTCGAGGTCACGGTGGCCACCAACCTCTCCACGGTGTCGGGCCTCGGCTGGTTCAACTCCTTCCCCGGCCTCACCGTGCCGTTCCTGGCCACCGGGTTCGGGACCTTCCTGCTCCGCCAGGCCTTCCTCCAGATCCCCCGCGACCTGCGCGAGGCGGCCCAGCTCGACGGCTACGGCGACCTCCGCTTCCTGTGGTCGGTGGCCGTCCCCCTGGCCCGGCCGGTGTTGGCCGCCCTGGCCGTGTTCTCGTTCCTCGGGGCGTGGAACCAGTACCTGTGGCCGCTGCTGGTCACCGGCAACGACAACTCGGTCCGCACCGTCCAGATCGGCCTCAAGCAGCTGGTCAACACCCAGATCGACCAGATCAACGTCTCCCTGGCCGGGACCATCATCGCCGTGGTCCCCCTCCTCATCCTCCTGGTGGTGTTCCAGAAGCAGCTGGTGCGCAGCCTCACCTCCGGCGCCGTCAAGTAGTCGGCGGCCCCGGGCCGGCCGGCCTGCCGACCTGCCCACCTGTCGGCCGGCCGACCTGCCGGCCGGTGCACAGGGGAGGGCTCCAACGTCCCGCCCCCCGGCGGGAGAAGCTCCAACGTCCCGCCCCCCGGCGGGAGGGCGTGCCATGATCTCGCCATGCGCACCCTCCGCCGCCCCCTGGTCCTGGCCGCCACGCTGTCCCTGGCCGCCGTCACCCTCGCCGCCTGCTCGTCCTCGAGCTCGTCCTCGTCGTCGACCACGGCCGCCTCGGGCGGGTCGTCCGGCTCGTCCTCGTGCTCCAAGGCCACCCTGGACAAGGCCTCGGGCCCGGTGAACATCAACTTCTGGGAGTCGATGCCCCGCCAGAACGGCGTGGTGATCACCCAGCTGGTGGACGCCTTCAACGCCAGCCAGTCCAAGGTGCACGTCAACCTGGTGGCCCAGACCAGCTACAACGACACCTGGCAGAAGTACCAGGCCGGCCTGAGCAACGGCCAGCTGCCCGACGTGGTCCAGCTCCAGGACACCGACACCCAGGCCGCCGTGGACACCCAGTCGATCACCCCGGTCCAGTCGTGCTGGTCGGGCTTCGGGTACTCGCCCGGCGACCTGCTGGCCCGGGCGCTGGCCTACTGGAACATCCAGCACGTCCAGGAGGCCATGCCCTTCGCCGTCTCGGGCCCCGTCCTCTACTACAACCAGCTGGCCTACCAGAAGGCCGGCCTCGACCCGGCCAAGCCGCCGGCCACCCTCCAGGCGCTGTCTGCGGCCGCCCACACCCTGAAGGCGGCCGGCCAGGGCGGCCTCGGCCTCAAGGTCGACCCGTGGTACCTCGAGACCCAGCTGGCCACGGCCAACCAGCTGTTCGCCAACAACAGCAACGGCCGGTCGGCCCGGGTCACCCGGACGGTGTTCAACAACCCGACCGGCGTCTCGGTGTTCAACATCCTCAAGCAGATGGTCACCTCGGGCGACGCCGGCACCAACTCGGCCAACGGCTCCGACGCCTACGACAACCTGCTGGGCGTGGGCTCGGGCAAGTACTCCATGACCATCGACACCTCGGCCGCCCTCGGGACCATCGAGACCCTCTTGGCCCAGTACCCCAACGTGAAGCTCGGGGTGGCCCCCATCCCCACCATCCAGTCCACCCCCACCGGCGGGGTCGAGCCCGGGGGCAGCGCCCTGTGGATCTGCAAGCGGTCCTCGGCCGCCGCCCAGGCCGCCGCCTGGACCTTCATCGCCTTCATGACCTCGGCCTCCTCGCAGGCCACCTGGTCGGCCGGCACCGGGTACGTGCCGCTGCGGACGTCGTCGGCCCAGAGCCCGACCGTCCAGGCCGTGTGGACCAAGGAGCCGGGCTTCAAGGTGGCCTACACCCAGCTCACCTCGGGAGCCCAGACGCCGGCCACGGCCGGGGCGGTCATCGGCCCCTACGACTCGGTGCGGACGGCCATCGTGACCGCCGAGAACTCCATGTTCGTGAGCGGGACCAGCGCCAGCGCCGCCATCACGGCGGCCCAGGCGGCCTCCAACAAGCTCATCTCGGACTACAACCAGCGCCTCGGCGTCGGCTGAGCCCGGGTCGACACGACGTCGGCTGAGCCCGGACTCCCGAGGCGCCCGGCGCCCGCCCGTCAGCGGGCGGCGACCGGGGCCGGGTTGGAGAGGACCAGGTGGTCCTCGATGCGGCCGTGGCGCAGCAGGACGATGTCGCGCACGTAGCTCTGGTGGAGCCGCCACGGCAGGGTGGCCCCCTGACGGGGCAGGTCGGCGGCGGCCCGGGTGACGTAGCCCGACGAGAAGTCGATGAACGGCTCGGTGGGCGCTGAGGGGTCCGGGGGCAGGGGGGTGGCCTGGCGCATGCCCCGGGCCTCCATGGCGGCCAGCAGCCGGCAGACGTACTCGGCCGTGAGGTCGGCCTTCAGGGTCCAGGAGGCGTTGGTGTACCCGAAGGTCGAGGCCAGGTTGGGCACCCCGCAGAGCATGGTGCCCTTGTGGCCGACGGTGTCGCCGGGGCGGACGGGACGGCCGTCGACGGTGAGCGCCATGCCGCCGAAGAGCTCCATGACCAGGCCGGTGGCCGTCACCACGATGTCGGCCGGCAGCTCCCGTCCCGAGGTGAGGCGGATGCCGTGGGCGGTGAAGGTCTCGATGGTGTCGGTCACCACCGAGGCCCGGCCCTCGCTGATGGCCACGAAGAGGTCGCCGTCGGGCACCAGGCAGAGGCGCTGGTCCCACGGGTCGTAGCGGGGGGTGAAGTCGGTGTCGATGTCGTACCCCTCGGGCAGGGCCTCCGCCACGCCCTTGCGGATCCCCTTCTTGACCATCTCGGGCGCCCTGCGGCTGAGCACGAAGCTCAGCTGGGTGGTCAGGACGTTCTTCCACCGGATGGCCGCATGGGCCGCCCGAGCCGGCAGGACGGCCCGGACCCGGTCGGCCAGGGCGTCGGCCCGGGGCCGGGAGACGATGTAGGTGGGGGAGCGCTGGAGCATGGTGACGTGGGCGGCCTGCTCGGCCAGGGCCGGCACCAGGGTCACCGCCGTGGCCCCCGAGCCGATCACCACCACCTGGCGGCCGGCCCACTCGAGGTCCTCGGGCCAGTGCTGGGGGTGGACGAAGGTGCCCGCGAAGGCCGCCTCCCCGGGCAGCTCGGGGCGGTAGCCGCGGTCGTAGCGGTAGTAGCCGGTGTTGCACCACAGGAACCCGCAGGTGATGGTCTCCCGCTCGCCAGTGGCGGTGTGCTCGACCTCGACGGTCCAGCAGGCCTCCGCCGTCGACCATGCGGCCGATCGCGCCCGGCGGCCGAAGGTGATGTGACGGTCCACCCCGTGGGTGCGGGCCGTGTCGCGGATGTAGGCCAGGATCGACGGCCCGTCGGCGATGGCCTGGGCGCCCCGCCACGGCTCGAACGAGTACCCCAGGGTGTACATGTCCGAGTCGGACCGGATGCCCGGGTAGCGGAAGAGGTCCCACGTCCCGCCGATGGCGTCCCGGGCCTCGAGGACGGCATAGGTCGTGCCCGGCCGCTCCTGCTCGAGATGGCAGGCCGCCCCGATGCCCGACAGGCCGGCTCCGAGGATCAGGACGTCGACATCGGGCACATCGGTGAGTCTAGGCAGCGGTGCTCGGGCACCCGCCGGTGCGACGGCTCCCGGAAGGGGCCGTCACGGGCCGGGCTGGAGCACCCCGTCGACCACGTAGAGCACGCCGTTCCCCGTCCGCATCCCGGGACCGGTGACGGTGGCCCGGTCGCCCTTGGCGTCGGTCACCACCGTGGCCCCGCCCTCGGTGGAGACGGTCAGCGTCCCGCCCAGCGCGGTGGTCAGCGTCCCCGGGGCGAGCTCGGCGGCCGGCGGGCCGGGCACCACGGTGCCCTGGACGAAGCGGGAGATGCTGGCCCGGTCCCGGGTGTTGAGCAGCGTCACCAGCGTGTCGTGGGGGAGGGCCTTGATGGCAGCGTTGGTGGGGGCGAAGACCGTGAAGGGGCCGGGGCCGATCAGGAGGTCCACCTGCCCGCCGGCCTCGACGGCGGCCGTCATCACCCTGAGGTCGGGGTCGGCGGCCATGGCCGTGAAGACCGAGCGGGGTGTCGTGGTGGTCGTCGCCGCAGCCGGCCGGGTAGTGGTCGGCTGGGTGGTGCTGGGCGATGCCGTCGAGGAGCCGCAGGCGGCCAGGCCCAGTCCGGCGGCGCCGGCGGCGAGGGCCAGGATCGTCGAGCGGAGCTGCATGGGTCCTCCCGGGGGACGGTGGTCGGCGGGCGGGCACCAGTGTGGCCCGCCGGGGCCCGCCGGGGGCGGCACCACCCGGACGGGCCGGTGGTCCCCGGACGCGCCGCAGCGGAGGCCGGGACGGGAGCCCGGGCCTCCGCTGCGTCGGGGCAGATCCAGGGGGGTGGTCTGCCGGATGTGGCCGGGGTGGGGGGGCACCGCCGGCCGCGGCGGCCGTCCGAGGGGGGTTGGACGGCCGGCGATCAGCTGGCCGGCAGCAGCACGGCGTCGATCACGTGGATCACGCCGTTGCTGGCCATGATGTCGGTCTGGGTCACGGTGGCCTTGCCGCCCTTGCCGTCGGTCAGGACGACCTTGCCGTTCTCCACCGACACGGTGATGGTCCCGCCCTCGGCCGTGGTGATGGTGCCCGGCTTGACGTCGGCGGCCACGACCTTGCCCGGCACCACGTGGTACTCGAGGATCTTCTTCAGCTGGGCCTGGTTGGCCGGCTGCAGCAGCGAGTCGAGCGTCCCGGCCGGCAGGGCGGCGAAGGCGGCGTTGGTGGGGGCGAACACCGTGTAAGGCCCGGGGCCGCTGAGGGTGTCGACCAGGCCGGCCGCCTTGACGGCGCTCACCAGCGTGGAGAAGTTCGGGTTGGCCGCAGCGATCTGGACGATGTTCTGGGTGGCCATGGGGGCCGTCGTGGTCGACGGCTTCATGGTGGTCGTGGTCGTCGACGAGGACGAGCTCGAGCCGCAGGCGGCCATGGTGAGGCCGGCGGCTCCGATGGCCAGGGCGACGACGGCGGGGCGCAAGCGCATGGGTGACTCCTTTGTGTCGGTACCGGCGTGTCCGGTCCGTCTGGTCTTCGGTGCCGCCGCCGATCCGGATGACCGGCAGCCGAGGAGGATCGTCGGCGCCTGCCGGGGTCCCGGGGAGGTGGGCCGTCGGGACGCTGGCCGACCGGCCGGGCGGCTGCCAGAGTGGGACCGTGAACGTCCTGTTCGTCACCGTGGACCAGTTCCGGGCCGACTGCCTCTCGGCGGCCGGGCACCCCCTGGTGGCCACCCCCCACCTCGACCGGCTGGCCGCCGAGGGCGTGCGCTTCGCCTCCCACGCCAGCCAGGCCTCGCCGTGCGCCCCGGGCCGGGCCGCCCTGTATACGGGCACGTACCAGATGACCAACCGGGTGGTGGCCAACGGCTCCCCGCTCGAGGACCGGTTCGACAACGTGGCCCGCCTGGCCCGTCGGGCCGGGTACGCGCCGGCTCTCTTCGGCTACACCGACCAGGGCCTCGACCCCTCGGTGGCCGACGGGCCGACCGACCCCCGTCTCGACACCTACGAGGGGGTCCTCCCCGGCTTCGACGCCGTCGTTCCCCTCGACGGGCGTCAGACGGCGTGGCTGGCCGACCTCGAGGCCCGGGGATATGGATCGCTGGACCCCTACGACGCCCTGCGGACCGAGCCCGACCGACCGGCCGAGCACAGCGCCTCGGCCTTCCTGGCCGACGCCCTCCTGGCCTGGATCGACCGCCAGGACGGCCCGTGGTTCGCCCACGCCAGCTTCCTCCGGCCCCACCCGCCCTATGCCGCAGCGGGCCGGTGGTCCCGCCACTACGACCCGGCCGACGTGGGCACCCCCGTCCCCGCCGCCGAGGACCGCCACCCCCTCCACGAGATCGCCCTCTCCCTCCCGGTCTGCGCCGCCCCGGCCGACCCGGCGGCCATGGCCCGGCTCCGGGCCCAGTACTTCGGGATGGTGTCCGAGGTCGACGACCAGCTGGGCCGGGTCTTCGCCCACCTCCGGTCCTCGGGCGCCTGGGACGACACGGTGGTGGTGGTCACCGCCGACCACGGCGAGCAGCTCGGCGACCACGGCCTGATCGAGAAGCTCGGCTTCTTCGAGGAGAGCTACCGCATCCCCTGCATCGTCCGGGCCCCGGGCCGGGCCGGCCCGGCCGGCCGGGTGGTGGAGGCGTGGACCGAGAACGTGGACGTCCTGCCCACCCTGGCCGAGCTCCTCGGCCAGGAGGTCCCCCTGCAGTGCGACGGGCGCTCCCTGGTCCCCTTCCTCGACGGGGCCGAGCCGGAGGGGTGGCGCACGGCGGCCCACTGGGAGTACGACTGGCGAGACGTGCTGACCGGCCCCACCCGGACGGCCGGCGGCCGCCGGGACGACCTCGAGCGGTGCAGCCTGGCCGTGCTGCGCACCGCCGGGTACGCCTACGTGCAGTTTGCCGATGCCAGCTGGCGCTGCTTCGATCTCGGGGCCGACCCGACGTGGCGCACCACCACCGAGGACCCCGCCGTCGTGCTCCCGCTGGCCCAGGAGATGCTGACCTGGCGGGCCGAGCACCAGGGCGGGGTGTGGAGCCAGACCTTGGTCGGCGCCGACCGCCGGGGCCTGTGGCCGGTCGGCCTGGTCCCCGCCGGCTGACCGGCGCCCGACCTCGGGCTGACTGACTGCCGGCCTCTGGCCCGGCCTCAGGCCGGCCGGAACCCTCCGATGAGGGTGCGCGCCATGGCCTCGGCCCCGCCCTCGGCGTCGGACAGGAAGACGAGCCCGTCGAGCTCGAGGGAGACCCAGCCGTGGACGGCGGCCCAGATGACCTGGGCCGTCTGGACCTGGTCCCCGGCCACGATGGCCCCGGCGTCCATGGCCCGGCGCACGTTGGCCACCAGGGCCTCGAAGGCCAGGGCGGACGACCAGGCGGCGTCGGGCGTGGGCTCGAACCCGGGGATCCCCCCGAGGAACATGATGCGGTAGGTGCCGGGGTGCTCGAGAGCCAGCACCCGGTAGCGGCGGCACCCCTCGACGAGCACCTCGGCCGGGTCGTCGAGGGCCCGCACGGCCTCCAAGACGGCCCGGAGGCGCTCGAAGCCCTCCACCCACAGGGCCTCGATGATCCCGTGCTTGCCGTCGAAGTGGTTGTAGACGCCCATGGGGGCGACGTGGGCCTCGGCGGCGATGCGGCGCACCGAGAGGGCGCCGGCCCCCTCGGCCTCGAGGATCCGTCCGGCCGCAGCCAGGAGGTCGGCCCGCACCTCGGCGCTCGGCGTGCGGGTCCGGGCGGCGGTCACCGAGGGACCGGGGGCGAAGGGGAAGGGGAGAAGAACATCGTGCTATAGTTGTAGCACATCGTTCTACAACGCACCGCCCGCCCGACCCCGAGGAGCTGCCCGATGACCGGACCCGCCCCCGCCGGCGCACCTGAGCCCGCCGCCCCCCACGCCCACCACGACCGCCGGTGGCTGATCCTCCCCGTGCTGTGCCTCTCGGTCTTCCTGGTGGTGGTGGACAACACCATCGTCAACGTGGCCCTGCCCAGCCTCAGCCGGGACCTCGGCGCCTCGACCACCCAGCTGCAGTGGATCGTCGACGCCTACAGCCTGGCCTTCGCCGGCCTCCTGCTGGCTGGCGGCGGCATCGGCGACCGCCTGGGCCGCAAGCGGGTCATGCAGGCCGGGCTGGTCTTTTTCGGCATCTTCTCGGTGCTGGCCGCCGAGAGCCGCACCACCGGCCAGCTGATCTCGGCCCGGGCCCTCATGGGCGTGGCCGCCGCAGCAATCTTCCCGGCCACCCTGGCCATCCTGACCGAGGTCTTCACCGACCCGTCCGAGCGCCAGAAGGCCCTGGGAATCTGGGGGGCCACCTCGGGCATCGCCGTGGCCTTCGGGCCCATCGTGGGCGGGGCGCTGCTCGAGCACTTCTGGTTCGGCTCGATCTTCCTGGTCAACGTGCCCATCGTGGCGGCCACGGTCCTGGGCGGCCAGCTCCTCATCCCTCGCCTGGACCGGCCGGCGGCCCGCCGGTTCGACACGCCGGGCGTCCTGGTGTCCACCGTCGGGGTGACCCTGCTGGTCTTGGCCATCATCCAGGGCCCCCAGTGGGGCTGGGCGTCGCCGGCCACGCTGGGCTGCTTCGCCGCCGCCGCCCTGATCCTGGCCGCCTTCACCCTCCTCGAGCTGCGCACGGCCGAGCCCCTGCTCGACGTCCGGGTCTTCGCTCTGCCCCGCTTCACCGCCGGGGCGGCGGCCATCTCCGTCCAGTTCTTCTGCCTCTTCGGATTCATCTTCGTGGTCACCCAGTACTTCCAGTTCGTCAAGGGCTACGGCACCCTGTCGGCCGGTGTGCACACCCTCCCCTTCGCCGTGGTCTCCGCCGTGGTCACCCCGGTGGGCGCGGTCCTGGCCCTCCGGGTCGGGATCCGGCCGGTGGTCACCGTCGGGCTGGTGGGGATGGCGGCCGGCCTGGTCCTGGCCGGCACGACCATGACGCCCCAGGCCGCCTACGTCGGGCCGATCGTGACCGCCATGGTGGTGCTGGCCTTCGGCTTCTCGCTGATCACCGCCCCCTCCACCGAGGCCGTCATGGGATCCCTCGCCCCCGAGCAGGTGGGGGCTGGGGCGGCGGTCAACAACACCACCCGGGAGCTGGGCGGCACCCTCGGGGTGGCTGTCCTGGGTTCGGTCTTCGCCTCGGCGTATGCCCCCCGGGTCTCCCGGGTCCTGACCCCGTTCCCGGTGCCCGCACCGGCCCGGGCAGCGGCCCGGGAGTCGGTGGCCGCCGCCCTGGCGGTGGTGGGCCACGCCCCGGCCGCCGTGCAGCCGACCCTCCGGGTCGGCATCTTCGCCGCCTTCGGCTCGGGCCTGCGGGCCGCCTGCCTGGTGGGGGCGGCCGTGGCCGTGGTCGGTGCCGTGGTGGCAGCCCTCCTGCTCCCCGGCCGGTCGGGTGCGGCTGCTGAGACGGCCGCTGGCGCCGACGCCGATGCTGACGACGACGAGGCGGCGGCGGCAGGCGACGCCGACCCGGGAGCGGTCAGCCCCGCTTGCTGAGCAGGGCGGCCGGCCCCACCGGGGCCACAGGCACGTCCCACGTCAAGGTGGTGCCCCCGGCCTCCTCATGGGCCAACGTCACCGTCCCGCCCAGCCGCTCGGCCCGCCGGGCCAAGTTGGCCAGGCCCAGGCCGCTCCCCGGACCGGCCGCCGACCCGCCATCTGGACCGGCCGCCGAACTGCCGCCGCGGCCGTCGTCGGTGATCTCCAGCCGGCAGCGGCCATCGGACACCGACAGGCGGACCGAGGCGCTGGTGGCCCCGGCGTGGCGGGCCACGTTGGTCAGGCCCTCCCGGACGGTGATCAGGATCTGCTCGGCGGCGTGGGCGTCCACGCCGGCCTCCACGGCCCCGTCGAAGGTGACCGGCACGGGGAAGCCCAGCATGGGGTGGAGCTCGTCGACCAGGGTCAGGATCCGGGTCCGGATGCCCTGGCCGGTGCCGTAGCCGCCGAGCTCGAAGATGCTGGAGCGGATCTGGCGGATCGTCTCGTCGAGGTCGGCCACCGCCGAGGTCAGGGTGCCGGCCAGGGGGGCGCCCTCGGGGCCGGCGGCCAGGCCCTGGAGGCCGAGCCCGATGGCGAAGAGGCGCTGGATGACGCCGTCGTGGAGATCTCGGGCCAGGCGCTCGCGCTCCTGGTAGACGGCGACCTCCCCGGAGCGCAGGAGCAGTCGGGCGTTCTCCACGGCCAGGCCGGCCACGGCGGCCAGGGCCTCGAGCAGGACCTCGTCCCGCTCGTCGAACTCCCCGTCCCCGTACTTCTCGGTCAGGTACAGGTTTCCGTAGGCCCGTCCGCCGACCAGGATGGGCACGCCGAGGAACGACGTCATGGGCGGGTGGCCCTCGGGAAAGCCGACGCTGTCGTGGTGCTCGGCGATCGACCGCAGCCGGAGCGGCCGGGGGTCGTCGATGATCGCCCCGAGCACGCCCCGCCCCTCGGGGAAGGTCCCGCGGAGGAGGACCTGCTCGGCGGCCGGGTCGAGGCCGGCGTAGACGAAGCGGTCGAGGCCGGTGCCCTCCCGGTCGAGCACGCCGAGGGCGGCGTAGCGGCAGCCGATCAGCGAGCGCGCCTCGTCCACGATGCGCTGGAGGAGCTCGCCCAGGTCGAGGTTGGACCCGAGGAGCAGGGTGGCCTCGAACAGACGACGGAGATCGTCGGGATGGTCGACGGCGTCGAGGATGCCCGGCGTCTGCTCCGTTCGATGGGCCACAGGACCGAGGGTATCCACAGGTGTTGCGCCCGTCCATCCACCTTCCCGGGTGGGGATGTGGTCAGATAGGGGTCCATGGCGGTGCGCATCTTCCTCCTCGACGACCACGAGATCGTGCGGACCGGCATCCGGACGCTCCTGAGCTCGACCGACGACCTGGTGGTGGTGGGCGAGGCGTCCACCACGGCCGAGGCGCTGGCCCGCATCCCGGTGCTCCGCCCCGACGTGTGCATCCTCGACGTCCGGCTGCCCGACGGCAGCGGGGTGGAGGTCTGCCGGGAGATCCGCTCCGAGCTGCCGCAGACGGCGTGCATCATGCTCACCTCGTACGCCGACGACGAGGCGCTCTTCGCCGCCATCATGGCCGGCGCCTCCGGCTACGTCCTCAAGCAGGTCGGCGGGACCAGCCTCCTCGACGACGTCCGCCGAGCGGCGGCCGGCGAGTCCCTCCTCGACCCGGCCTTGACCGACCGGGTCATCAAGCGGCTGCGTGACGGGCCTGAGGAGGAGCCCCTCCTGGCCAGCCTGACCCACCAGGAGCGCCGCATCCTCGACCTCATCGCCGAGGGCCGGACGAACCGGCAGATCGCCGAGGCCATGTACCTGGCCGAGAAGACGGTGAAGAACTACGTCTCCAACCTGCTCACCAAGCTGGGCATGGAGCGGCGCACCCAGGCCGCCGCCTACGCCACTCGGGTGGCCGAGCGGGCCGCCCAGGAGCGCCGGACGGACGCCTCGGGCACCTGAGCCCCATGCGGGCGCGCCGCCCGTGCCACCCGTCGACCCCCTAGCGCCCGTCGCCGGTCCGAAGACGCAGTGCGATCACGTCCCCCTCCTCCGGTCGGTCGGCTGCCGGTGACTCCCCGGTACCGGAGCCCTCCGGGTCGTGGGCGATTCCCTCGGAGCCCTCCGGGTCGCTGGTCGGTGCCGGCCCGCCCAGCAGCCGCTGGAACGGCTCGGCCACCGGCGGCAGGGAGATACCGCACTCGCCGAGGGCGTCGGCCAGGAGATCCCGGCCGAGGTCGGGGACGTTGAACGACGCATGGTCGGGCTCGATCCCCTCCCGGCGGGCCAGCCGGATCAGGGCCACGTCGTAGGCCAGCTGGTCGGCCACCGCCTGGAGGGCCCAGCCGGGGTCCGAACGGAAGAGGTGCTCCTCGAGGGCCCGGCGGATCCGGCCCAGGTCGGCCAGCGGGTCCGGTGGCCGCGACAGGTCGCGCCACTCCACCGGGTGGGCGAGCACGGCGGCCAGCAGGCCGGCGTACATCGAGCCCGCCGTCCGCTCCGCCGGCGCGGCGTCAGCAGTCGCTCCGGGGTGCACCGTCGGCGGGGTCACCGGACCGTGGACCCCCCGCGGCGCACGGCGGCTTCGGCAGCCTCGTAGGCGCGCCGGACATCGCTTAGCAGGGACTCCATGGCGGCCCGCACCGAGCTCAGGCTCGTCCCGGCGTCGTGGGGGAGCTCGCCCAGGCGACGGCGGGCGGCCAGGTAGGCGTTCTCGGCCACCACGACCCGGCTCCGGAACTCGTCGCCGAGGTCCTTGCCGGCCAGGTCGGCCTGGACCAGGAGCTCGTCGATCCGGGTCCGCCAGACGTCGAGCGCCGCGGTGAGCCACTCGAGCAGGTCCCGGCGCTCGTCCTCGGTGGCCGCGTCGGCAGGCACGTCGGCCCCTTCGATGGTGATGTCGTCCGCACGCTGGGTCATCGGTCCTCCTCGGGTGATCGACGGTGCCGCCCCGCCGGGTCCGGCACCGTGCCTGCCACCCACCTTGGAGGGCGGCGGTTGGTCCGGGTAGGGCCGAACGTCACGAGGGGCACGACCCCCGGGGTCAGGGGCACGACCCCCGGGGTCGGCGCCGCCGCCGAGGGTCGCTCCCGGTCTCCGGCCGCCCCGTCGGCGCCGGATTGCGGGCCGGTCGGGGCAAGTGACCTTCGGCCCTGGGACCCGTCATACCGGGAGGGGATGATGACCGGACTGCGGAGTGGAGCCGCAGTCCGGCGGATGGGAACTCGGGAGGTTCGACGATGGACGACGGCGAGGCGATGGTCCTGGTGGGCCTCGGAGGGGGGCTGGAGACGAGGGTGGCGGAGGAGTCGGCTCCGCCCCGTTTCGCCGACTGGCGCGGGGACGTGGTCCTCGAGCTGTGGGTGGAGAGCGATGCGGTCCCGGCCCGGGTCCGCCTGGCCGGCCGCCTGGACGGCACCACGGCGGCCAACCTCGACGAGGTGGTCCGGGAGCTGCTGGCCGGCGGGTGCAGCGAGATCGAGCTCGTCACCGACGGGCTGCGGACGGTCGATACCTCGGCCGTCGGCGCCCTGGCCGACGTGGAGCGCATCGTGCGCCTCTCCGGCGGCCAGCTGTCACGGGTCGGCCCCTCGGCCGGCCCCTTCGTCCGCACGCGGACCGGCTTGCCCCTGCGGCCGGTTCGCTGAGGCGGCCCGGCCGGAGGCCGGGCTGGAACGACCGACGGACCGGGTGTCCCCCCGCCCGGTCCGTCGTCGCGTCCGGGCCCGGGTTGCCAGGTCGTTGGGCCGCGGCGACCGCCGGGCCGTTTTGGCGGTCGGGAGCGACGGTGGTCGGAGGCGCCCGGGTCCCGGGAAGCTCAGCCGGCCTTGCGCAGCCAGCGGGGCAGGCGGCCCCGGCCCCGTCGTCCGTCGGGAGCACCCTCGGCGCCGTGCCCCTCGGCTTCGGCCAGGAGGGCCTCCCGGCAGGGGCCGCACAGCAGGATCCCGTCGTAGCGCCGGGTCACTGCCGTGGTGGCGCACCGGTGGCAGGGCCGACCGACGAAGACCTCGACGTCGGTGCGGGCGCCGGCCAGCGACCGCAGCCGGTCCTGGACCTCGTCGGGCAGGACGTAGCGGCCGTCGGGTCCGGCCACCACCAGGCCGGTGTCGAGCAGCGAGCGCAGCAGCGGCGCGAGCCTGTCGCTCCGGTAGGAGGTTCGGCGCGCTGGCACCTCCGGCGAGCCCTCTGGAGCGACCCCGACCGTCGACCCGTCCACCTGGCACCTCCCTGCCCGACCGGACGCCGGGGGAGCGAGGTCCCCGGGGGCCCGACCGGGTGCGTCCACTGAGCCGACACCTCATGTGCAGCCACCCGAGGACATCATGGCGCGTCCGGCGCCCTCCGTACAGGGGGAGATCGCCCCTCGGCTGACGTCTGCCCCGCTGCCGTCCGGCCCGCCGCCACCGGGGCACGCCGGTAGGGTCGGGGGCGCCATGGCCGTCCTCCGCACCGCTGCGCCGCGGCGTCCCGCCCCCGGCCGCCGACGGGCTGAGCCGGTCCCTTCCGGCAGGGCTGTGGTCGTGCTGGTCCTGTCGGCGCTGGCCGGTGCCGCAGGCTGTGCCATCGGGCCGACCCCGGGCTCGCCGCCGGTGACGGGCGCCTCCCTGGCCCCGCCCGTGCCCATGGGCTACGTCGTCTGCCCGGGGGCCGTCACCCCGGTGGAGCTGTCCAGCCGGACCCCCGAGGCGCCCATCGTCCTCCCGTCGACGGGGGCGCCCTCGGCCGGCGGCACCGCCATCGCCGTGGCCCCGGGCGGCCGGTGGGCCTACGTCGTCCGCAGCACCGGCAGCACCGGCAGCGCCGGCAGCGCCGGCGGGACGGGCAACGAGGTGGTCCCCGTGGACCTGGTGTCCCAGCGGGCCGGCCGGCCCATCCCACTGCCGGGCCATGGTCCGGCCCGGGCCGTGGTCGTGACGCCCGACGGCCGCACCGTGGTGGCGGCCAGCGGCTCCGCCCTGGTCCGGGTCGATCCCGTCGCCCGTACGGTGGGCGCCCCCCTCGACCTCGGACCCGGCCGCACGGTGGCCGGGCTGGTCCGTGCGCCCTCGGGCCCCACGGTG
Organism: uncultured Acidimicrobiaceae bacterium; assembly: GCA_963977795.1. Classification (GTDB taxonomy): domain Bacteria; phylum Actinomycetota; class Acidimicrobiia; order Acidimicrobiales; family RAAP-2; genus Bog-756. The sequence goes on from CAXBRB010000005.1 coordinate 22,472, forward strand.
TGGGCGCAGGTGCCCGGTGCCGTGGTCCCCGTCGACACCGCCACCTGGACGGCGGGGGCCCCGGCGGCCACCGGCCTCCAGGTCTCCTCCCTGTCCTCTCCCCACGGGGTGGCCGTCACCCCGGACGGGGCCACCGTCGTGGTGGTCGGTCAGGGCGGCACCGACTACGGCGGCCGTCTGGTCCCCGTGGCCGCCGCCACAGGAGCGGCGGGGCCCGGGGCGTCCTTCGACCGCTTCGGCATCGCCGCCCCGGCCGCCGTGGCTGTCACGCCCGACGGGGCCCGGGCCCTGGTGGTCGACTCGGCCGACCGCTGGGTGACCACCGTCCCCCTCCGGCCGACGGTGGGCCCGCCGGCCACGCCGGTCCGTCTCCCGACCGCCCGGGCCGGCCAGCCGTCTACCGGCCAGCCCTCCGACATCGTGGTCGGACCGGGCGGACCGGGCGGGGGCGGCGCCTACGTGGTCGCCGGGTTCGACGCCGTCCTCCCCTACGACCCGGCCACGGGGGCCTTCGGCAGCCCGATGCGCGTCTGCTCCGGCGCCACCTCGATGGCCGTGGCCGCGGCCCGCAGGTCCTGACCGGACAACGCGGCTCTGACCCGGTGGCCTCGTGGCCCCCCCGGGGGGTCAGCCCTGACCGATGGTGGCGCCGGCCGACAGGGCGGCCTCGGCGGCGGCGGTCGAGCGGAACACGGCCGGCTCGAGGCCGGCGGCGGCCAGCAGCTCGTCGAGGGCCCCGGGCACATCGGCGGCCAGCTGCCACGACCCCGGCATCGTCTCGGGGCAGGTGATGATCCCCCAGTAGAGGACGCCCCGGTAGCTCATGATCGTGATGTTGGGGCCGAGGCCGTCCATCACCGGGCCCAGCGGGAACCCGGCCGTCATCTCGGCGCCGCCCAGGTAGAGCGGGAAGTCGGGCCCGGGCACGTTGGAGAAGATGAGGTTGGCGATGGGCCGGTGGCGGTCGGCCAGGCGCATCCGGCTGTAGAGGCGGGCGGCCGTGGCGAAGGTGTTGGGGGTGGCGTGCTCCGCCCAGTTCTGGAGGGTGTCGGCGCCCAGTGCGTGGTGCTCCTCCTTGGCCCCCCGGGTCCCTTCCTGGATGGCCTGGAGCCGCTCCATCGGGTCGTCGAGGTGGACGGGGAGCTGGACGAACATCTGGGAGACCTTGTTCGAGCCGTGCGGGGCGCCCACATCGGGCTGGACCGAGACCGGCACCACGGCCACCAGGGACTTGTCGGGCAGCTCGTCGCCCTGGATCAGGAGGTCCCGGAGCGCACCGGTGCAGACGGCCAGGACCACGTCGTTGACGGTGGCCCCGGTGGCGTTCTTGAGGCGCTTGACGTCGGGCAGGCCGATCTCGGTCAGCGACACCTGGCGGCGTCGGGTGAGGGCGCCGCTGAACGAGGTCCGTGGGGCCGACAGGGGCAAGGCGGCCCGGGCCAGCGGCGAGCGGTGCTCGGGCTCCTTGCGCACGCGCCGGACGTTGAGGAGGCGCTGGGAGGTGCGCACCAGGTCCTTGGTCAGCTCGACGGGGCGCATGGCCCGGGCGGCCACCGCCTCGCTCACCAGCACGGGCTTGGAGGGGACCGGGCCGGGCTGGAGGGTCGGCGGCTCGGGCTCGGGCCCCGGGTCGGGCTCGAGGTCGAAGAGGACCGAGAGCAGGGCGGCCCCGGACATGCCGTCGACCGTCGAGTGGTGCATCTTGGCCACCAGGGCGATCCGGCCGTCGGCCAGGCCCTCGACCACCCACATCTCCCACAGGGGCCGGGAGCGGTCGAGCTTCCGGCTGGCGATGTCGCCGGCCAGGTCGGCCAGCTCGCGCAGGCCGCCCGGGCTGGGCACGGCGGCGCGGCGCACGTGGTAGCCGATGTCGAAGTCGGGGTCGTCGATCCACACCGGGTGGCCCAGGCGGAACGGCACCTCGACCAGCAGGCGGCGGAAGACCGGGGCCTGGTAGGTGCGCGAGGCGATCTGGGCCTGCATCTTGGCGAAGGAGTACCCGCCCGGCACCGTCGAGGGGTCGAAGACCATGGCCATGGCCACGTGCATGTGGAGGGTCGGCGTCTCCAGGTAGAGGAAGCTGGCGTCGAGGCCGCTCAGTCGTTCCATGCCATCGGTCCTTTCCTCCCGCCGGCCACCCGGGTGGTGGCGGCGCTCCGGTCGTGACCCTGCCCTGGCCCGCTCCCGAACGTGCCGGGCGGCCCGTCACCGGAGCACTCCCCGGTGTTCGGAGCCGGCCCGGGTCCGGATGGGCCCGGGCGCCCCTCCAGGATGCCCCATCGGGCCGTGGTTTCCCATTCCGGCCCCGACGGTGTTTCATGGAGGCATGCCCTGGGTCCTCCTGGTCTTCGGCGCCCTGGTCCTGGTCGGCGCCGCCAACGTCGTCGTCCCGGCCCGCCGTGAGCCCTTCTCGGTAGTCAGCTTCGCCCTCGGGGGCGGGTTCGGCGAGGTGCCGCTCCACTCGGCCGTCCTGGCCCTGGTGGTCACCGCCGTCCTGGCCGGCACCGGGGGCGCCCACGGGTGGCCCGGTGCGGTGGGCGCAGCCCTGGCCCTGGCCGGGGTGGCGATCTTCGTCTGGCTGGCCGCCGAGGCGGCCAAGACCGGCGCACGGGTGCAGGCCGCCCTGGACGCCGCCACCCCCGGCCCGGTGGCCCCCATGGGCGGCGACCCACGCCCGGCCTGGCTGACCTGGTGGCGCCTGGCGGTGGCCATCCCCTTCCGGGGCCGCACCGTCCGACGGGTGCGGGACATCGACTACTGGGGGGACGGGATCCGCCGACACCGGCTGGATGTCATCACTTCTGCCGACGGGCCCGCCGCCGGGGCGCCCGTCTTCGTGTGGATCCACGGCGGGGCCTGGGTCATCGGGGACAAGCGCGAGCAGGCCGCCCCGCTCCTCTACGAGCTGGCCCGCCGGGGCTGGGTGTGCGTGGCCATCAACTACCGCCTGAGCCCCCGGGCCACCTGGCCCGACCACATCGTCGACTGCAAGCGGGCTCTGGCCTGGGTCCGGGAGCACATCGGCGAGCACGGGGGCGACCCGTCGTTCCTGGCCCTCTCGGGCGGCTCGGCCGGCGGCCACCTGGCCGCCCTGGTGGCCCTCACGCCCGGGGCGGCCGAGTGGCAGCCCGGCTTCGAGGACGCCGACACCTCGGTGGACGTCTGCATCCCCTTCTACGGCGTCTACGACATGACCGGCGAGCCCGAGGCCAGCGGCCGCTACGGGCGGGGCATGGTCGAGATGCTGGAGCGCCGGGTCATGAAGACCTCCTTCGACGAGCACCGCGCCGTCTTCGAGGCGGCCTCGCCGGACCGGCGCATCACGGCGGCGGCCCCGCCCATGTTCGTCATCCAGGGCACCAACGACACCCTGGTCGCCCCCGAGGTGGCCCGGCGGTTCGTGGAGCGGCTGCGGGCCGTCTCGACGGCGCCGGTGGCCTACGTGGAGCTGCCCTGGACCCAGCACGCCTTCGAGGTGCTGGCCACCCCCAAGGCCCGGGCCACCTCGCTCGGCGCCGTCCGCTTCCTCGAGGCCGTCCGGGTGGGCGTCTCCGGCTGACCAGGCCCCACCGACCGGCCCGGGGGCATCCCAGGCCCCACCGACCGGCCCAGGAGAGGCAGTCCCGACGCCGAGCTGGCGTGCCCGGACGGCCCCTGAGGTGACACGGCCCCGGTTATCTGACGTAGAGTCACATATCCCGATCGGGCCGGCGTGCGTGCCGGCGGGGCCCCGGCCGGACGAGGACCACCGGTCGCACCAGCAGACCGACCACACCTAGGGGGAACCTTGCGCCCAGCATCCTGGAAGAGCCGATCGACCGCAGCCGGGGTCGCACTCCTGATGGCCGTGGGCGCCGCCGCCTGCAGCTCGACGAACTCCTCGACCACCACCACCGCCGCCTCGGGCGGCGGCTCGTCGACGGCCGGGGCCAACGGCCGCACCATCCCCCAGAGCGCCTTCAGCGACCACACCGGGGTGACGGCCACCCAGGTGAAGGTGGGCAACGTGTCCACCCTCTCGGCCGGCCTCTTCAAGGGCGCCCAGGTCGGCACCCAGGCCTACATCGACTACGTCAACTCGACCGGCGGGGTGAACGGTCGCAAGCTGGCCCTGGAGAACGGGGACGACAGCTTCACCGGGGCCGGCAACAAGCAGGCCACCCAGAACGCCCTGGCCAACGACATGGCCCTGGTCGGCAACTTCTCCCTGGAGGACAGCTACGGCGGCGCCGTGCTGGCCGCCAACCCCGGCTTCCCGGACGTCTCCCAGGTCCTCGACAACGCCACCAACAAGCTGCCCAACGTCTACAGCCCGATCCCGCTGAAGGACGGCTGGTCCGAGGGGCAGATGCAGTACTACAAGAACAAGTTCCCGGCCGACGTGAACTACGCCGGCGCCCTGCTGGCCGACTCGCCGTCGGCCGCCCAGACCTGGGCCGGCGAGAAGTACGTCATGCAGAAGGCCGGCTTCAAGCTCATCTACGAGCAGACCTACGCCGTCACCCAGACCGACTTCACCCAGAACGTGATCGCCATGAAGAACGCCGGGGTGAAGATCCTCTTCATCGACCAGATGCCACCCAACTACGCCTCCTCGGTGCTCAAGGCGCTGGCCCAGCAGAACTTCCACCCCCAGGTCCTCCTCGGGGCGGCCACCTACTCCAACGCCCTGATCCCGGCAGCCGGCGGGGCGGCCAACGTGAACGGTGCCTTCCTGGCCCAGAACCTCACCCTCTACCAAGGTGCGGACGCCACGGTGGTCCCGGCCGTGGGCACCTTCCAGCACTGGGTCCAGGAGGCCTCGCCCGGCTTCAAGCCCGACCTCTTCACCATCTACGGCTGGCTGTCGGCCGAGCTCTTCGCCCAGGCCCTCAAGGACGCCGGGTCGAACCCGAGTCGGGGCTCGCTGCTCCAGGCCCTCTCCAAGATCACGGCGTTCAACGGCAACCACATCGCGGCCACCACCAACCCGGCCGCCGGCAAGCCGTCGAACTGCTACCTCATCGCCGAGGTGGTCAACGGGGAGTTCCAGCGGGTGGACGATCCGCCGGTCACCGGGCCGACGGCCGGGTTCCGCTGCGACTACTCGTACGTGATCAAGCCCGGCACCTGAGCAGCCGGGTCGGCCACGAGGCGCACGCGGTGATCCCGAGGGGGTCGACGGTGGGGTGGGCACGCCACCGGCCCGTCGCGCCCGGGGTCCCGGTCGGCTCCGGTGATCCGGTGGGCCACCCGGCCGTCGCCGGTGAGGCCGTGCGGTGAGCAACTTCCTCCAGTTCACCGTCTTCGGCATCATGCTGGGGGCCGGCTACGCCATCGCGGCGACCGGCCTGGTCGTCACCTACACGACCTCGGGTGTCTTCAACTTCGCCCAGGGGGCGGTGGGCATGATCGCCGCCTTCTGCTACTGGGAGCTGGTGACGGCCCACCACATGAACATCCTGCTGGCCCTGGTGCTCATCGTCGGCGTGGGGGCGGCCCTGGCCGGCGCCCTGGTGGAGCGGGTCCTCATGCGCCGGCTGCACGGCGCCTCGGCCGAGCGGCCGGTCATGGTGACCCTCGGCCTCATGGTCATCCTGACCGGGGCGGCCTCCATCATCTGGTCGCCGACCGTCCAGCGCACCGTGGGCTACATGGTCAATGGCCAGTTCCAGCTGGTGGGCATCAACATCCAGTACCAGTACGTCCTGATCATCGCCGTGGCGGCCGCCGTGGCCGTGGGGTTGCGGGCCCTCTTCCGCTCCACCCGGACCGGCTTCGCCCTGCGCGCCGTGGTCGACGACCCCGAGCTGCTGGGCATGGCCGGTGTGTCGCCCAACCGGATGAGCCAGTACGGGTGGATCCTCGGGTTCATGATGGCCGCCCTCTCGGGGGTGCTCCTCTCCTCGACCCAGACCACGGGGATCAACATCGAGGCCATGACCCTGCTGGTGGTCTCGGGCTACGCCGCCGCCATCGTCGGCCGGCTCAAGAACATCGCCGTGACCTTCGCCGCGGCCATCGCCATCGGCCTGGCCGAGAACTACATCCTCAACTACGTGGGGCCCCACCTCTCCTCGGCCCTCCAGACCGACGTGACGGCCGTGCTGCCCATGGTCTTCCTCTTCATCGCCCTGGTCACCCTGCCGTCGGTGCGGCTGCGGGCCGTGGGGCGGCTCACCTCGCTGCGGGCGCCCCGGGTGGCCGGCGGCACCGAGTCCCTGGTCGCCGGGGCCGCCTTCCTGGTGGTGTGCGTGGTGGTCACGCTGGCCTTCGGCAACACGGCCTTCAAGGGGACCACGGTCCTCTCCCTGGGCGGCATCGTCATGTGCCTGGGCATCGTCGGCCTCTCGCTCGTCCTCCTCACCGGCTACTCCGGCCAGGTCTCGCTCTGCCAGTTCTCGTTCATGGGCATCGGCGCCTTCCTGATGGGCAAGGTGGCCGGCGGCGGCTCCATCGTCGGCCTGCTGGTGGCCGCCGGGGTGTGCGCCGCCGTGGGGGCCGTGGTGGCCCTCTTCACCTTCCGCCTGAGCGACCTCTACCTGGCGCTGGCCACCTTCGCCGTGGCCGACGCCGTGGCCACCGGGTTCTTCGCCGACGGCCGGGTCTTCGGAGGCGGCGGGGTCATGGTCGGCCGCATCGTGCTGCCCGGGCTCTCCCTGGGCGGCGACCGGGCCGAGTTCCTCTTCGTCACCGTCTGCTTCGTGCTGGTGGCCCTGCTGGTCCTGGCCATCCGGCGCAGCCTCTTCGGCCGCCGCCTGGTGGCGGTCAGCGACTCGCCGGCCGCCTACGCCACCGTGGGCCTCGACATCGGCTTCACCAAGGTGGCCGTCTTCGCCATCGCCGCGGGCCTGGCCGGCCTGGCCGGGGCCCTCTTCGGCACGGTCCAGCAGGTGGTGGGCACCACCGACTTCGACATCTTCCCGGGCATCATCTTCGTGCTCTTCGTCACCATCTGGGGCATCCGCACCGTCTCGGGCGCCTTCCTGGCCGCCCTCACCTACGTGGTCCTCAACCAGCTGTGGCCGAGCGGCCTGGGCATCTTCGCCGGCGTCGGCGTCATCCTCATCGGCCGGGCGGCCAACGGGCTGCTGGGCATCGAGGCCCTCCACGTCCGCCTGCCCTGGGACCGCTCGGCCCCCGGCGGCGACCTCCTGGCCACCGCCCCGCCGGCGGCGGCCATGACCCAGGGGGCGACCAGTGCCGCAGGCTGACGTGGCCCCCACCCCGCCGGCCGCCCCGTCGGGCCCGGACACCCCGGTGCTCACCGTGTCGGAGGTGGCCGTGCGCTTCGGCGGCGTGGCCGCCCTGTCCGACGCCACCCTCACCGTCCGGCCGGGCACGGTGACGGGGCTCATCGGTCCCAACGGGGCCGGCAAGACGACCCTCTTCAACGTGATCAGCGGCCTGCAGGCCCCCGACCGGGGCACGGTCCGGCTCTTCGACACCGACATCACCCGGATGAAGCCCCACCGGCGGGCCCGCCTGGGGCTGGCCCGGACCTTCCAGCGCCTCGAGCTCTTCGGCACCCTCTCGGCCGGGGAGAACGTCCAGGTGGGCCTGGAGTCGTCCATCAAGTGGTGGCAGTGGCGCCACATCAAGCGCTCGTTCCCCTGGGCCAAGGGCGGCGGCAGCGAGGCGGACGGCGCACCGGCCGGCCACGGGTCGATGTCGCTGACCACGGCCGACCGCCTGCTCGAGGGCGTGGGCCTCGACGGCATGGCCGGCCAGCAGGCCAGCGCCATGCCCACCGGCCTGGCCCGGATGGTCGAGCTGGCCCGGGCCCTGGCCATGGCCCCCAAGCTGCTCCTTCTCGACGAGCCCGGCTCGGGCCTGGACGAGACCGAGTCAGATGCCCTGGGTGAGCTGCTGACCACCCTGGCCGCCGGCGGCATGGGCGTGCTCCTGGTCGAGCACGACATGGAGCTGGTCATGCGCATCTGCGACTACATCTACGTCCTCGACTTCGGCGTGATCATCGCCTCGGGCACCCCCGAGGAGATCCGGGCCAACCCCATGGTCCAGGCCGCCTACCTCGGAACGGTGGCCGAGGAGGCCGTGGTCGAGGAGGTGGTGGTGGTCGTCGACGGTGACGTGGTGGCCGACGTGGTGGCTGCAGGCACGGTCCTGGTGGCCGACACCCCGCCGGCGGAAGCACCGGAGGCCGGCGACGTGGATGCCGGTGATGGCGGGGCGGGCGCATGACGGCCACCTCGCAGTCGGCCACGGCCCGGGTCGGGTCGGCCCCGGCCCCGCCGCCGGGGGTCACCGTCCAGGGGCTGCGCGCCGCCTACGGCCGCATCGAGGTCCTCCACGGGGTGGACCTCGAGGTCCCGGCCGGGAGCGTCTTCGCCCTGCTCGGTCCCAACGGGGCCGGCAAGTCGACGCTGCTCAAGGTCCTCTCCGGGCGCATGCGCCCCACCGGGGGCGACGTCCGCATCGGCGAGCTCTCCCTGGGCCGCATCCCGTCCGAGAAGCTGGCCCGCCAGGGCATCTGTGCCATCCCGGAGGGCCGGGGCATCTTCCCCAACCTCACCGTCCGGGAGAACCTGCGGATCTGGACCTACGTGGGGGGCACCCCCATGAAGGACGTCGAGGAGCAGACCTACGCCGCCTTCCCGGTGCTGGCCCAGCGCCGCAAGCAGCTGGCCGGGACCATGTCGGGCGGCGAGCAGCAGATGCTGGCCATCTCCCGGGCCCTGGTCACCAAGCCCCGGCTCCTCCTGCTGGACGAGCTCTCCATGGGCCTGGCCCCCCTGATCGTGGCCGAGCTCTACGAGCTGGTGGGCCGCCTGGCCCGCCAGGGCATGACCGTCGTCCTGGTGGAGCAGTTCGTGACCACCGCCCTGGCCGTGGCTGACCGGGCGGCCATCATGGTCCACGGCCGGGTCGAGCAGGAGGGCACCCCCGAGGCCATGGCCGAGGCGGCCCACGCCAGCTACCTGACCTGACGGCCGCCGCCGCCCGCCGCTTAGGCGGGCCCCCGGAGGTGCCGCCCGCCTACTCCTCGGCCAGGACCACCTCGACGGCGGGCTCATCGCCGACCGCCGTCACCAGCTCGTTCACCCCGCCGGCGTCCCGCACGTCGCCCTCGGCAGCGGCCAGGGCGGCCAGCCGCTCGGCCGTGTCGGTCACGGACAGCCGGGCCACAGTGGCCCGCATCGACCGCTTGGCCTCGGTCTTGGCCCGGCGCACCAGGCCGAGCACCTCGGCGGCCACCTCGAGCACCCGGTCGAGGTCGGGGTCCACCGACGCCGGGCCGTCCCCGGGCACCCCGAGGTCGGCCGGCTCCGGCCACCGGGAGGTGTGGACCGAGCCGTCGTGCCACCACGACCACACCTCTTCGGTCACGAAGGGGAGGAACGGGGCCAGCAGACGGAGCAGGACCGAGAGGGCGGCGGCCAGGGCGGCCCGGGCCGAGGCGGTGGCCGGGTCGTCGGCGTCGCCGTAGGCGCGGACCTTGACCAGCTCCAGGTAGTCGTCGCAGAACGCCCAGAAGAAGGCCTCGGTGCGCTCGAGGGCCCGGGCGTAGTCGTAGGCGTCGAAGGCGGCGGTGGCCTCGGCCACCACGGCGGCCAGCCGGCCCAGCACGGCCCGGTCGATGGGGACGGTGACGGCATCGACGGGCGGGACCACCAGGGTCCCGTCCTCGGCGGCCAGGCGCCCGAGGGCGAAGCGGGAGGCGTTGAGGACCTTCATGGCCAGGCGCCGGCCGACCTTCATCTGGCCCTCGTCGACCGCCGTGTCGGTGCCCGGCCGGCCCGAGGCCGCCCAGTAGCGCACGGCGTCGGCCCCGTGCTGCTCGAGCAGGGGGAGGGGGGTGACCACGTTGCCCTTGGACTTGGACATCTTCTTGCGGTCCGGGTCGAGCACCCAGCCCGAGATGGCGGCGTCGGTCCACGGCAGGGAGGTGTGCTCCAGCTCCGAGCGCACCACGGTGGAGAAGAGCCAGGTGCGGATGATGTCGTGGGCCTGGGGGCGCAGGTCCATGGGGAAGACGCGGGAGAACAGGTCGGGGTCGTCCTCCCAGTGGCCGGCGATCTGGGGGGTGAGCGACGAGGTGGCCCAGGTGTCCATCACGTCGGGGTCGCCCACGAAGCCCCCCGGCGCCCCCCGCTGGTCCTCGGTGTAGCCCGGGGGGACGTCGGTGGTGGGGTCGACGGGCAGGGCGTCCTCGTCGGCCAGGATCGGGGCGTCGTGGTCCACGGTGCCGTCGGGGCCCACCGGGTACCACACGGGCAGGGGGACGCCGAAGAAGCGCTGGCGGCTGATGTTCCAGTCGCCGGCCAGGCCCTCGACCCACGCCCGGTACCGGTGCGACATGTAGGCCGGGTGCCAGTCCAGCTCCTCGCCCCGGGCCAGGAGGACCTCGCGGTGGGGCATGGTGACCACGAACCACTGGCGCGACGAGACGATCTCGAGCGGCCGGTCGCCCTTCTCGAAGAACTTGACCGGGTGGGTGATGGGCCGGGGCTCGCCCAGCAGGGCGCCCGAGTCGGCCAGGAGCTCCACGATCCGGGCCTGGGCCTGCTTGACCGTCTTGCCGGCCAGCTCGCCGTAGGTGGCGGCGGCGGCCGCCGGATCGGCGCACGCCCATCCCTCGGTGCCCCACTCGACGGGGAGGAGGCGGCCGTCGCGGCCCACGATGGTCCGGGTGGGCAGGTCCAGCTCCCGCCACCAGACGACGTCGGTGGTGTCGCCGAAGGTGCAGATCATGGCGATGCCCGAGCCCTTCTCGGGGTCGGCCAGCTCGTGGGCCAGCACCGGGACCCGCACCCCGAAGAGGGGGGTGGACACCTCGGTGCCGAACAGCGGCTGATAGCGCTCGTCGTCGGGATGGGCCACCAGGGCCACGCAGGCGGGCAGGAGCTCGGGCCGGGTGGTCTCGATCTCCACGGCGCCCTCGGCCCCGACCCGGGGGAAGGCCAGGCGGTGGTAGGCGCCGGGCCGCTCCCGGTCCTCCAGCTCGGCCTGGCTGACCGCCGTGCGGAAGTCGACGTCCCACAGGGTGGGTGCGGTGCGCTGGACGACCTGGCCGCGCCGGGCCAGGCGGAGGAAGCCCCGCTGGGACACCCGCTGGGCCGGGGCGGAGATGGTGGCGTAGGTGCGGGACCAGTCGACCGACAGGCCCAAGGTGCGCCACAGGTGCTCGAAGACCTGCTCGTCCTCGGCCGTCAGCTGGTGGCAGAGGGCCACGAAGTTGGGCCGGGAGATGGCCACAGGGTCCTTGGGGGGCTCGGCCGGCGGCGTGAACCCGGGGTCGAAGGGGAGGCTGGGGTCGCAGCGCACCCCGAAGTAGTTCTGGACCCGGCGCTCGGTGGGCAGGCCGTTGTCGTCCCACCCCATGGGGTAGAAGACGGCTTTGCCCCGCATCCGCTGGTACCGGGCCACCGTGTCGGTGTGGGTGTAGGAGAACACGTGCCCGATGTGGAGCGAGCCCGACACCGTGGGCGGCGGGGTGTCGATCGAGTACACCTGGTCCCGGGTGGCGGTGCGGTCGAAGGCGTAGGTGCCGGCCTCCTCCCACCGGGCCGCCCAGGCCGCCTCCAGGCCCTCGAGGCCCGGCTTGTCGGGGATGCCCCGGCCCCCGGCCGGTGCCGTGCTGTCTGCGTTCGTCTGCTCCGGCATGATCGGGTTACCGTACCCTGCGTGCTCCAGCTCCACGACTCTGCGACCGGCGTGGTCGCCCCGCTGGACCTGCGCGAGCCCGGCCGGGTCTCGCTCTACGTCTGCGGCCCCACCGTCTACGACGCCCCCCACCTCGGGCACGGCCGCTTCTCCCTGGTCTTCGACGTCCTCCGCCGCTACCTCCTCTTCTCCGGCCTCGACGTCACCTACGTCTCCAACATCACCGACATCGAGGACAAGATCATCGAGCGGGCCGCCGAGCGGGGGATCAGCGAGGCCGAGCTGACCGCCACCTACGAGGACGTGTGGTGGGAGGCCATGGACGCCCTGGGGGTGCTCCGGCCCGACGAGACGCCCCACGCCACCGCGTATGTGGAGCGCATGGTGGAGCTGGTGGCCGACCTGCTGGAGCGGGGCGTGGCCTACGAGACGGCCGACGGCGTCTACCTCTCGGTGGGCGACGTCCCCGGCTACGGGCTCCTGGCCCAGCAGTCGCTGGACTCCCTGCGGGCCGGGGCCCGGGTGGAGGCGGCCGAAGAGAAGCGGTCGCCGCTGGACTTCGTGCTGTGGAAGAAGGCCAAGCCCGGGGAGCCGACCTGGGACGCCCCGTGGGGGGCGGGCCGGCCCGGGTGGCACACCGAGTGCGTGGTCATGTCCCTCGACCTGCTGGGCGACGGCTTCGAGGTCCACGGCGGCGGCCTCGACCTCAAGTTCCCCCACCACGAGAACGAGCGGGCCCAGGCCGTGGCCGCCGGCCGGACCTTCGCCCGCCACTGGATGCACAACGGGTGGGTCACCGTGGGCGGCGAGAAGATGTCCAAGTCACTGGGGAACTTCACCTCGCTCTCGGACCTCATCGACCGGAGCGACGCCCGCTCCTACCGGCTGCTCGTCCTGCGCTCCCACTACCGCTCACCCATCGAGGTGACCCCCGACACGGTGGCCCAGGCCGAGGCCGGCCTGGCCCGCCTGGACGAGCTGGCCCGGCGCTTCGAACTGGCCGACCCGTTGGCCGGCGGCCCGGTCCTGCCCGCCGCCCTCGAGGGGGCCGACGTGGACGGCGACGCCGTGGCCGGCTTCACCGCCCGGATGGACGACGACCTCGACACGCCCGGCGCCCTGGCCGTGGTCT
>CAXBRB010000006.1:0-31416 GCA_963977795.1 uncultured Acidimicrobiaceae bacterium
CCCCTTACCTCGACTCAGCCTGCGCGGACGACGCCGAGGCTCGGGCCGAGGTGGAATCGCTGCTGGCAGCAAATGATGACGCGGGGGACTTCATTGAAGTCCCGCCAGCCCCGCCCGACCGCGAATACTCGACCGGCTTCAGTATCGGCCCCTACCGCATTGTCCAGGTGATCGGTGAAGGCGGTATGGGAATGGTGTACCAGGCGGTGCGGGTGGATGACCTCTACCGCAAGCTGGTCGCCGTCAAGGTGGCGCGGCGGGGCTTTAACGACAGTGCCGCGATGCGCCGGTTTGAAACAGAACGGCACATCCTGGCGCATCTGGAGCATCCCAATATCGCGCGCCTCCTCGATGGCGGCACCACCCCGGCGACGGGCTCCGCCGTTGCGGGTCGGGACGGGGGTGGAGCAGCGGGTGCGAGCCATGGGCCGAGCGTAGCCACCACAGGGACGGGCGCTGTGACCGGGCTCCTGGGACTTGCGACCCTGGTCACCTGCGATCCGGGGACGCACACTGGACGGCGAACGACCGGTCCTTCCGAGGGCACGGGCACGGTGCGACCGGTGCAGGAGACCGGCGGGTGAGGAGGAGTCATGGAGCGCACATCGGACAGGACGGCGGGAACGGGACGGCGGCGGTGGCGGACCGCCGCCGCCGGGGTGGTGCTGGTGGCGGCGGGCCTGGGGGTGTTCACGGTCCCGGGTCCCGCCGGCGCAGGGGCCGCCGTGGTGTCCCATCAGCCGGGCGGCGAAGCGGGCTATCGGCTGGTGGCCGGTGACGGCGGGGTGTTCGCCTTCGGCGCCCCCTTCCACGGCTCGGCGGCTGCATCCCCCGGCGCCTGCCCGCCCAACACGTCGGACCGCGAGATGCCTGAGGGCGAGTGCTGGTCGATGGCCGCCCTGCCGGGCGGCGGGGGCTACTGGGTCCTCAACGCCTACAACGGGGTCGTCATGGCCTTCGGGGCGGCCCAGTCGTACGGCAACCGGGTCAACGGGGAGGCCGCCGATCTGTGGCCCAACTCGGTGGCCATGGCTCCCACACCGACCGGTCGGGGCTACTGGATCCTCGAGGACGGCCTGAGCGGCATGGGCACGGTCGATGCCTTCGGCGACGCCGCCGCCGGCCTGGGTGACGAGATGTCGGCCACCGGCGGGACGGGCGTCAACGGGGTGCCGGTGGCCATCGTGGCCACCCCCTCGGGCCAGGGCTACTGGATCGCCGACTCCGACGGAGGGGTGTTCGCCTTCGGCGACGCCGCCTTCTACGGCTCCATGGGGTCGGCGGAGCTGGCAGCGCCGGTGGTGGCCATGGCGGCCACGCCATCGGGTCACGGCTACTGGCTGGCGGCGGCCGACGGCGGCGTGTTCGCCTTCGGGGACGCCGCGTTCTCGGGCTCGCTGGCCGGCCACGACCTGAACGGCCCGGTCTCGGGCATCGCCGCCGATCCGTCGGGTGCCGGCTACTGGCTGGCCGCCACCGATGGCGGGGTCTTCGCCTTCGGGGGCGCACCGTTCCTCGGCTCGATGGCCGAGGAGCCGCTCACCCAGCCCGTGTTCGGGATCACCGCGGCCCCGGCCGCCCTGCCCGTCTAGCCGACGGCGGCGGCCAGCGCCCGCTGGCGGGCGCACAGCTCGGGCAGCACGGCGGCGGGCAGGTCATGGCCCATGCCCTCCACCACCCACAGCTCGGCCCCCGGCACGGCCTCGGCCGTGGCCAGGCCGCCCGGCAGGGTGACGAGGGGATCGGCGTCGCCGTGGACCACCAGGGTGGGCACGGTGACGCCGGCCAGCCCGGGACGGCGGTCGGGGCTGGCCAGGATGGCGGCCAGCTGCCTCGCCGTGCCCACCGGGTGGTGGCCCCGGTCGAAGTGGACCTCGGCCCGGGCCCGGAGGCCGGCTTCGTCGAAGGGGAAGCCCGTCGAGGCGATGACCCGGGAGGTGGCCACGGACTGGTCGACGGCCTCCTGGCGCTCCTCGGCGGCAGGGACCAGGAGGGCGGCCGTGGCCTCCGGCGTGGGTTGGCCGACGGCAGTCGACGGCGTGGACATGATCGACGTCAGCGTGGCCACCCGCCCGGGATGGTCGATGGTGAGCTGCTGGGCGATCATCCCGCCCATCGACACCCCGAGGACATGAGCCCGGGGGACCTCGAGCGCCTCGAGCAGGCCGGCGGCGTCGGCGGCCATGTCGGCGAGCAGGTAGGGGACCTCGACGGACGAACCGGTGAGGAGCCCGGTCAGGTCGGGCTCGTCGGTGTGGTCGAACCACGTCGAGCAGCCCTGGTCGCGGTTGTCGAAGGTGATCACCCGGAAGCCCTCGTCGACCAGGCCCTCCACGGCGGCCTCGGGCCAGTCGGTGCGCTGGGCTCCCAGCCCGTGGATGAGGAGCAGGGGTGGCCCAGCGGCATCGCCGTAGACCTCGTAGTCGAGCTCGATCCCGTTGGCCGGGGTGGTGGGCATGCGTTCCTCCAGCGGTGCGGCGATGGTGCGTCGGTCCCGTCCCTGATGGGCCCCGGACCTCTGCTTTGACGCTAGCGGCGACGGATCGCCCGGGCGAGCGGGCGGGTGCCGGGTCCCGGGCCGGAGAGGTCGCCTCGGTAGGGTTGGGCGGATGGAGCAGGGCGCCGCCGACCACCGGACCCTGGTGCCGGTCCTGGTCTTCGTCGGCCTCATGGTGGCCGTCATCTCCAGCCTGGGCGCGCCGCTGATCCCGGAGATCGCCGCCCGGGACGAGGTGGCCCTCGGGACCGCCGAGTGGGTGCTCACGGCGGCCGTCCTGACCGGGGCGCTGGCCACCCCGCTGCTGGGCCGGCTGGCCGACGGGGCCCACCAGCGGCGGGTGGTGGCGGGGACCCTGGGGACCGTCCTGGTCGGCTGCGTCCTGGCCGCAGTGGCACCCGGCTTCTGGGTCCTGGTGGCCGGTCGCGCCCTCCAGGGGGTCGGGCTCGGCATCCTGCCGGTCAACATGGCCGTGGCCCGCCGCATGCTTCCGCCGGCCCGGGCCGCTGCTGCCATCGCCACCCTCTCGGTCTCCACGGCCATCGGCGCCGGGCTCGGCTACCCGCTGACCGCCGCCGTGGCCCAGGTCGTCGGCATCCGGGGCGCCTACTGGTTCGGTGCCGCCGTGGTGGCGGTCGCCCTGGCCACCGCATGGACGGCCCTGCCGGCCCGGACCGCCGCCCGGGCCCGTCCCTTCGACTGGGCCGGTGCGGCCCTGGTGTCGATCGGGGTGGTGGCCATCGTGGTGTGGTTGAGCGAGGTGGGTCGCTGGGGGGCCGCCTCGGCCACGTCGGTCGCCGTGGCCGCCACGGCGGCCGGCGCGCTGGGCGCCTGGGTGGTCCACGAGCTCCGCACGTCGGCCCCCCTGGTGGAGCTGCGGCACCTGCGCACCCGGTCCGTGCTCACCGCCGACCTGAGCGGGTTCCTGATGAGCATGGCCATGTACCTGATCCTCCCCGTCCTGGTGGAGTTCATCCAGGTCCCGCCGTCGGCCGGCTTCGGCTTCGGTGCCTCGGTGCTGGTCTCGGGGTTCCTCCTGCTTCCCCTCTCGGTGGGGACGTTCGTGGCCAGCCGCCTGCTCATCCCGGTCGAGCGGCGGATCGGGGTGCGGGCCCTCATCCCGCTGGGCGGGCTCCTGTTCGCGCTGGCGGCGGCCTCCTTCGCCCTCACCCACCGGGCGCTCTGGCAGGCCTTCGGCACCATGGGCCTGGTGGGCCTGGCCCTCGGGTTCACTTTCGCCGCCCTGCCCGGCCTCATCATCCGCTCGGTCCCCCATGAGGAGACGGGCAGCGCCACCGGCCTCTACCAGCTCCTGCGCAACGTGGGCCTGGCCGCCGGCAGCGCCCTCAGCGCGGCGATTCTCCGGGCTCACACGGCCCCGGGGCACCTGGTGCCGGCGCTGGGCGGGTTCACCACGGCCATGGCGGTGGCGGCCGGGCTCTGCCTGACCGCCGGCGCCCTCGGCTGGTTCCTGACCGGCGCCGCCGGGGGCCGGGCGGCGTCCGAGGATCCGGGGGCCGAGGCGGTCATGGTCGACGAAGCCGTCCTCGAGGCCACGGGGGCGATGCTGACCGACGACGGCGACCTGGAGCCCGGCTCGCCGTTCGGCTGAGCCGTCCGTCGAGGTGGGGCCGTCTCGACCGCCGGCGGTGGAGGCGGGCCCGCCGGGCATCGCCGGGCATCGCCGGGCAGATCGGCCGGCAGGCTGGCGGGCCGGTGGCGGAGCGAGTAGCAACAGGGCGTGGACCGCACCCTGGCAGAGGCCCGACCGACCCGACCCGAGCAGCCCTTCCGTCGCGACGCCCCCAACGTGGTCGTCATCGTCCTCGACGACCTGGGCTTCGCCCAGCTCGGCTGTTACGGCTCGGACCTGGAGACGCCCCATCTCGACACCCTGGCCGAGCGGGGCGTCCGCTTCACCAACTTCCACACCACGGCCATCTGCAGCCCCACCCGGGCGTGCCTGCTGACCGGCCGCAACCACCACCGGGTGGGCATGGGGATGCTTCCCGACCTGCCGCTCGGCTTCCCGGGCTACCGGGGGCAGTTCCCGGAGGGGGCGGGGACCCTGGCCCAGGTGCTCCGCCACGAGGGCTACGCCACCTACGCCATCGGCAAGTGGCACCTGGTGCCCCGGGACCAGCGGGCGGCGGGGCCGTTCCACATGTGGCCGACCGGGCTGGGCTTCGAGCGCTACTACGGCTTCCTCAACGGCGAGACCAACCAGTGGACGCCCAACCTGGTGCGCGACCAGCACCACGTCGAGCCGCCCCGGACGCCGGAGGAGGGCTACCACCTCGAGGCCGACCTGGTCGACGAGGCCATCGGCCACCTCCGCGACCTCCGCCTGGCCAGCCCGGACCGCCCGTTCCTCCTCTGGTATGCCAGCGGGGCCCCGCACGCCCCCCACCAGGCGCCGCCGGAGTACCTGGCCCGGATGCGGGGCCGGTTCGACGCCGGGTGGGACGAGTGGCGCCGTGCCGCCCTGGAGCGCCAGCAGGCGCTCGGGGTGGTGGGACCCGAGGTGGAGCTGTCGGCGCGCCCGTCGTGGGTCGAGCCGTGGGACGAGATCGAGCCCGAGCGCCGCCGGCTGTACGCCCGGATGATGGAGGCCTTCGCCGCCTTCGTGGCCCACGCCGACGACCAGATCGGGCGGCTGCTGGCCGCCATCGAGGCCATGGGGGAGCTGGACGACACCGTGGTGGTCCTGGTCAGCGACAACGGCTGCTCGGCCGAGGGCGGCCCCAACGGGTCCTGGAACCAGCTGCGCCACTACCTGAACGACCAGCCCGACGACCTCGACGAGGAGTACCGGCACCTCGACGACCTGGGCGGGTTCCGCTCCAGCGGCCACTATCCCTGGGGGTGGGCCCTGGCCGGCAACACGCCCTTCCAGCGGTGGAAGCGCTACACCTACGAGGGCGGGGTCCGCGACCCCTTCATCGTCTCGTGGCCCAACGGCCTGGGCGACCAGGCCGGCACGCTGCGCCACCAGTACGCCCACGCCACCGACCTCCTGCCCACGCTCCTCGACCTCCTGGGCATCCCGGTGCCCGAGACCCTCGGCGGCGTCCCCCAGATGGACCTCGACGGCGTGTCCCAGCGCCCGGTGCTGGAGGACCCGTCCACGCCGGACCAGCACGTCACCCAGTACTTCGAGTGCTGGGGGAGCCGGGCCATCTACCACGACGGCTGGAAGGCGGTGACCGACCACGTCAACCAGCTCACGGCGGCCGAGCGCGACGCCATGGAGGGCAGCGCCGACTTCGGCGAGGACCGGTGGGCCCTCTACGACACCCGGAGCGACCCGGCGGAGCGTCACGACCTCGCCGCCGCCCACCCCGAGCGGCTGGCCGAGCTGGTGGCCCTGTGGGAGCGGGAGGCCGAGCGGAACGGGGTCCTGCCCCTGGACGACTCCCGGGACAACCGCATCCCCCACCTGGCCCTCCCCTGGGTCACCTTCCGCGACCGCTACGACCTGCGCCCGGGGGACAAGGTCCACGAGTCCCATGCCCCGGTCCTCTTCGGCGGCTACACCGTGACGGCCCGATTTGCCGACGGGCTGGCGGAACGGGCCGAGGGGACCCTCGTCGAGCAGGGCGACTGGATCAGCGGCTGGGCCCTGGTGCTCCTCGAGGGCGACCTGGTCCTCCTCCAGCAGGTCGACGGGCGGATCGAGGCCACCCGAGGGGCGGTCCCGGCGGGCGCCCGCGTCCTGCGGGCCCTCGTCACCCCCGACGGCACCGGGGCCTTCGACGTGACCCTGGAGGCCGACGGGGAGGTGGTGGGCCGGGGCCGGCTGTCGCAGATCCCCCTCAGCTGGGCCCCCGACGGGGCCTTCCTGACGGTGGGGTGGAGCCGGCCGTTTCCGGTCACCGACGCCTATGCCCCGCCGTTCCCGGCCCCCGACGAGCTCGACTCGGTGACCATCACCACCGGCCCGCCGCCACCGTTCGACCTGGCCGCCGAGCTGGCCCACCTGCTGCGCCACCAGTAGGGGAGGGCGCAGCGCACCGGACGCTCAGCCGGCGGTCCGCCCCTCCCGGCTGGACCGGCCGGGGGCGAGGGCGTTGCGGACGTTCCACACGACGGCCCCGGCCAGGTCCCGGGCCTGCTCGCTCCACGAGTAGTCCTGGCCGCGTGCCGAGGCGGCCAGGGCGGCCTCGACGTCGTTGCCGGCCCGGAGCAGCTCCACGGAGAAGTCCCGGCGCATGGGGCCGGCCAGGTCGTAGCCGTACCCCCGGTACCACCGGGGCATCAGCGGCTTGAAGAGGCGGACCCGCTCATGGAGGCCCGAGGAGTGGGACATCGGGTTCTTGTGGCGGGCCAGGATGTAGTCGGGCAGCACGTCGCGGAAGGCCTCGCGCAGGACCCACTTCTCGTAGCCGTCGCGCACCTTGAGGCCGACGGGGATGCGCATGGACAGGAGGAGCAGGTCGAGGTCGAGGAAGGGCACCCGGGCCTCCACGCACTGGCCCATGGAGGTCCGGTCGACCCGCTGGAGCTCGGTGCGCGACAGCTGGCCGATCTTGTGGAGGAAGAGCCGGCGGGTGGTGGCGGCGTCCACGTCCCGGTACATGTCGTAGCCGCCGAAGAGCTCGTCGGACCCGTCCCCGGTCAGGACGACCTTGATGCCCTCGGCGTGGACGGCGCCGAAGACGGCCATGGAGATCACGGCGTTGATGGCGTCGCCGTACTCGGTGGCCTCGGCCACCCGCACCGCCTCGCGGACCTGGGACCGGGTGACCGACCGGGGGGTGAGCTCGACCACCACGTGGCGCATGCCCAGGTCGGCGGTGAGCCGGCGGGCGTACTCGAGGTCCTCGGCACCCGGTGCCCCCACCGTGAAGGCGGTGCAGTCGGGGTGGAGGCGGGCCACCTGGGTGGCCACCAGGGACGAGTCGAGCCCACCGGAGAGGATCACGCCCACGGGCAGATCGGTGTCCACTCGGCGCCCGATCGCCGTGGTGACCGCAGCGCGCACCGCAGCCACGGCGGCCTCAGGATCGTCGATGGGCGGGTCGTCCTCACCCAGGCGGGCGAGGTCGAGGTAGGGGTGGAGGACCGGTCGGCTGCCGGCCCGGGCCGTCCCGCAGTGCCCGGGCGGGACCTCCTCGACGGGCAGGCCCAGGTGGGTGAGGGCCTTGACCTCCGATGCCAGGTACAGGCGGCCTGGCCCCAGGGCGAAGTGCAGCGGCTTGATGCCGGCGGGGTCCCGGGCCACGAAGACGGTGTCTTCGACGTGGTCGACCACGGCGAAGGCGAACTCGCCCCGGAAGGCCGTCAGGGCCTCCTCGCCCCAGGCCAGCCAGGCCTCCAGGACCACCTCGGTGTCGCTGACCGAGCGCAGGTGGCGGCCCTCGGCGGCCAGCCGCTCCCGCAGCTCGCCGTGGTTGAAGACCTCGCCGTTGTAGCAGAGCGACCACCGTCCGCTGGCGTCCTGCCACGGCTGGCGGGCGTGCTCCCGGTCGACGATCTTGAGCCGGGAGGTGGCGAGCAGGGCGTCTGCGCCGCGCTCGGTCTCCAGGGACTCGCCCCGGGGGGCGATGCCGGCCACCATGGCGTCGAAGCGCTGACGGTCGTCGGCCGTCATGGCCCCGCCCAGGACCAGGGCGATCCCGCACACGGCGGTCAGGCCCGCCCGAGCGCCTCGTAGCGCTCGGCGTCGGCGGGATCGAGGCAGACGTGCCAGGCCCGCCCCTCGTCGATGACGTTCAGCGTCCCGGCGTCGAGGTAGCCGAGGAGGACCTCGCGCACGGTGTCGTCGGCCCCGAAGCGGGCCATCCACTCGACCTCGATGTCGGCGGCCCACCCCCGGCAGTGGGCGCTCGGCAGGAGCGCCGAGAACCCCAGGCCCTTCAGGTGGCGCTGGTGCTCGACGGTGCGGATGATCGAGTTGACCCGGATGGGCGGCGTGCCGGCCGGGGCCGCCGCGGCCACCTGGTCGGCCACCTCGTTGAGCAGGCCGAGCATGGCCGGCCGGATGGCCGTGAAGGCCAGCCCGGGCCCCCGGGGCTCCCGGTTGGGGGCGAGGCGCTGGACGGCGAAGTC
The DNA here is from genome assembly GCA_963977795.1 of uncultured Acidimicrobiaceae bacterium. GTDB lineage: Bacteria > Actinomycetota > Acidimicrobiia > Acidimicrobiales > RAAP-2 > Bog-756. The sequence continues at coordinate 8,549 of CAXBRB010000006.1, forward strand.
CCGGGCACGGCGGATGAGCCCGTCAGAGCCGATGCCGAAGGAGAAGCGGACCCGGCCCGCCGCCCGCTCGGACACCAGGTCGAGCAGGCCGGCCCGGTCGATGTCGGCGGCGGTGGCGAAGTCCGGCTCGTCGTCCCACCACAGGAGGTCGACGTTCTGGAGGAGCAGGATCCGGACCAGGCCGGCGGCCGACTGGGCGTTGGAGGCCGGGTTCGGGGTGAAGCGGACGTAGTCCTCGACCGACTGGGTGACCAGGCGCTCGGTCCCGCCGGGGAGCTCGGACAGGAAGCCCAGGGTCGGGTGCTCGAGGGCGTCCCGGACCAGGTCGGCCACCTTGTCGGGGTGTGCGCCGGGGCCGAGGGCCTCGAGCGCCTCATAGACGTCGTCGATGGAGGCCCGCCGGAGGCGCAGGATCTCGGCCGGGTCGTCCCCGGAGGCCGGTTGCGCCATGGGGGACGACGCTACCACCGGGGTCCAGGGCGCCCCCGGGATGGAGGTGCCGGGTGGTCAGGCTGACGGTTCGCTAGGCCGTCGTCGACGTGGGATGGCTGGTCAGGCGGTGAAGGCGGGGAGGGCGGCGTCGTTGTGCTCGCCGCAGTGGGCGCAGCGCAGCGTCGGCTTGGCCGTGGCGACGGGGACGCCGAGCACGATGGTCTCCGGCGTGACCCGGGCCCGGGTGAACTCCTGGCCGCCACACCACCAGCAGCGCTGGTTCCCGTCCTTGTCGATCCCCACGATGTGCATCGGCGCTCTCCCGGTCGTCGGCCTCCCCCCACGGCAGGCCGCTGCACTCCCGATCGGCAGGTCTGCTCCGTACCTTGACCCGATGCGCAGCGACGGCGGCCCGGGCCCGGGGGCGGGCCCGGCTGCGGGACCACCGATGACGGCTGCGTACCCGGCCCGGGGGCAGGCCCTACCGAGCGGAGGTGCGGGCAGGCACCGTCGTGGAGCCTGCCCTCCGGGAATTCCCGAGCGTGCCCTGTGGCGGAGCGGCTCCCTGCGATCTCTACTGGGACCTGGCGGGCAGACGGGAGGCTCGACCCGGTGGCAGAGGGAGAGGGCGCATCGATGGGCGGACCGGTGATGGCGACAGAAGCGGCCTTGGCGGGAACCGGGGGGAGCGGGTCGGCACGGCTCGGAGCGAGCGCGGCGGAGCTCCGGGTCGGCCGGCTCAGACCGGTCGACGACGTGGCGCACGCAGAAGCGCGCAGGCTCGCCGACGAAGCGTTCCGGGTCCGGTGCGGCGAGGTGGACGCAGGACTACGGGCCACCTTGGCGTGCCAGGTGCTCGGGGCTGTCCTGGCCATCGACGGGGCGCGCCAGTGGATCGACGACCCCCGTGCGCTGGCCGGTCTCGAGCGGGCCATCGAGACCCTCGAGGAGGCCGTCCCATCCCTCCGCGACATCCTCACGGCATCCGTCTCTGGTCGAAGGTGGTGACCCGGTCGCTACGGCGACGAGCCAGAGCGACCAGCGCGACGAGGTAGGAATCGGCCACGTGTCGGTGGCCGAGTACGCCGGTGTGCGTCCAGGCGCAGCGTTCGATCGCGTCCTTCTGGTCGCGCTGCCACCGTCAGCCCGTCAGCCCGTCAGCCCGTCGAGCGATCGGCCGACGTTCGGCGGTCGCCGGGCGGTGGTCGCCGGGCGGGGAAGGCAGCACATCGGCCAGCGCGGAGGCAAGGTGCGCAGCGCGGCGGGGATCGGCGGTCCACCACGTCCAGCGGCCTCGGCGCTCGCCGGCGATGAGGCCTGCCCGGGCCAGGCGGGCCGTGTGGTGGGAGACCGTCGGCTGACTGCGGCCGGACGGCCCTTCGAGGTCGCAGGCGCAGATCTCCCCGGCGGCGACGATGGCGGCGTAGATGCGGAGGCGCACCGGGTCGGCCAGCGCGGCCAGCAGTCCGGCGACCTCTGTCGCCTCCGCCTCGGCGAGCGTGCCGGTTCCACCAGTGGGGCAGCACGGCCCAGCTGACGCCATCGTCGCCCACCTCCTCGCATTGACGGTCATCGATGACGATGCCATGATCGTACATCGACAACTGTCAATGTATCAGGGAGGCAACGATGTCCCGCGTCCAGCTGGCCCTCAACGTCGGCTCGCTCGACGAAGCGATCGCCTTCTACTCGAAGCTGTTCGGCACCGGCCCGGCCAAGGTCCGGCCGGGATATGCCAACTTCGCCATCGCCGAGCCGCCGCTGAAGTTGGTCCTCATCGAAGGCGGTGGTCCGGCTGGCTCGGTCAACCACCTCGGCGTCGAGGTCGCCGGGCCGTCCGAGGTGCTCGCTGAAGCGGAGCGCCTCGGCGCCGCGGGCCTGCCCATATCGCTCGAGGGGGGGACCACCTGCTGCTTCGCCGTGCAGGACAAGGTGTGGGTGGACGGGCCGGACGGGGCCCGCTGGGAGGTCTACACCGTCCTCGACGACCTGGCCGACAGCGATCCCTCGGAGCGGGGCGCCGCTTGCTGCACCACGGAGTCGGACCTGCCTGCTGCGGTGCCGGCGCAGGCCCCGACCTGCTGCTGACGCCGTGGCGACGGTGGCGCTGTGGCGCCGTCTGCTGGCCGAGCTCCTGGGGTCGGCCTTCCTGGCCGCAGCCGTGGTGGGCTCCGGGATCGCCGCGTCGAGGCTGAGTCCGGGTGCGCCGGGCCTCGAGCTCCTGGAGAACGCCGTGGCCACGGGGGCGGCCCTGGTGGCCATCATCCTGATGGTGGCTCCGGTGTCCGGTGCCCATCTCAACCCGGTGGTGTCGTTTGCTGACGCCGCCCTCGGTGGGATCTCCTGGAGGGACGCCGTGGCCTACCTCCCGGCCCAGGTGGTCGGGTGCATGCTCGGGGCGGTGCTGGCCGACGTGATGTTCTCGCTCCCGGCGGTCGCCTTCTCGACGACACGGCGGGTCACCGGCCCGCACCTCCTGTCCGAGGTGGTGGCGACGGCCGGGCTCCTGGTGGTGGTTTTCGCCCTGGCCCGATCGGGACGGTCGTCGGTGGCGCCGGCGGCGGTCGGGGCCTACATCACGGCGGCGTACTTCTTCTGCTCCTCGACCAGCTTCGCCAACCCGGCCATCACCGTCGGGCGGATGCTGTCGGACACCTTCGCCGGGATCGCCCCGGCCTCCGTGCCCCCGTTCATCGCCGCCCAGGTCGTGGGGGCCGTGGTGGCGGTGGTCGTGGTGCGGCTCCTCTACGTCGGGCTCACCCATGAGGAGGCCCTCCACCTCTTCACGCCGTCCGACGACCGTCCGGTGGTCTCCCTGCCGGCCGGGGAGGGCCCGGCATGACCGGCGACCGGACCACCGTCCTCTTCCTGTGCGTGCACAACGCCGGCCGCTCGCAGATGGCCGCGGCGTTGCTGGAGCGGGCCGCCGGGGACCGGGTGCAGGTCCTCTCGGCCGGCTCCGAACCGGCGGACCAGCTCAACCCGGCCGTGGTGGAGGCGATGGCCGAAGTGGGCATCGACCTGCGGGGCCGCCAGCCGATGCGTCTGACCGACGAGCTGGCCCGCCGGGCGGACACCGTGGTCACGATGGGCTGCGGCGATGTCTGCCCGGTCTACCCCGGCACCCGCCACCTCGACTGGGCGCTCGACGACCCGGCCGGGAAGGGGATCGAGCAGGTCCGCGCCATCCGCGACGAGATCGCCCGACGGGTCGAGGAGCTGGCAGGTCGGATTGCCGGGCCGGCCGGCACGCCGTAGGTTCAGCAGCGATGGCTGGCGACGTCGATCCGGAGCGGGACCTGACCTTCGAGCGGGTGGTGCCGGTGGACGTCGAGCACCTCTGGCGGGGGTGGACGGATCCGGCCGTGATGGTCCGCTGGTTCTGCCCGGCACCCTGGGTGACGACGGAGGCCGAGGTCGACCCCACGCCCGGCGGCATCTTCCGCACCGTCATGGAGAGCCCGGAGGGGATCCGCCAGGAGGGCGTCGGCTGCGTGCTGGTGGCCGAGCACCCGAACCTGCTGGTCTGGACCAACGCCCTCGGCCCGGAGTTCCGACCCCAGGAGGTGGGGGCGCCGGGCTTCGCCTTCATCGCCACGCTGGAGTTCGAGCAGCTCGACGAGGGCGCTCGCTATCGGGCGACCGTCTGCCATGCCAGCGCCGAAGGCGCCCAGGAGCACCGGGAGCTCGGCTTCCACGAGGGCTGGAACGCCGCCCTCGACCAGCTGCTGGCGCTCGACGTGGGAGCGGACGCCATCGACGGCCCCTGATCCAGAAGGCGGTATTCCTCGTCGGCGCGGCCAACGGGGGTTTCCGCCTTATGCCGGTTGCGGTGGAACCTCGGGTTGCCGCACGAATGGCTGCCAGGAAACAGAAGATCCCCCTCAGGGCTGGGGGGGATCTTCTATCGGGAGTGGAGGTGGCGGGAATCGAACCCGCGTCCTTCAGCTTCTCCCCAGGCCTTCTCCGAGCGCAGCCGGTGTCAGATTGTCGGGGCCGTCTCCGCTACCGGCAGCGGTGCCGGCCCGTAGCCGACTGAGGTGTCCCTGACGGCACGTCGGCGCAGCCGATCAGGTGAGCCCCACGAGATGGCGCCCTGTTCCGGCCCGTGGGGCTTGGACCGGGAGGACGTCGCGGTTTCTAGGCCGCGAGCGCGAGCTGAGGCTCGGCGTTTGTTTTTGGTTCCGGCTCTTTAACGTGGCTCCGGAGACCACGGCTCGCTTCTCCTGGTTCGACGACCGAAGTCGAAGCCTGTCACCCCCATGGGTCGACGCCACCCTGGAGCGGCGGGCACGACTTGTGCCACCCCGAGTGTACCGCCGGGCCGTGTCACAAGGTCAGCGGCCGGGCGACGGATGGGGGAGTGCCACCTGTCGTCGTCGTTCCGGCGTGCCGGTCAGTCGTAGCGGTCGCTCGTGCCGGTCCGTCGTGCCGGTCAGTCGTGCCGGCGGGCTGCCGCACGGGCCTCCCGGGCGGCGTCGCGGCCGGCGTCCCGGGCGGCGATGGCGTGACGCTTGTCGTAGGTCCTGCGTCCCCGGGCCAGGGCCAGCTCGACCTTGGCCCGCCCGTCCGAGAAGTAGATCGACAGCGGCACCATGGTGAGGCTGCTCTGCTTGGACCGCCCCATCCACTCGTCGATCTGGCGGCGGTGGAGGAGGAGCTTGCGCCTCCGGTCCGGGTCGTGGGCCCCGAAGCCGACCGCCTGGGCGTAGGGGGGCACGTGCACCCCGAACAGCCACAGCTCGCCATCGTCGATGCGGGCGTAGGCGTCCTGGAGGGCGATGCGGCCGGCCCGGAGCGACTTGACCTCCGAGCCCTGGAGGACGATGCCGCACTCGATGGTCTCCAGGATCTCGTAGTCGTGGCGGGCGCGCCGGTTGGAGGCCACCACCCGGTTGGCGTCGGGGCGCTTGCCTCCGCCCTTGGCCGGGCTCCCGCCCTGCTTCTTCTTGGCCGCTGCCACCCCGGCGACGCTACCGGTCCGGCGGGGGCCCGCGAGACCGGCGACCATCGCGAAGCCGACCCGGGCCCGGTCCAGGCCACCGTCTTCTAGCCTGACGGGGTGCTCCTGCTCCCGCGCACCGCTCGTGACCAGATGGTCGCCCACTGCCTGGTCGGGCTGCCCGACGAGGCGTGCGGGCTCCTGGGCGGGCATCCCGCCACCGGCGAGGTGACGACCTGCTACCCGACGGGCAACGCTGCCGGGTCGGCCACGCTCTACACGGTCGACCCCCGGGACCACCTCCGGGCCGACCGGGACGCCGAGTCCCGGGGCCAGTCGATCCTGGGCGTCTTCCACTCCCACACCCACACCGAGGCCTACCCCTCGCCCACCGACGTGGCCCAGGCCCCCGATCCCACCTGGCACTACGTCCTGGTGTCGCTGCGCGACACCGAGCCGGTGGTCCGCAGCTACCGCATCGTCGACGGGGCCATCGCCGAGGAACCGGTCCACGTGGTGGACCGGTAGAATCCCCACCTGACCGGTCAACAATCTGCCGGCCCCGTCCGGGGCGCCGGCACCGCCCCCTGTGGCGGCCGTCCACGAGGAGCCCCCGTGCCCGTCCAAGTGAACCTCCCCACCGTCCTGCGCCCCCATGCCGGTGGTGCCCGGACGGTCGACGTCGACGGCGCCACCGTCGGCGAGGTGCTGACCGCCCTGGTGGCCGCCCACCCGGGCATGGCCGGCCAGGTGATCGATGACACCGGAGCGCTCCACAAGTTCGTCAACGTCTACCTCAACGACGATGACGTCCGGTACCTGTCGGCCGCAGCCACGCCGGTGGCCGACGGCGACGAGCTCTCCATCCTCCCGGCCGTGGCCGGCGGGGCCTGAGCCCGGCGGGCGCACCGTGGCCGCCCTCCGGTCGGTCCTCGACCTCATCGGCGACACGCCGCTGGTCGACATCTCCGAGCTCAGCCCCAACCCCGACGTCCGGATCCTCACCAAGCTCGAGGGGCAGAACCCCGGCGGGTCGGTCAAGGACCGGATCGCCCTGGCCATGATCGAGCAGGCCGAGAAGGACGGGCGCCTCCAGCCGGGGGACACCCTCATCGAGCCCTCCTCGGGCAACACCGGCATCGGCATGGCCCTGGTGTGCCGGGTCAAGGGGTACCGGCTGAAGGTGGTGCTGGCCACCAACGTCTCCATCGAGCGCCGCCAGCTCCTGGAGGCCTGGGGGGCTGAGATCATCGAGTCCCCGGGCGCCGAGGGCTCCAACGGGGCCGTGCGTCGGGCCCGGGCCCTGGCCGAGGAGCATCCCGAGTGGGTCTTCCTCTACCAGTACGCCAACCCGGCCAACCCGCGGACGCACTACGAGACGACCGGCCCCGAGATCTGGCGGGACTGCCCCGAGGTCACCCACTTCGTGGCCGGCCTGGGCACCTCGGGCACCCTGCTCGGGGTGGGCCGTTACCTCAAGGAGCAGAACCCCGACATCAAGGTCCTGGCCATCGAGCCGCCGGCCGGGGAGATGGTCGACGGCCTGCGCAACCTCGACGACGGCTACATCCCGCCCATCTTCCTGGACAACGGGGGCGCCGACCTGCTGGACGGCAAGCGGATCATCCGTCCCCGCGAGTCCATCGAGTGGACCCGGCGCCTGGCCGACGTCGGCATCTTCGCCGGCATCTCCTCGGGCGCCATCCTGGCCGGTGCCGTCAAGACGGCGGCCTCCCTGGAGTCCGGGACCATCGTGACCGTGTGCTGCGATGGGGGGTGGAAGTACCTCTCCACCGGGGCATGGACCGACGACCTCGACGTGGTCGAGGCCCGGGCCCGGCAGATCACCTACTTCTGAGCCTTCGGGGCGGCTCCCGGGCCGGGGCGACCGGGGGAGCAGGGACGGCCTACCCTGGGGAGGTGGCCGAGGTGAGCGAGGCAGGTGCCGGGACCGTGACGCGCCGGGGACCGTCGGCGCCCGAGAGCAGGGTGGCCCGTGGGCGCCCCTGAGCCCGGCGACGTCTCCCTCACCGTGCTCGGCTGCGACGGCAGCTGGCCCGGCCCCGGCGGGGCCGGCAGCGGCTACCTCGTGCGCATCGACGACCTGGCCGTCCTCCTGGACTGCGGCCCGGGTACGGCCGGAGTCCTCCAGGACCACATCGATCCCGGCGAGCTGGTGGCCGTCGTCGTCACCCACCACCACACCGACCACTGGAGCGACCTGTACGCCCTCGACGCCCAGGCACGGTTCGGCCGCTCGGTGCGCCACCGGGGACGGCCGCTCCCCGTGTACGCCCCGGCCTCCGTGCGGGACCGGGTGAGCCCCGGCGACGTCCCGGCGGTGGAGTGGCACCTGGTGGGCGACGGCGACCGGGCCTCCATCGGCGACGTGGCGCTGGCCTTCCACCGCACCGACCACGTGGACGAGACGGTGGCCGTCCGCATCGACGGCGGTGGCCGGTCGCTGGGCTACTCTGCCGACACCGGGCCCGGGTGGGCGCCTAGCGCGCTGGGGCTCGGGCTCGACCTGCTCCTGTGCGAGGCGACCTACACCGCCGAGCACGAGGGCACGGCCCAGCACCTGAGCGGCCGCCAGGCCGGCCAGGCGGCCCGGGCCGCCGAGGCCCGGCGCCTGGTCATCACCCACCGGTGGCCGACCATCGACGCCGCCACGGTGGCGGCCGAGGCGGCCGAGGCCTTCGGGGGCCCGGTCGAGCAGGCCGTCCGGGGGGCCGACTACCAGCTGTGAGCCAGGGAGGCACCACGTGAACCAGCCGAGCACCGCACGGTCCGACGGGCGGGCCATCGACGAGCTCCGTCCAGCGTCCTTCGAGCGCGACTTCACCGTGTTCGCACCGGGGTCGGTGCTGGTGTCCATGGGTCGGACCCGGGTCCTCTGCACCGCCTCGGTGGAGGATCGGGTGCCGCCGTGGATGCGGGGCTCGGGCAAGGGGTGGGTGACCGCCGAGTACTCGCTCCTTCCGGGGTCCACCAGCGAGCGGGCCACCCGGGAGGCGGCCAAGGGGAAGCAGTCCGGACGCACCCAGGAGATCCAGCGCCTGATCGGCCGCTCCCTCCGGTCGGTGTGCGACATGGTGGCGCTGGGCGAGCTCCAGGTCACCGTGGACTGCGACGTGCTCCAGGCCGACGGCGGGACCCGCACTGCCTCCATCTGCGGCGCCTACGTGGCCCTCCACGACGCCATGACCCGCCTGGTCCAGAAGGGGGTCCTCCGGGCCAACCCGCTGACCGAGGCCGTGGCCGCTGTCTCGGTCGGGGTGGTCGACGGGGTGTGCATGCTGGACCTGCCCTACGACGAGGACTCCCGGGCCGAGGTGGACATGAACGTGGTGATGACGTCCTCGGGCCGCTTCATCGAGGTCCAGGGCACCGCCGAGGGCATGCCGTTCACCAAGTCCGAGCTGGACGAGATGCTGCGACTGGGCGAGCTCGGGATCGCCCGGCTGCTCGAGCTCCAGCGCGACGTCCTGGCCTCCCCGCCGACCCCCCGCTGAGCGGGCCTGCTGCCGTGACCGCCCAGACCCTGGTGCTGGCCAGCGCCAACCGGGACAAGGCCGCCGAGATCAGCGCCATCCTGGCCGCCGTGCCCGGCCTCACCCTGGTGCCCCGTCCCGAGGACGTGCCCGATGTGGACGAGACCGGCACCACCCTGGTGGAGAACGCCCGCCTGAAGGCCCGGGCCCTGTGCGCGGCCACCGGTCTGGCCGCCGTGGCCGACGACACCGGTCTGGAGGTCGACGCCCTGGACGGCGCCCCCGGGGTCTACTCGGCCCGGTTCGCCGGGGAGGGCGCCACCTACGCCGACAACGTGGCCAAGCTGCTGGCCGAGCTGGAACGGGTGGGGGCGGCCGGCCCGCCGGCCCGGCGGGCCCGCTTCGCCACCGTGGCCCTGGTCGCCTACCCCGACGGCACCGAGGTGTGGGTCGAAGGGGCCGTCGTCGGGACCATAACCCCCGAGGCACGGGGCACCGCAGGCTTCGGCTACGACCCGCTCTTCGCCCCCGACGGGTTTGACGGCCGCACCTTCGCCGAGATGACCCCTGAGGAGAAGCACGCTGTCTCCCACCGGGGACGGGCCTTCCGGGCGCTGGCCGAGCGCCTCGGCGGAGGTCCGGGGTGAGCTCGCCGCTGCTGCGCCGGGTGGCCGGCGGCCTGCGGAGCGGACTCGGGCGGGCTGCCGCGGCCAGCCCCCGCCTCCGGGCCGTGGTGGCCCGGACCGGTGCCGAGCTCACCGCGGCGGCCGAGCGGGCCGGGGCCGCTGCGGCGGCCCAGCAGGCCGGGGTGCCCGACGCCTACGGCGGCGCTTACTTTGGCGAGGGCCGGGATGCCGCCGGGGATCGTGAGGGACGGTCCGGCTATGCCCGCTACGACCGGGTGGCCTCCAACGCCGACATCGCCGGGTGGCTGCTGTGGCGGAACTTCCGGGTGGGACGGGCCCTCGACGTCGGGTGCGCCACCGGCTACCTGGTCGAGGTCCTCCGCGAGCGGGGGATCGACGCCGAGGGGTGCGATCTCTCGGCCTACGCCATCGACCACGCCGCCCCGGGTGCGGTGGGCCACGTCCGGGTGGCCAACCTGTTCGCCGGCCTCCCCTGGCCCGACCGCTCGTTCGACCTGGTGTGCGCGCTCGAGATCCTCGAGCACCTGCCGCCCGACCGGGTGCCGGACGCCCTGGCCGAGCTGGCCCGGGTGTGCGGCGGCTACCTGTATGCCACCATCCCCTCCTTCGGGCCCAACCGCTCGGGCCCCGACGGCCACTTCGAGGGCAAGGTCCGCCCCGAGCGTGTCGCCCGCTACCAGGCGCTGGGTCCGTCCTACGACGGCCCGGTGCCCGAGCCCGACCTGGCCGTGGACGCCGAGGGGCAGCTGGTCGAGGGCCACCTGTGCATCGCCTCGTTCGAGTGGTGGACGGCCCGGTTTGCCGAGGCGGGCTTCACCCGGTGCACCGAGGTGGAGGAGCGGTGCTACGAGGACATCGCCCCGGCGGACCTGGCCCCGTACTGGAACCTGTACGTCTTCTCGGCCGCCGGGGCCGACCCGGACGTCGTCGTCCCCCGCGACCCGGAGCGCAGCCTGGCCGACCTGGGACTGCGCCACCCCCTGCTCGGCACCTGAGCGGACCGGCCGCACCGGCCGCCGGCGTCGGCCATGATGCCTGCATGCCTGATGCCCCTGCTGCCTACGAGGACTTCGTCCACCTCCGCTTCGACCGGCCTGCGCCCTCGGTCCTGCGCATCACCATCGACCGGCCCGAGGTCCTGAACGCGGCGAACGAGCGCCTCCACCGCGAGCTGGCCGACGTCTGGTCGGTGGTGGATGCCGACGACACCGTGGCCGTCTCGGTCATCACCGGAGCTGGACGGGCCTTCAGCGCCGGCGGCGACCTGGCCATGGTCGAGCGGATGACCACCGACTACGGCGCCATGCTCGAGCAGTGGCGTGACGCCAAGGCCGTCGTCGAGCGGATGCTGTCCTCGGTCAAGCCCATCGTCTCGGCCATCAACGGGGTGGCCGTGGGCGCCGGCCTGGCCGTGGCCCTGCGGGCCGACGTGAGCATCAGGCCCCCCTCGGCCCGCCTCTCGGACGGGCACTCCCGCCTGGGGGTGGCCGCCGGCGACCATGCCGCCCTGCTGTGGCCGCTGCTGTGCGGCATGGCCCGGGCCAAGTACTACCTGATGACCGCGGACTTCGTGGACGGCCCCGAGGCCGAGCGGATCGGCCTGGTGACCCGGTGCGTGCCCGACGACCAGGTGGTGGAGGAGGCGCTGGCCATCGCCGTCCGCCTGGCCGCCGGGAGCCGGACGGCCGTCCAGTGGACCAAGCGGATCATGAACCAGTGGATGGTCCAGGCCGCCCCCGTCTTCGGCGAGTCCCTGGCCCTCGAGATGCTGGGCTTCCTCGGTCCCGATGCCGCCGAGGGCGTCGCCGCCGTCAAGGAGCGCCGTCCGCCGGACTTCCCCTCGGCCCGGTGATGCCGTTGGGCTGGGTCCTGCGCCAGCCTGGCTGAGCCTGGAGGTCGTGGGCGCACTGCGGGTCGGCGAGAGGGGAACGCCGTCCCCGGGTCCGGGAGCGTCAGGAGACGGTGACCAGCGTGCCGATCGGAGTGAGGGGGTAGACCACCTGGGCGTTGGCCGGGGGCATCTCCACGCACCCCACGCTCTGGGGCCAGCCGTAGCTCCCGCGGACGAAGCCGTGGAGGGCGTCGCCGCCATTGAAGTAGGAGACCCAGGGGATCCCAGGGTCGGAGTACTTCGAGCCGTCGGGGTTGGTGCCGGTCATGGTCTGGCTCTCGTAGCGCAGGTAGACGGGGAAGGTGCCCGAGACCGTCGGCGCAGCGGCCACGCCGGTGTTGGCCGGGGTCGAGTAGACCGGGGCGCCGTTGGAGTAGACGGTGACCTTCTGGGGGACGGCCTTGGACACCAGCACGTAGTTGTAGGGATCGGTGCTGGCCGCCCCGCCGGCGGCGTCGGCCAGGAGTGCGCTCCACACCGCCGGTCCGGCCTGCCCGTCGGTGGTCAGCTGGTGGTGGCGCTCGAAGGCCATCACGGCTCCTCGGGTGATGACGTTCTCGGCCCCCGGCGACCACAGGGAGACCAGTCCGGCGGGCTCCGACCACCGCCAGGTGAACGACCCCTCCTGGGGCTGGGCCGCCTCCTGGGGTCCGGCCAGCGGTGCGGCGGGGGTGAAGGCGACCGGGAGGTAGCCCAGCTGGGCCAGGAGTTGCTGGAGCCGCAGGGTGCTCCCGGGGGCCACCGTGAAGCGGGCGGTGACCGGGGCGGGCAGGGTCCCCCCGGCCCGGTCGGTGACCCCGTGGGGCCCGTCGGGGACGGTGACGGACACCGAGGTGGCCGGAACCCACGGTCCCGACGCCACGAAGGCCAGCGTGCTCGGCGTGAGCCGCTGCCAGGTGCCGGGGACGGCCGGCGCCAGCGTGGGCAGGGGTGAGGCGGCGGCCAGCGGCCGGCTGAAGGCCACGGTGACCGTGGCATCCGAAGCCACACCGGCAGCGCCCTCGGCCGGGGTGATGGCCTGCACCCGGAGCGGTGCAGCGGGCACCGTCGTGGCGGATGCCGTCGACGGAGGCGACGCCGATCCTCGGTGGCCGTGGTGGCCGGCTGCCACCAGCACGCCCCCAGCCAGCACGGCGACCACCACCAGGGCCAGGGCGATGCGCAGCGGTGTGCGCGACCGGCGCTGACGGGAGTGGGCGTGGGCGCGGGACATGGCTTCTCACCACGATCGTACCAGCCGGTCCGCCCGTCCCTCCGCCGGCCCCGGGCGGTTTTCGGGCCGTCATCGGGCCGTCGCCGGGTGAATCCGGTGGGCGCCCTCAGCGGCGCCCGGGAGCGTCGAGGTGCTCGAGGACGGTCCGCTCGATGGCGGCCAGGCGCGGGGGGTCGGTGACCTTGGCTCCGTCGGGTCCGAGGACGTAGAAGGCGTCGACGGCGACCGCTCCGAACGTCGAGGCCTTGGCCGAGGTGACGTCGAGGCCGCAGGCGACCAGCGCCCGGGTGATCCGGTGGAGCTGCCCGATGGCGTCCTCGGCCCGGACCTCGACGACGGTGGCCGTGGCCGAGGCGTCGTTGTCGATGAGCACCTGTGGCGGGACCGGGGGATGGGCCACGGTGCGGCCGGTGGCACGGTAGCGGTCGGCCCGCTCGGCCAGCCGATCCTCCAGGGGAAGGGTGCCCCGTACGACAGCGGCGAGGTCGTCCGACAGGCGGGCCGCCGAGGGCCACCGCCCCCGGGACGGCTCGGCGGTGAAGATCTCGACGGCCACGCCGTCCTCGCCGGCCACCACGGCCGAGCGCACGTCGAGTCCGTGGAGGGCCAGCACGCCGGTGACCTCGGCCAGCAGGCCGGAGCGGTCGGGCGCCACCACGGTGACCGCCGTGCCGTCGATGGCCAGGGCCGGGACCCCGTGGCGGCGCACGGTCTCCATGACCACCTCGAGATCCTCGGTGATGACCGGCGCCGGTGGCGGGGGCGGCTCGCCGGCCAGGAGGCGCCTGGTGCGCTCGACCAGGTCGGCCACCAGGCCGGCCTTCCACGACCCCCAGGCCGAGGGGCCGGTGGCCAGGGCGTCGGCCTCGACCATGGCGGCCAGGAGGTCGAGGGTGGTGCGGCTCCCAACCGCCTCGGCCACCCGCGCCGCCGTGGCGGGGTCGTCGAGGTCCCGGCGGGTGGCCGTGTCGGGCAGCAGGAGGTGGAGGCGGACCAGGGTCACGATCACGGCCACGTCATCGGCCGGGAGGCCCATCCGGGTGGCGACCGTGGCCGCCACCTCCATGCCGACCTCGGTGTGGTCGCCGGGCAGGCCCTTGCCGATGTCGTGGAGGAGCGTCCCGAGCAGCAGCAGGTCGGGCCGGCTGACGCGGTGGGTCATGGTGGCCGCGTTGGCCGTGGCCTCCAGCAGGTGCCGGTCGACCGTGTAGCGGTGGTAGGGGTTGCGCTGGGGCTTGTTGCGGACGGTGCTCCACTCGGGCAGCAGCCGCTCGAGGAGGTTGCGCTGGTCGAGGGCCTCGAGCGCCCGGACGGCGGCCGGCCCGGTGGTCAGCACCCGCACCAGCAGCTGGCGCAGCCCGTCCGGCCAGGGATCCGCCGGTGCCGGAGCCTTGCGGCCGAGCAGGCTGAGGGACGAGCGGGCGATCGGCAGGTCCCGTTCGGCGGCCACGGCGGCCAGGCGGAGGGGCAGGGCGCAGTCCCCGGAGACGGCGGCGCCATCGAGGAGGACGACCTCGTCGGCCGTGACGCCCACTCCATCCTCGCCGTCGACCGGCGACACCGGCGCACTGGATGACTTCGAGCGGCGTCGGGCCCCGAGGCGGTGCGTCCGGGACCACGCGCTGCGCCGGCGCCAGGCATCGTCGCTCTCCCAGGCCACGGTGCGCCCGGCGGAGGCCAGGGCGTGCATCAGGGCGTCGCCGTCGGGGTGCCCGCAGGCCGCGGCCACCTGCTCCTGCTCCTGGAGGAGCAGGGTGTCGAGGGCCCGGCCGGCCCGCCGGTGGAGCTCGACGCGGGTGGTGGTCAGGACGGTCCGGGCCCGCTCCAGGGCGCCGGTGTCGACGGTGTCCCCGAGCTCGGGCACGGCGGCCAGCAGCGCGGTGAGGGCGGCGATGTCGCGGAGGCCACCGTGGGACTCCTTCAGGTCGGGTTCGAGCAGGAAGCCCAGGTCGCCGTGGGAGCGGTGGCGCTCGTCGACCTGCTCGGCCAGCAGCCCGAGCCACGGCGGCCGCTGGCGGGCCCACCGCTCACCGGCCTCGGCCAGGACGGGCTCGGCCGTCTTGGCCTGGCCGCAGACGATGCGTGCGTCCAGCAGGCCCAGGGCGACCTTGAGGTCCGAGCCGGCCATCTCGAGGACCTGGCGGCCGGTGCGCACGCTGTGGTCGAGCGCCACGCCGGCGTCCCAGATGGGATACCAGATGCGGTCGGCCAGGGCGGCCACGTCGTCGCGCCCCTTGTGCACGAGCAGGAGGTCGAGATCGCTGTAGGGGCACAGCTCGCCGCGGCCGTAGCCCCCGACCGCCACCAGGGCGAGGCCCCGGTCGTCGCCGCCGGTGGCCTCGTCGAAGAGGTCCCGGATCCATCCGTCGGCCGCCGCCGCATAGGCCCGGCAGAAGGCGTCACCGGTCAGGTCGGTCCGGCCGATCAGCTCGTCGCGCAGGGACCGGAGCGACACGGTCAGGCGAGCATCGCGTCGAACAGCTCGAGGTGCTCGGCCACCATCCGGGTGGTCGAGAAGTAGCCCTCGACGGCCAGCCGGCAGTCCCGGCGGTCCAGGTCGTCCAGGCGCCCGATGGCGGCGACCATGGCGTCCTCGTCGGCGCAGAGGAAGCCGGTGACCCCGTCGGTCACCACCTCGGGGGCGGCTCCCTCGGGAAAGGCCAGGACCGGTGTCCCGCAGGCCATCGCCTCGATCATCACCATGCCGAAGGGCTCGTTCCAGCGGATGGGGAAGAGGAGCGCGGCCGCTCCGGCCAGCAGCTCGAGCTTGCGCTCGTGGGACACCTCACCCAGGTAGACGGCGTCGGGACCGAGGAGCGGCTCGACGAACTCGTTGAAGTAGTCCCGCTCCCACGACTCGCGCATCTTGGCGGCCATCAGGATGCGCATCCCGGCCCGACGGGCCACCTCGATGGCCCGGTGGCACCCCTTGTCGTCGGCCATGCGGCCGAGGAAGAGCAGGTAGGGGCCGTCGGCGTCGCCCGCCCCGTCGCCCATCGGGAACTGCGCCGCCTCGACGCCGTGGTGGATCACCCGGGCCACCGGGATCTCCGGGGCGGCCCGGTGCTGGGCGTGGGAGATGGCGATGAGGGGGACGCGCTCAGCGGTGGCCCGGTAGAGGTCCGTGAGCTCCTCGTTGAAGGGACCGTGGATGGTCGTGGCCACCGGCAGGTCGGGGTAGAGGGCGGCGTGGAAGGGGCCCATGATCGTGTGGTCGTGGACCACGTCGCACCCGGCGACCGCCTCGTAGGCGTGGAGCACGTGGCGCAGCTCGGGGACGGCCATGCCGATGCGCTGGCCCTCGGCGACCGGAAGCACCCACTGGCGCGGGACCGGGCAGGTGGAGTCCCCGGTGGTGTAGAGGAGCACCTCGTGGCCGGCCTCCTGGAAGCCGCGGGCCAGCTGGTCGACGACCAGCTCGATCCCGCCGTAGAGGACGGGGGGGATGGGCGTCCAGGGTGGGGCGATGAGGCCGATCCGCATGGGGAGATCTAAGCACTCCGGTGCGAGGGATAGGATCACCGGACGCCTGGCGGCGTGGCCGAGTGGTTTAGGCAGGGGCCTGCAAAGCCCCGTACGGCGGTTCGATTCCGCCCGCCGCCTCTGGGGGCTCGGCCTGTGCCCCTCCGCCGGCAGCGCCGATCCTGCTCGGCGCCGGACCTCGTCGTGGCATCAGGTCTCGGGTCCGGCCAGATCCCACAGGAGCCGCGGGTCGGCCGGAGTGCCCAGCAGCCTCCGGGACGGCACCTGCTTGTCGATGTGGCCGATGAGGCCCCGGTAGATGCCGTAGCCGACCAGCTCCTGGAGCCGGGGGGAGAACGCGGCCACGCGGTCCCGGTCCAGGCCCAGCTGCTGGTTCTCCTGCTGCCGGATGAAGCCGGCGCAGTAGTTCATGGCGATCCCGACCCGACGGGCGGCCGTGGCGTTGGCGCCGCCGCCGTGCCACAGGCTGCCGTGCCAGATCAGCACGCTGCCCTTGGCCATCTCGGCGGGGACGGTCTCGTAGGTCTTCGTCAGGTCGGGCGAGGCGTCGGCCGTGTGGGATCCGGGCACGATCCGGGTCGCCCCGTTCTCCGCCGTGAAGTCGGTGAGGGCCCACATCGTGTTGCACACCGTGGCCGGATGGGGCTTGGGAAGGGGGAGGACCTGATCGTCGGCATGGACGGGTTGGGCCGTCTCACCCGGGCCGATGGCGATGGAGGAGAGCGACGAGACGAGGAGGCCGGGATCGAGGACCCGCTCGCAGACCGGGAGGATCGCCGGGTGGACGGGGATCTGCTCGAACCGGGGTCCGTGGGCCAGGAGGTTGTAGATCCGCACCGTCCGGGTGCCCTCGAAGCGGTTGCGGGCCGGGACGATCGCCAGGTCCCGCTCGAGCCGGTCGAGGTCCTCGAGCAGGCCGTCGACCAGGTCGGGTGCGATGGCGCCCTCGACGATGGTGTAGCCGTCCCGGTCGATCCGCGCAGCATGGTGATCGGCGGCGGCGGACGAATCGGCGGCGGACGAATCGGCGGGGGCAGCATCGGCGGGGGAGTCCTCGGCGGTCGTCGGCACGTTGCTCCTGGATGGGGGCCGGGGGCGGATCGGGCGCGCACGACGCTGCGGGGCAGCCGGCCCCGACCCTCCCGCCGACCGGCCCCACCGGGAGCCTAACGTGGACGGGGTGAGGCGCTCCGACCGTCCGACCAACCGCTACGAGCTGCTGACGTGCGCCCTCGAGGGCCACGTCATCGTCGGCCAGGACGCCCGGACCGTCACCGTCGAGGACGCCCTGGTCGTGCGCCAGCACGACGGCCTCCGTTGGTGCCGGTGCCTCCGGTGCGACGCCTGGACGGCGGTGCCCGTGCCGGCCGAGCCGACCGCCGAACGGGTCCCGACCCGGGACGAGATCACCGTGCCCGCCCGGGGGCCGATCCTGCGGGACCGGTACGTCCTCCGGCTGATCGCCCTCGACCGGGCCTTCCACGTGGTCGTCCTGGGATCGCTCGGCATCGCCTTCATCCTGTTCGCCCGCCACGACGCCACCTTGCACACCTACTACACGAACCTGATGAACGCCCTCGACGGCGGCGGCCCCGGCACCACCAGGATCCGGGGCGTGCTGGGCTACCTCCGCAAGGCCTTCAACTACACGCCGGCCCATCTCTACGGCCTGGCCGCCGTCGTCCTGGCCTACGCCTGCCTGGAGGCCGTGGAGATGGTGGGCCTGTGGTGGAACAAGCGATGGGCCGAGTACCTCACCTTCGTGGCCACGACCCTCCTCATCCCCTACGAGATCTACGAGCTGGTCCTGCGCCTAAGCCCGCTCAAGGCGGCGGCCTTCGTGGTCAACGTGCTGGTCGTCGCCTACCTGCTGTGGGCCAAGCGGCTCTTCGGGCTGCGGGGCGGGCACGCCGCCGAGGAGGAGCGGCGGCGTCGGCTGGGCGGGTGGGAGGCCATCGAGCGGGCCACCCCTGATGCCGAGCCGGTGGCGGCCACCCTCGCCTGAGCCCCCTGCGTGCCGACCGGCGTGCCGGGCCCGGGGGTGCGGGTGGTAACCTCGCCCGTACGGGCCGTTGGCGCAGTTGGTAGCGCACTTGCATGACACGCAAGGGGTCGTGGGTTCAAGTCCCGCACGGCCCACCAGGCACTCCGCTGAGGTTCCCGACGACTCCTGTCGGCGCGGACCTCGTCCGTCTGCTCCACCCCGGCCCGGTGGCCTGAGGGACGGGGACCGATGATCCGGCAGGGGCGCCGCCCCTCGACGCGTGAGCGGAGCCGCATGTCCCCACCGAACAGCCTGCCGACCGGCGCCGACGGCGACCGTCTGGGTCCCGAGGTGCTGAAGGTCGGAGCGGTGGTCGTCCTCGGGACGATCATGGCCATCCTCGACACCACCATCGTGGCCGTGGCCCTGGCCACCCTGGCCACCGACTTCCACACGTCGGTCAGCACCATCCAGTGGGTCACCACCGGCTACCTGCTGGCCCTGGCCGTGGTCATCCCGCTCAGCGGGTGGGGGGTGCACCGCTTCGGGGCCAAGCCGGTCTATGTCGTCTCGCTGGCCCTCTTCGTGGTGGGGTCGGTCCTGTGCGGCCTGGCCTGGTCGGTCACCGCCCTCATCGCCTTCCGGGTGCTCCAGGGCCTCGGCGGGGGGATGATCATGCCGGTGGGCCAGGCCATCATGGCCCGGACGGCCGGACCGGACCGGATGAACAAGGTGATGGCCCTCATCGGCGTGCCCACCCTCCTCGGGCCCATCCTCGGACCGGTCATCGGTGGCGCCATCGTCACCAACGTCTCCTGGCGCTGGATCTTCTTCGTGAACGTCCCCATCGGCATCGTGGCTCTTGTCCTCGCCGTGCGCCTCCTCCCGGGCACCGCCCGGGACCGGGACCACCGCCTCGACGTCCCCGGCTTCTTCCTGCTGGCCCCCGGGCTCGCCCTCCTGGTCTACGGGCTCTCCGAAGTCGGCACGACCGGCGGGTTCACGGCCAGCAGCGTCCGGGTCAGCCTGGTGGCCGGCGCCGTGCTGACCGTGGCCTTCGTGCTGCGGTCCCTGCGGGCCGCCGAGCCGCTGGTGGACATGCGGCTCTTCCGCCGGCGCAACTTCAGCGTGGCCACGGTGGCCATCTTCCTCACCGGGGCCACCCTGTACGGGACGATGTTCCTCCTCCCGCTCTACTACCAGATCGTCCGCGGCCAGTCCCCGTGGATGGCCGGACTGCTGATGGCCCCCCAGGGGATCGGCGCCGCCCTCGTCATGCGCCCGGCCGCCCAGCTGGCCGACCGCTTCGGGACCCGCCGGACGGTACCGGTCGGCATGGTCCTCCTGGCCGTCGGCACCCTGGCCTACACGCAGGTGTCGGCCACGACCAGCTACGGCGTCCTGGCGGTCGCCCTCTTCGTGCGGGGCATCGGCCTCGGGTTCGGCATGATGCCGGTCTTCGCCGCCTCCTATCGGGGCCTGACCCACGCCGAGATCCCCCGCGCCACCACGGCCACCAACATCGTGCGCCAGGTGGGCGGGTCCCTCGGCGTGGCCCTCTTCGCCGTCGTCCTCCAGCAGGCCATCACCCGCCAGTTCCCCGGGTCGGACACCACGCTCGGCTCGGTCAGCGCCGGGCACCTGTCGGCCACCGAGGCAGGACGGCTGGCCGCCGCCTTCGGGACCTCGTTCTGGTGGTCGTTCGGGGTGTGCGTGCTGGCCATCGTGCCGTCGTTCTTCCTGCCCGGCCGCCTCCCGGCCGAGCCCGGGGTGGTGGCCGAGATCGTCGACGCCGAGGAGGCCTCGGCCGAGGACATCGCCGGAGCCACGACCGAGTGATCCGGCCGGCAACGGCAAACTTCTGTCAGCCTTTCTGTCTATAGTTGCGCTGCCACGGGGCCGCACCAGGTCGGTCGCCGCACAGCAGCGAGGAGGCCGGCCATGGCCGCACAGGAGCGCACCGTCCCCGACATGCGGGGTGTCCGCTACGGCGAGGTCCTCGCCCTCTTCCTCCGCGAGGAGGGCCTGGAGGCCGAGGTGTACGGGACCCAGCTGCTCAACGACTGCCCCCAGGAGCTGTGGGAGACGCTCGACGCCGCCGCCATCGCCGAGGAGATGGGCGCGGTCATGGTCAAGCTGAACGGGCCCCGCTACTGGACCCTGGATGCGCTCGGCGCCAAGGTCGCCGTGATCGAGCCGGTCTTCCGGGACTTCAACGGCATCACCATGCGCCGGATCGCCACGGTGGCCGTCGGGGACCTGTCGTCCGTCGGCCCGTACCGGGAGATGAAGGTCAACCGCGGTGCCGTCTTCTTCTTCGACGCCGGCTCCCGGGTCTACGAGCTGGTGGCCCCCGACGGGACGGCCTACCTCATGCAGGCCTACTGCGTGGGCGTGGACCCGACGCTGACCGAGGCCGACCTGGCCGGACTGGGCGACCGCCTGGCGTTGCCCGAGGGGTGGACCTACCGGACGCGCCTGCTGGACGAGGAGGTCGTGGTCGACACCACGGCGTCGATCGCCACCGTGCTCCAGGACGAGCTCGAGAACTCCTACACCCTGCCGTACTGACCGGCTGCCCCACGACGGGGCCGCTCAGTAGTGCGCGGGGATGACCACGGGCTTGTGGGCCAGGGGGTCTTGCAGGAGGACCGAGGCCACCACCACGTGGCCGATCTTGACGTTCTGCTCGGAGTCGGGCTTGAAGTAGGTCAGCACCATGGCCCGCTTCCCGCTCAGGCTGGGGTGGCCGACGAAGGCGTAGCAGAACCCCTGCGGAGTCAGGTTGCAGCCGGGCAGCGTGCCCGAGACCAGCGGGCTCCACGGCCCCGTCGGCGTCGGCGAGGCGTACACGGCGAACGTCCCGGCGATCGACGTCTGCTCGACCAGCCGGTACTGGGCCACCGGGACGGTGCCGATGGCCGCATCTCCCGTGGCGCTGTAGGGGGAGACCGAGATGTTCACCGGCGTCCACGGCCCCGCTGCCGGGGCGGGGAGCGGGACCGGCCGGTAGAAGGCCGGGTTGACGAGGGCGAACGGGTTGTCGGGCAGGGTGGCGGTGGCGATCACCCCCTGGGTGCACGAGATGTAGAGCGACGTGCACGACGAGACGAAGAGCGTCACCTTCCCGCCCGACACCACCGGGGACTGGAAGGCCAGCTGGTCAGGCAGGGCGGCCCCGGAGCGCTGCGGGGGGAAGACGTCGACGGGACCCAGCCGGATCTTCCCACCGCGCCACTGGTACTCCACGAATCCCCAGCCCTCCACCTGGAACCGGTCGGGGGAGAGGACGCAGACGTCGGTGTAGGTGATGAGCACCAGGGACTGGTCGGTCAGGAGGGTGGCGCCGGTGGGCCAGCGGGCGGCGTAGAGGGCTCCGTTGGCGGCATCGCACCGGCGACCGGACCCGTCGGGGAGGTAGGTGTCGGTCGGCGTGGGCAGGAACTGGTTCCCGGTGATCCCGTTGGTGGAGCGTGCCGGGTGCACATCGGTGAGGCCGTGCTTCCCGCCGGGCCGGAAGGTCCCCTTGGCCGCCGTGCTCCCGCCGATGAACTGGCTCCCGCTGGAGGCCGACGAGAACGCCGAGGTGTCGCCGAAGATCCACAGGTCCCGGCCGTTCGGAAGGGTGACGCTGAGGCCGGCGTCCCTCTGGAGGATGGTGGTGGAGGTCGTCTCCGACTGGGCGTCGAGTGGGCCGAGGTAGAGGATGCCCTGGGTGGCTCCGGCGATGGCGCTCGGGGTGACGGCCAGGGTGGGCCGGGTCCGCAGGCCCGGACCGAACGTGTTGCTGGCCACGACGGTGAAGCGGTAGGGGGTCCCGTTGGTGAGGCCGCCCACCGTGCAGCTGGTCCCCGGCGTCTGGCAGGTGTTCCCGCCGGGCTTGGCCGTCACGGTGTAGGTGATCGGTGCGTTCGGGATCCCCGGCGGCGGCGACCACGACACCAGCACCCCGGTGTCCCCGGCCTCGGTCGTGATGTTGCTGGGGAACAGCGGCGTGCCGGCGATGACCGGGGCGGACGTGACGACCTTGCTCGACCCTCCGGGACCGTGGGCCTGCGCCCGTACGGTGTAGCGCCGTCCGTCGTGCAGTCCCGTGATCGTGCACAGCGTGGCCTTGGCCGTGGTGGTGGCGCAGGTCCGGCCGCCGGGTTCGGCGGTCACCGTGATGCGGGCGGTCCGCTCCGGGTGGGGCCCCTGGGTCCAGAAGATTCCGAGGACGCCGCTCCCGCCCGGGAGCGCGATCAGATCGTTGGGCGCCGAAGGGGGCTTGGCTGCCGACGCACAGGCGCTGACCGCCATGGGGAGGGCGGAGACGAGGGCGAGCGCCGCGGCGCTCCGCCTCACTGCGGCCCACCTCCAACCCCTCGTCGTGGCCACGTGCCGACCGCTCCTCTCGACGGCTCCCCGTCTCCGGAGCTGCATCGGGACTGCCCGTCCGGGAGGCCCCGGCACGGCATGGAACCCGGTGCAGCAGAGGGCGATCGTACCATCGGCCCTTCCGCATCCCGGGGTCGCGCCAGGTGCAAACCGAGGGGGGAACCGGGTGCAGCGACGCCCGCACTGCCGTCCGCCCGCTCGGCGTCGCACGCCCGCACGGGAGGAAACTTTCGGCGTCGGGAGTGTCGTGCGGTGCTCCAGACGGGCGGTCGGCGTGCGCCGCCCGGGCCGCAGAGCGCATGGAGCCACCATAGGAAACGACGGCCCGGCCTCGGGCGTTACAGATGCGATTTCCGCATATTTATGCTGCTCTTACGACGTTTTTGGGTGCTAGACGGTAGGGTG
>CAXBRB010000007.1:0-31017 GCA_963977795.1 uncultured Acidimicrobiaceae bacterium
GCATACGAGATGTAGCCGTGACTGGAGTTCAGACGTGTGCTCTTCCGATCTCGGGGCGGCCCCGGCCGGCCGCCGCCTCCTGGCCCGGGCCGCCTCGGTGCGGGTCACCGACCCGGTGAGCTGGGCCTACGCCGACGTCGGCGCCCTGCTCTGCGAGGAGCTGGCCCTCGCTCCGGACGAGGTCCTGGTGGCCACCACCGGCGGCAACAGCCCCCAGGCCATGGTCAACGCCACCGCCCTGGCCATCGGGAGGGGCGAGCTCGACGTCGCCCTGGTGGTGAGCGGCGACTGCGGATGGACCCAGGCCGCCGCCCGCCGCCACCCCGACCGACCGCTCCTGCCCTGGACCGTCCAGCCGGGCGACACGCCGCCGCCGGCCCGGTTCGGCACCGACCTGGCCGGGACCACCCAGGCCGAGGAGGCCCGGGGGCTCGACCTCCCCACCACCGTCTTCCCCCTCTTCGAGAACGCGCTGCGCGCCCGCGCCGAGCGGTCGCTCCCCGACCACCTGGCCCGCATCACCGCCCTGTGGTCGGAGGCCTCAGCCGTGGCCGAGGGGAACCCGCACGCCTGGCTGCAGCGCCGGTGGACACCCGAGGAGCTGGCCGCACCGACCCCGGACAACCGGATGGTGGCCTACCCCTACACCAAGCTGCTCACCGCCAACCTCCAGGTGGACCAGGGGGCAGCGGTGGTGCTGTGCTCGGCGGCGGCGGCCGACACCGCCGGCGTCCCCCGGGACCGGTGGGTCTTCCCGCTGGCCGGGGCCGATGCCGAGGACCACTGGTTCCTCTCCCACCGGGCCGACTTCACCACGTCGCCGGCCATCCGCCTGGCCGGCCGGGCCGCCCTGGCTGCGGCGGGCCTGGACATCGACGACGTGGGCCATGTGGACCTGTACTCGTGCTTCCCCTCGGCCGTGGAGATCGCTGCCGACGAGCTGGGCCTGGCCATCGGGACCGCCAGCAGCGGGCGGGCGTGGACGGTCACCGGGGGGCTGACCTTCGCCGGCGGCCCCGGCAGCGGGTACGGCACCCACGCCCTGGCCGCCCTGGTGGGCCGCCTGCGCCAGGACCCGGGAGCGACCGGGCTCACCACCGGGCTGGGCTGGTACCTCTCCCGGCACAGCATCGGCGTCTACGGCACCCGTCCGGCACGGGCCGGTGGCGGGGAGCCTGCTGCGGCCGACGGCGTCGAGGTCCACCGTGCCGGGGGGTTCACCTGGTCCGACCCGCAGGCCGCCGTCTCCGCCCTGCCCCAGTGCGCCACCGATGCCGGGGCGTCGGGCGAGGTCACCGTCGAGACCTACTCGGTCACCTTCGACCGGGCGGGTCGGCCGGACCGGGCCGTGGTGGCCTGCCGGACCCCCGAGGGCCGGCGCGCCTGGGGCCAGACCACCGATCCCGACCAGCTCGAGGTGCTCGTCACCGAGGAGGGGTGCGGCCGCCTGGCCACCCTGGACGGCGAGGGCGGCGTCGACGTCTCCTGAGGGGCCCGAGCGGACAGTCGGAGGGTATGCTGGCATACCATGAAGCGGACCACCGTCAAGCTTCCCGATGACCTCGATGCCCGACTCCGCCACGAAGCGGCCCGCCGCCAGGTCACCATCGCCGATGTCACCCGGGAGGCGCTCGAGCAGTTCCTGTCCGATGGCGCCGCACCCGCCGGACGACGGCGCCTGTTGGCCGCCGGCGCCGGGCGCAGCGGTGCCTCCGACGTGTCCGAGCGCATCGAGGAGATCCTCCGGGCAGAGGTGGCGCCATAGCGATCCTGGTCGACGCCGGCCCGCTCTACGCCTACGTCGACGCCGACGATCGTCACCACGCCCCGTGCCTCCGCCTGCTCGAGGAGCACCCAGGTCCGCTGTTCGTCCCCTCGCTCGTGGTCGCCGAGGTCGCCACCCTCCTCGAGACCCGCCTCGGTCCGGTCGCCGAAGTCCGCTTCCTCGCCGATCTGGCGGCGGGCAACCTCCTGGTCGAACCGGTGCACAGCACCGACTGGCTGCGGATCGCAGAACTTGTCTCCTCGCATCGCGATCTGCCGCTGGGAACCGTGGACGCCTCCGTGGTCGCAGCAGCCGAGCGTCTCGACATCCGAGAGATCGCCACCCTCGACCGCCGCCACTTCTCCGTCGTCCGGCCCGCCCATCACGAGGCGTTCCTCCTGCTCCCCTGAACCCCGGACGGCCCGCCCGCTCCGGTTCCCGGACTGCCGCGGACGGCTGGCCAACCCCTTGCCTCAGCTCCACTGCGGGACCACAGTGGCGTCGTGCGACTCAACCAGGTGACCGTATCCAGTGGCGACCTCGACGCTGCCGAGCGCTTCTACCGCCTCCTGGGTCTCGAGCTCATCGTGCGCGCCGACGGGTACCTGCGCTTCGTCTGCCCCGACGGCGGCTCGACCTTCTCGGTGGAGTTCGTCGCGGGAACCGTCGCCCCTGGATCGACGACGGTCTACTTCGAGTCCGATGAGCTCGACGCCGAACATGCCCGGCTGACTGCTGCCGGCGTGGCCTTCGAGCACCCCCCCCAGGACATGGCGTGGCGGTGGCGGGAAGCCCGGCTGCGGGATCCCGACGGCAACCGCCTCTGCTTGTTCCATGCCGGCGAGGACCGCCGGGATCCCCCCTGGCGGATCCGGGGGTGACCCGTCACGCCGGTCCCTTCAGGTGACCCGTCACGCCGGTCCCCTCAGGTGACCGGTGCGGGCCCGATCTCGGCCGGGCCGGGCACCGGTCCGTCGCGGTAGCGGCGGCGGAAGGTGGCATACGCCACCGGGCCGGCCAGCATCGGCAGCCAGTAGGAGGCCAGCCGGTAGGCCAGGGTGGCCAGCACCGCCTCGGCGCCGGTGAGCCCGGCCAGCACCAGGAAGCCCGAGAGGCTGGCCTCGACGATCCCCAGGCCGCCCGGGGTGATGGGGATGAGGCCGATCACGCCGGCCACGGCGTAGGCCAGCAGGATCAGGGACGGCCGGGGGTGGCTCCCCACGGCCCGGACGCAGAAGAGCAGGCAGAGATAGTCGAACAGCAGCCGCCCGGCCGAGAGCAGGGTGGCCTGCCACCATTGCTGGCCCAGCACCCTGCGGATGATGTTGCGCTGCTCCAGCAGGCGGGCCGGCAGCTCGTCCATCACCGGGTGGTGCGGGAAGATCCGGTTGCGGGTCCACTGGACGATCCGGCCGGCCAGCTCGAGGGGCCCGTCGGTGGCCATGATGATCACGCCCAACGAGGAGAACAGGACGAAGCCGATGGCGCCGATCCCGGCGGCGTCGGTCAGGCCTGAGCTCACCGGTGCGCCGAAGAGGACCACCGGCAGCACGAACACGGGGAGGGCGAAGAGGCCGCCGATGCCCAGGAACGAGAAGGCGGTCAGCCCGCTGACGGCCTCGGTGGGCTCCATCCCGCTGGTCTTGAGCATCCGGAACTGCACGGCCGCCCCGGCGGCGGCGCCCCCGGGGACGATCAGGGTGATGGCGTTGCCCGACAGCTGGGCCGTCACCACCGGGAACCACGCCTTGGTGCGCAGTGCGATGCGCTGCAGCGAGAACGTGCAGGCGAAGTGGGCGGCCTCGGCGGCCACGGCGGGGATGAACCACCACAGGTTGAGGGTGACCAGCCGGGGCCAGGAGTGGAGGACGGCGAGGACGCTGGGGGCCACCAGGTAGAGGGCCACCCCGGCGATGACGATGACCACGGTGCGCCGCACCAGGGCCTTCCAGCGGATGGGCCGGACCGTCTCCTCTTCGAGCTGGTCCTCGAAGGTGTGGCCCAGCGGGTCCTCCCACCCCGGCTCGCCGGGGGCCGGGCCGTGCGATCCCGACCGACCGCCCAGGACCGGGTGGCCGGACCGGCCCGGGCGCGCCGACGGCTCCGCCATGGGCTCCCCCGCCTCGCCGTCCGGCGGCCCGGATACGGGATCTACGGCGTCCACCGACCGGTCCTGCTCAGCCTCCGGCCGCCGCCGCGGCGGCGGCCAGCATGAGGGAGGCGCCGCGCACGTCGCCCTCGAGGCCGGCCTCCATCCGGTTCATGGCGTAGCAGACGGTCAGGTCGAGGTCCTGGTCCATCACGATGAGCGATCCGCCGTAGCCGCCCCAGAAGCAGGCCCGGGGCCCGATGGGCATCATCCCCGAGCTGAGGCCGTAGCCCATGCCGAAGCGGTACTCCGACCCCAGGATCTGGTCGGTGCCGTGGATCTGCTCGTCGAAGATCCGGTCGCAGGCCGCCTCGGACAGCAGGCGGACCCCCCGGGCCTGGCCCCGTCCGGCCACCACCGACTGGACCAGGGCCACCGACAGGGCGTTGCCGTGGCCGTTGGCGGCCGGGATCTCGGCCCGACGCCACCAGGCCTGGGAGGGGTAGGTGGCATCCAGCAGCGGGTTGCCCATGGCCCGGATGACCAGCTCGCTGGGCTTGAGCGCCACCAGGTCCAGCGGAGGCGGGGGGATGACGAGGGAGACCCGGTGGTCCTCGGACTCGGGCAGGCCGATGTGGAAGTCGGCCCCGAGCGGACCGGCCACCTCCTCGGCGAACCACGCTCCGATGGTGGTCCCGGTGATGCGCCGGACGACCTCGCCGATGAGGTAGCCCTGGGTGACGGCGTGGTACCCCGACGCCGTCCCCGGCTCCCACCACGGCGCCTGGGCGGCCAGGGCGGTGGTGCACCGCTCCCAGTCGGCCAGGTCCTCGGGCGCCATCGGCTCGTCCCAGCCGGGCAGGCCGGCGGTGTGCGCCATGAGGTGACGGACCAGGACCGCCTCCTTGCCGGCGGCGGCGAACTCCGGCCAGTACCGGGCCACCGGTGCATCGAAGTCGAGCTCGCCCCGGTCGGCCAGCATCAGGGCGACCAGGAAGGTCATGGTCTTGGTGGTCGACCACACGTTGGTGATGGTGTCCCGCTGCCATGGCGCGGTGCCGGCGGCATCCACAGTGCCGCCCCAGATGTCGACCACCGGCTCCCCGCCCACCAGCACGGCCACCGAGGCGCCGACATCGGTCCCGGCGTCCAGGCTGGCGGCCAGCGTGGATGCCACTGCGTCATACCGGGGGTCCCACGTCCCGTGGATCTCTGCCATGTCGGGTCGCTCCTCGTCGTCTCCGTGCCGTCTGGTCGTCCCACCGCCGGGCCGGGCGCACGGCGGACCGGACGGGCACGGCGTGCCCCCGGTCCCGACGCCCCCGGGGCCGGTGCCCGATCATCCCACGGGCGGCACCCCCGGCGGCAGATCCGCCACCCGGCCCGGGCGCGTCGCTGCACGGACCTTCCCGCCCGTCGGCAGGCCCGGGGAACCGGGTGCCCGCGACGGCCGGTAGCCTGGTGCGCCGTGACCGACACCGCCCCCACCCGGCTGACCCGAGCGACCCACGAGCGGCTCCAGGCCGAGCTCGAGGACCTGACCACCCGCGGCCGGGTGGAGATCGCCGCGCTCATCGAGGCCGCCCGGGCCCTCGGCGACCTCAAGGAGAACGGCGACTACCACGCCGCCAAGGACTCCCAGGGGAAGATGGAGGCCCGGATCCGCCAGCTCCAGCAGATGCTGAAGACGGTGGAGATCGTCGAGGGCGAGCCCGAGGGCGACGGGACCGTGGCCGAGGGCTCGGTCGTCACGCTCCGCTACGAGGGCGACGACGAGGACGACACCCTGACCTACTTCGTCGGCTCGATCGAGGAGCGCCAGGGCGACCTGGACGTGGTCTCCCCCAAGTCCCCGCTGGGCCAGGCCCTGCTGGGGCACGCCCCCGGGGAGACCGTCGAGTACGCCGCCCCCGGAGGCACCCTCCGGGTCGAGATCGTCAAGATCGGAGCCTGAGCCGATGGCCGCACGCCGCACCCTGTCCGAGAAGGTCTGGGACGCCCACGTCGTCCACGACGGGGGCGGCACCGAGCCCGACCTCCTCTTCATCGACCTCCACCTGGTCCACGAGGTCACCTCGCCCCAGGCCTTCGACGGCCTCCGCCTGGCCGGCCGGACCGTGCACCGCCCCGACCTGACCATCGCCACCGCCGACCACAACGTGCCCACCGCCGACATCGACAAGCCGGTGGCCGACCCCATCAGCGCCACGCAGCTGAGCGTGCTCAACGCCAACTGCGCCGAGTTCGGCATCACCTGCTACCCGATGGGCGACGCCAACCAGGGCATCGTCCACATCATCGGGCCCGAGCAGGGCCTGACCCAGCCGGGCATGACCATCGTCTGCGGCGACAGCCACACCTCTACCCACGGCGCCTTCGGAGCCCTGGCCTTCGGGATCGGGACCAGCGAGGTCGAGCACGTCCTGGCCACCCAGACCCTCCCCCAGCGCCGGCCCGCCACCATGGCCGTGACGGTGGACGGCACCCTCCCGGCCGGGGTGACGGCCAAGGACCTGGTGCTGGCCGTGATCGGCCGCATCGGCACCGGCGGGGGCAGCGGCCACATCATCGAGTACCGGGGCGACGCCATCGCCGGCCTCTCCATGGAGGGCCGGATGACCGTCTGCAACATGTCGATCGAGGGCGGCGCCCGGGCCGGCATGATCGCCCCCGACGACACCACCTTCGCCTACCTCGAGGGCCGGGACCACGCCCCCACGGGGGCCGCCTGGGACGAGGCCGTCGCCTACTGGCGCTCGCTGCCCACCGACCCCGGGGCCGCCTTCGACAAGGAGGTGGTGATCGACGGGGCTGGCCTGGCCCCCTACATCACCTGGGGCACCAACCCCGCCCAGGTGGCCCGCATCGACAGCACCGTGCCCACCCCCGACGACTTCGCCACCCCCTCCGAGCGCGACGCTGCGGCCCGGGCCCTCGAGTACATGGGCCTCACCGCCGGCACGCCGCTGGCCGAGGTGCCGGTCGACACCGTCTTCATCGGCTCCTGCACCAACGGGCGCATCGAGGACCTCCGGGCCGCCGCCGAGGTGCTACGGGGCCGCACCGTCCACCGGGGCATGCGGGCCCTCGTCGTCCCCGGCTCCCACCAGGTCAAGGCCCAGGCCGAGGCCGAGGGCCTCGACGCCGTCTTCACGGCGGCCGGCTTCGACTGGCGCCAGCCCGGGTGCTCCATGTGCCTGGCCATGAACCCGGACAAGCTCAGCCCGGGCGAGCGGGCCGCCTCCACCTCCAACCGGAACTTCGAGGGCCGCCAGGGCCGGGGAGGGCGCACCCACCTGGTGTCGCCCGCCGTCGCTGCGGCCACCGCGGTGGCCGGACGGTTCGCCACCCCAGGGGAGCTCGACTGATGGACGCCGTGCAGATCGTGACCGGACGGGCCGTCCCCCTGGACCGCTCCGACGTGGACACCGACCAGATCATCCCGTCGGACTGGCTCAAGCGGGTCGAGCGGACGGGCTTCGGCGCCGGCCTCTTCAGCGAGTGGCGGGACGACCGGGACTTCGTGCTCAACCGGCCCGAGCACGCCGGGGCCACCATCCTGGTGGCCGGGCCGAACTTCGGGACCGGCTCGTCCCGGGAGCACGCTGTGTGGGCCCTGCAGGACTACGGCTTCGCCGCCGTGGTCTCCCCCGGGTTCGCCGACATCTTCCGCAACAACTGCACCAAGGCCGGCCTGGTGCCGGTCCAGGTCGATCCCGAGGTGGGGCGGGCCCTGCTGGACGCCGTGGCCGCCGACCCGGGCCTGGAGATCACCATCGACGTGGCCCGCAGCACCGTGGAGGCGCCGGCCGCCGGCATCTCGACCACCTTCCCGATGGACGAGTTCACCCGGGAGCGCCTGCTGAACGGCTGGGACGACATCGGCCTCACGCTCCGCCACGAGGAGGAGATCACCTCCTACGAGGCCGCCCGGCCGGCCTGGCTCCCCACCACCCGCTGACGCCGCATCGCAGCGTCGGGCCCCGCCGCCGGCACCGGTCGGAACCCCCACCATCCGCAACCGCGGCGCACCGTCCTTGGGGACCGGTGGCCGGGACGACCCGCCCGGCTCGACCGGCGGACCGGGAGCGGGGCGGGGTTCGGGCGGGTGCCCGGAGAGCCCGCCGGGTCCCCGGCGACGGCTACCACGAGGGGCAGGGGGGCAGCCGACACCGGGGGACCCGGAGGATATGAGCCGGTCGGACTCGTCCCCCGTCCGGTCGGCTGCGATCTTGTACCGCCGGCAGCGGCTTGAAGCGTGGGGCGGTCGATCACCCGCCGTGCTGCGACCATACACGACCGGCAACCTGCGCACAGGGATCGCACTCCACCGCCGTGCTGCGCCTCCGGACGGGAGGTCGATGGCGTGACAGCACCCCCGGCGGCAGGCCACACTGCTCGGGTGCCCGCCCACCCCCCGGTCGTCGATGGCGCCGAAGCGGGACACCTCGGCGGGCCCGAGGGGAACGCCCGGCTGACCGGGCTCACCGCAGCACTCCTGCTGGTCCTGCTGGCCGCCGAGGGCGCGACCCTCCTGTCGGTCCGGTCGCTGCTGACCCCTCATGTGGTGCTGGGCATGGTGCTGGTGCCGGTGGTCGCCGTGAAGATGGGGACGACCATCTGGCGGATGGCCTCGTACTACCTGGGCACGCCGGCCTACGTCTCCCGGGGCGCACCGCCCCTCCTGCTGCGTCTGCTCGGGCCGGCGGTGGTCCTCCTGACCGTCGAGGTCCTGGTCTCGGGCATCGCTCTGCTGTACGTGCCCCGAAACTGGCAGGACCTGACCTTCCTGGCCCACAAGGCGGGGTTCGTGCTGTGGTTCGGGGCCATGACCGTCCACGTGCTCGGCCACGTCCTCGACACCGCCCGACTGGCCCCGGCCGACCTGGTCCGACGGACCCGCCGACAGGTGCGGGGGGCCGGCATCCGGCTGTGGACCCTGGCGGCCTGTCTGGTGGCCGGCGCCGTGCTGGCCGCGCTGGTGGCCCCCTCGGCGGCCGCCTGGCTCGCCACCTACGGCGGCAGCCACGGGGGATGACCCGGCCGGGGTGGACGGCGTTCAGGCCCCCGGGGACGCACCGGGGCCGCCGCACGGTTCTTCAGCGGTTCTTACCCGTTCCACACCTGGCTCCCAGGTTCGCTCCCTAGGGTGCTTCCCATGAGCACGCACCGCAGCGCCGCCGCCCGCCGCGATCCCCTCGGCCAGGCCCGTCTCGAGCGGGATGCCGCCGTGGTCCGGGGCCGGTCGATCACCAAGGGGGTGGCCGCCGCCTCGGTGGCCGGCGTGGCCGCCGTGGGCATCTACCTGAGCCAGGCGCTGCCCGGGCACACCGCCTCGTCGGGCACCGCCTCGTCGGGGGGCTCGGCTGCGGCGCCCGCCGGTTCCGGTGCCACACCGTCCGCCGGTGCTGCCGCCCCGGCCCCGTCGAGCTCGGGTGCCGGCTTCTCGGCACCGTCGTACACGCCGGCCCCCAGCCAGTACCAGGCGCCGGTCTCCAGCGGCGCCAGCTGAGCATGCCCCCCCGTGACACGACGGCCCTCCAGGCCGTCCACCGGACCACCCGGTGGTCGACCCCGATCGAGGTCGTGGTGACCGATCCCGCCGCCGTGGTGGCCGCCGCCCGCATCCTCGACGAGGTGCTCGACGAGGTGGAGCAGGCGGCCAGCCGGTTCCGCTCCGACTCGGAGGTGTCGCGCCTGTGCGCGGCGGCCGGGACCGGGCCGCAGCCGGTGTCGCCGATGCTGGCCGAGGCCCTCGCCGTCGCCCTGCGGGCCGCCGAGCTGACCGGCGGCGTGGTCGACCCCACCGTGGGGGCGGCCCTCTGCCGCCTCGGCTACGACCGGGATATCGCCGAGGTGGTGGGCGGGGTGGACCGGCCGCTGCCCGGGCCCGCACCCGTCCCCGGATGGCGCTCGGTCCACCTCGATGCCGACCGGGGCACCGTCGCCCTCCCGGCCGGGTGCCTGCTCGACCTGGGGGCCACGGCCAAGGCTTGGGCCGCCGACCGGGCGGCCGTCCGGATCGCCGGCCGTACCGGGGTGGGCGTGCTCGTCTCCCTGGGCGGCGACATCGCCGTGGCCGGCGCCCCGGCCGACGGGTTCACCGTGGGCCTGGCCGATGTGGCCGGGGACCCCGACGCCCCGGTGGCCGTCACCGTGGGCGACGGCGGCCTGGCCTCGTCAGGGATCGGCCGGCGCCGCTGGACCATGGCCGACGGGACCGCCCACCACCTCATCGACCCGTCCACCGGCCTGCCTGCCGCCACCTGCTGGCGCACGGTGTCGGTGGTGGCCGGGACCTGCGTCGACGCCAACACCGCCTCCACGGCCGCCCTGGTGCTCGGCGAGGCGGCCCCGGCCTGGCTCGCCGGCCACGGTCTCCCCGCCCGCCTGGTCCGCACCGACGGCACGGTCACCACGGTTGCCGGGTGGCCCGACGACGAGCCCCGCCCGACCCGGACAGTGGCGGCATGACGGCCGCCGTCGCCGTGGGCGCCATCGGCGGCCGGGCCATGTGGTACCTGACCCGCTCCAGCGGCCTGGTGGCCTTCGCCCTGCTCAGCGCCACCATGATGATCGGCATCGTGGCCGCGGTGGGCTGGACCACCCGGCGCTGGCCCCGCTTCCTCTCCCAGGACGTCCACCGCAACCTCTCGCTCCTGGCCCTGGTCTTCCTGGGCGTCCACATCGTCTCCACCGTGGTCGACGGGTACGTCCCCATCGGCTGGCTCGACGTGGTCCTCCCCTTCCGCTCGCCGTACCGGCCCCTCTACACCGGCCTCGGCGCCCTGGCCTTCGACCTCCTCCTGGCCGTGATGATCACCAGCGGCCTGCGCCACCGGATCGGCTTCGCCTCCTGGCGCTTCGTCCACTGGCTGGCCTACCTGTGCTGGCCGGTGGCCCTGGTGCACGGCCTGGGCACGGGGTCCGACACCCAGCTGCCGCTGGTCCTGGCCGGCGAGGCGCTGTGCGCCGCCGGCGTGCTCGGCGCCGTGGCCTGGCGGCTGGTGGTCGGGAGCGAGTTCCCCGCGGCCCGGCGCCTCGGGGCGGCCGGCGGGGCGGCCGTGGTCTCCGCGGTCATCGCCGCCTTCGCCGTGCTGGGGCCGCTCCGGCCCGGCTGGTCGCATCGCTCGGGGACCTCGTCGGCCCTCCTGTCCCAGCTGGCCGCCCGGAACGGCACCGGCGGCAGCGCCGCATCGGCTCCCGCACCGGCACCTGCCGCCACCGCACCGTCCGGCACAGGCACGACCACCGGGGTGCCGGCCGCCCCCTTCCGCCTGGCCGCCACCGGGACGCGCAGCACGGCGCGCCTCGAGGGCGGGGGCGTCCGGGTGACCCTGGCCTTGCACCTGACCGACCCGGCGTCGACGCCGCTGACCTTCACCCTGGACGGGGCGCCGGCCGACGGGGGTGTGGCCCTCACGTCGGGGTCGGCCGACCTCGGCCCCTACCAGGGACCGGTGACCGGTCTGGCCGGCAGCCGGGTCGAGGCCCAGGTCGCCGCCCCTGCCCCGATGGTGATCGTGGCCGACCTCCAGCTGTCCGAGACGACCGACGCCGTCACCGCCACGGTGACCGCCACCCCGGCGGGCCGGTGACCACCGCCGTGACCGCCCCGACGGGCCCGACCCGCCTGCTGGCCGGCCTGGCCGGTGCCGGGCCGGTCGACCTCGCCGCCCACCTGGGGCGGTGGGGGACGCTGCCCGATGCCACGCCATCCGCCCTGCTGGAGGCCATCGAGGCCAGCGGACTCCGCGGCCACGGCGGGGCGTGGTTCCCGGTCGGCACCAAGTGGCGCTCGGTCCGCCGATCCGGCCTGCGCACCCCGGTGGTGGTGGCCAACGGGGCCGAGGGCGAGCCGGCCAGCGGCAAGGACCGCCTGCTGCTGGCCGAGGTCCCCCACCTGGTGCTCGACGGCCTGGCCGTGGCCGCCCGGGCCACCGGCGCCGGCCAGGCCTACGTCTACGTCCCCGCCGCCGCCGTGCCCGGTGTGCGGGCCGCCCTCGACGAGCGGGCCGCCCGGCGCCTGGATCCGTGCCCGGTCACCGTGGTGGCCGCCCCCGACCGCTTCCTGGCCGGTCAGGAGACCGCCGTGGTGTCCACCCTGGCCGGCCGCTCCCCCGGCCTGCCCACCTTCCAGGGCCTCACCACCATCCGCACCAAGGGGGTCGGCGGGCGGCCCACCCTGGTCCAGAACGTCGAGACCCTGGCCCATGCCGCCCTGGTGGCCCGGTTCGGACCCGGGTGGTACCGGTCGGTGGGCACACCCGAGGCCCCGGGGACCATCCTCACCACCGTCACCGGCCGGTGGGACGGCCCCCGCATCGTCGAGGTCCCCCTGGGCACCACCTTCAGCGCCGCCCTGGGTATCGACCCCGCGGCGTCCGGGCTCCAGGGCGTGCTCCTGGGTGGCTACGGCGGCGGCTGGCTCCGCCCCGAGGTGGCCTTGACCATGCCGGTGACCGAGGAGGACGCCCGGGCCCACGGGAGCTCGCTGGGGGCCGGCGTGGTGGCCCTGCTGCCCGCCGGCTGCTGCCCGCTGGCCGAGGTGGCCCGGGTGGCCCGCTACATGGAGGGCGAGGGGGCCGGCCAGTGCGGCCCCTGCGTCAACGGGCTCGACACCCTGGCCACCGCGCTCGAGCGCCTGGCCTGGCGCCCCGATCAGCTCCGGGGCGGTGCGGCGGCCATCCCCGGCCTCTGCGACCTGGTGGAGGGCCGGGGGGCGTGCCGCCACCCCGACGGGGTGGCCCGGTTCGTGCGCACCGCCCTGGCCACCTTCGCCGACCACGTGGCCCTGCACGCCTCGCGGGGGCCGTGCCCGCCCGCCGCGCCATTCCTGCCCGTCCCGGCCGCACCGGCGGCGGCCCGTCGGGGAGCGGGCCGGTGAGCCCCCGCCGGCTCCGCCTCATCGTCGACCCGGTGGCCTGCGACGGCGCCGGGGTCTGCGCCGAGCTCCTGCCCGAGCTCATCACGCTCGACCCGTGGGGGTTCCCCGTCGTGGCCCCCGGCGAGGTGCCGGCCGGCCTGGTCGACCACGCCCGCCGGGCCGTCACCTCCTGCCCGCGCCTGGCCCTCCACCTGGTCCCGGCCGAGCGCTGACCGGAGCGGGCGCGAGGGGCCCGGACGCCGGGGCCGGTCGGGCCGCCCACCGGGTCCCGGACGCGGCCGAGGGCCCGGCCGGAGCCGGGCCCTCGGTGCGCACCGCAAAGCGGTGGTGATGCCGTGAGGCGGGATCAGCCGTGGGTCACCAGGCAGTAGCCGGAGGTGCCGTCACCGTCGATCGCCGTGAAGGCGGTGTCGGTGATGTTGGCCGGGTTGGTCACCGAGCCCTGGGCGAACGGGCTGCCGGAGACGTCGAGCGGGAAGAAGCCCTGCGCCTTGATGGCGTTCTCGATGTCGGTCCGGTAGCTGTTGCCGGTGTAGGGGTTGATGTCGGTGGCCGTGCTCGCCTTGCACAGGAAGCCCTTCTCCGAGACGAAGTTGAGGGTGGCCTGGTTCGAGGGCACGGTGGCCGAGGCGTTGTTGTAGTTGTTGTAGAGGCCACGCACGACCGGGAAGGTCACGCCGGCTCCACCACCGGTGCCCTGGACCGTCGACTCGGTGGCCGAGATCCCGTTGATGGCCCCGTAGGTCACATAGTCGTTGCTGTGGGTGCCGGCGCAGACCACCTTCTTGCCGTTCTTGCCGTGGCAGTTCGTGGTGAACTTGCCCAGCGAGAAGAAGTAGATGGCGTTGGCGGCATCAGCCTGCTGCGAGATGTAGGACATCTGGTTCTCGAACAGGTTGGAGTGCGAAGCCACCGTGCCGCCGCCCTGCTCCATGCCGGCTCCCGTCACGCCACCACCGGCAGTGCCGGAGGTGATGCCCGTGAAGGCCTGCCAGGTGGAGTAGGTGCCCGACCCGGTCTGCGCCATGTAGACATCGATCGGCGAGTGGGTCTTGGCCCCGAGGCAGAACCAGTCCATGTTGCTGTACTGGCCGCCAACGCATCCGGGGACGCCGGTGCCCTGGAAGATGCCCTGGATCTGGGCGGTGGTCAGGTTGGTGATCTTGGCCTGCGGGGTCTTGACGCCCTGCACGGTGTTGAAGGTCACCCACGACACGGCGTCAGTGGCGTACTTCACCCGGTTCTGGGTCGAACCGCCCTTGGCCGAGGAGGCCCGGGCGAAGTCGACGGTCTGGGTGGGCGAGCCGGTGCCGGCCGCCGTGAGGGCGTTGGCGCCATTGCCCGAGCCGATGGCCGGGCCCTCGACCGAGTAGTCGTTGTAGGGGTTCTCGGCCGACACGTTGTAGCCCTGCTCGCCACCGGCAGCACCGGCGGTGGTGGTGGACTGCCCGCAGTCGAGGCTGGCCGGGACCGACGTGGACGCCGTCAGGTCACAGCCCGGTGCCGAGTTGAACAGCGTGGACAGCGCGCTCATGACGTCATACGACGTCTGCGAGCCCTGACCCGTGATCAGCGTGGCGCTGCGGCCAGTGGCGGTGCCGGTGGCGCCGGCGACGCCGGGAGCCACCATGGCGAGACCCATGGCGGCGGCGGCCACAGCCACACTCCCCCGGGTCAACTTGGAACGGAACATTCGTTGTCTCCTCCTGGTTGTGGATGCTTCCGATCGGAGGCCCAGGAGACACGCGCACCTTGGTGCTGCCCCTCGTTGTGCTGCCCCTCTCGGGCCTCCGCTGGGCAGAATACGGAGGCGAGGTAACCGGTCCGTCACCGGATTGTCGGGCCCGGATGAACTCCTCGTGATCCCTCCGCGACACCCGTTCGGCTACCGACGGGACCATCCGCTGGATCCTGCCACCCTCGGTGGGGACCGCCGGTCGGACCGAGGCAGTGCGTGGTCGAACGCCACTGAGACCTGGGTCGACGCCCGACGCCGTCACCGGGATGACCACTTTGCACCTGCCGGCAGATCAGATGGCCAGCCCTCTTGAAGCAGGCCGACAGGGTCGACCGGACGGCCAAGTGGCAGGTCGGCGTCGCGTGCGGTGGCTCAGTAGGTGGCGGGCAGTGCCCGGGCCAGGCTCTGGCAGGCGAACAGCCCGCACAGCACCACCACCGGAGCCGTGAAGAAGTAGACGAGCCACCCCCGTCGGGTCCGCCAGGCCAGGTAGGCGGCGGCCACCAGGAGCACCACGGTGAGGATCGACCACAGGAGCACCAGGCCCCCGGCAGCGGCATCCCCGCCCAGGGCCAGGTCGTAGCCGGGCACGGCCGCAGACTCCCCGGGCACGGCGATGGCACGGCCCACCAGCTTGGCCACCACCACCTCCCGGCCGCCGGCCACCAGCGACGAGTCGGAGGTGATGAGGGTCAGCCGGTTGTCGGCGGTGGGAACGACGACGTCCCGCTGGCCGATCCCCACGGTGCGGCTGCCCACCACCTTGTAGGTGAAGGTGCCCACGCCGTCGACCACCCGGATGGCCTGACCGGCGCGCAGGGAGCCGATCGAGCCGAAGGGGCCGCCGAAGGTCACCCGTCGGGCGGCCACCACAGCGTTGCCGACGGTGCCCGGCAGGGCGGTGCCCGGCATCAGGCCGGGGCCGCCCATCAGGTCGGCTGCGCTGGTCCCCTGGACCACGACCTTGTCGAGGCCCAGCGCGGGGATCTGGAGCACGGCCACGGCACTGCCCTCGGCCGGGGCGTGGCCGCCGACCAGCTGGTACACGTTGAGCGGATGGCCTTTCAGCGAGGCCACCAGCTTGGCCTGGCTGCGCGAGGCGGTGAGCGGCGTGAAGAGGAAGAGGTAGGCCAGGAAGGCGGCGATCAGTCCGGCCACCCCGACCAGGGCGAAGCCGGCCAGACGGCGGTAGGGCAGGTCGGGCAGGGTGACGGTCCGTCCCGAGGCCAGGACGGGCGTCGCGCCGGCCACCCCGGCCGGGGCCGTCCCGTCGACGGCGGGGGGCGACGTGGCCAGGGTCGTCATGCGTCCCCCCGGCGGCGGCGGGGTGCGGTGCCCGGCCCGAAGAGCAGGAGGGCGCCGCCGATGAGCGATCCCAGCGCCACCAGCACGATGGCCGGCAGCAGGAACCGGGTCGAGGCGGCCAGGCCGACCAGCAGGAAGCCCGTCGGGGTGGCGGCCGGCGGGGCGGCCACGGCACCGACGGCGCCCTGGTCGGCCGGCACCGTGGTGGTCGGCGCGGCCCCGGTCGGGGGAAGGGCGCTGGTCACCGGGGTGATCGGGACGTACGACCCGGCGTCGAACGACGTCCCCGTGCCGGTGACGGGCGGGGTGGTGACCGGGGTGGTGGTGGCCGTCGGAGTCGTCGTGGTGGTCGTCGGGGTCGGCGGGGCCGGCTCGGAGTGGATGGCCGCGGCGATGTCGGCCGTGGCCGCCTGGTAGAGGGCGTCCGGCAGGGGGGCGTAGCCGGCCGGGAGGCTCCCCGAGTGCGAGAACTCGACCAGGTTGGTGAGCAGGTGGGTCACGGCCTGGGCCTTCTCGTAGGGGAGGGTGGCGTTGGGCACGATGGCGTAGGTCACGTTGGGCATGGCGTAGGCCGCCGGGTCCGGGTTGGCGTAGTCGACCCGGAAGGTGCCCGACGGGCACGTGAGGTCCGACGTCGGGCACGGGACGAGCGCCTTGGCCGCCGCCTCGAGGCTGTCGGTGGTGGGGGCCACGAAGTTGCCCGAGGCGTTCTCCAGCGACGCCGTGGACAGCCCGTAGAACTGGGCCTCCGAGGAGTCCATGAGCCCGAAGGCGGCGCACGGCTGGGAGGTCGGCGGCTGGGGCAGCACGCCGCCCGAGTAGCACCAGCCCCGCATGGACTTGGCCTGCAGCGCCGGCGACTGGTTGGCGCTGAAGTTGATGGCCGTGCCCGAGAGGGCGGGCAGGTTGGCGTAGCCGTGGCAGTCCGGGTAGATCCAGGTGGCCCCGGGGTACGGGGGCCAGATGGACGACCCCTGCGGTGCGGACACCAGCGTCTGGGCGGCCACGTTGGTGTCGGTGATCTTCGACGTCGTCCGGCCCGGAGCCCCGCCCGGGGTGGTCGGGTTGGTGTCGATGGTGACCGAGAAGGGCGCGTTCGGCGCGGCGCACAGCCACGAGGTGGCCTGGAAGCTCGACCCGCTCGGCACGTTGGCGTTGAACGAGCCGAAGGCCTGCGGCCCGGTGGTGCCCGCCGGGAACGGGTTCAGCACCTCGAAGGCGTTGTACTTCGACTGGTACTGCATCTGCTTGTACTTGCCCTTCTTGACCGGGCACCCGGCCTGCTCGGCGCAGGTCAGCGGCGGCGAGCCGGCGGCCATGGCCGCGGCCAGGTTGTCGGCCAGCACGAAGCGGGGCTTCGGCGGGAGGGTGAGAGAGCCCTGGGGGAACTGGTAGGCCGAGGTCAGCAGGCCGGCCACCATGTTCGGGGTGAGGCGGTACGAGTTGACGGGGTAGTTGAGGGCGCCGTTGGCCGCACCGGCCAGCACGCTCTCGGAGGTGGCCGACAGGGCGACGGGAACGAAGGCGTATCCCTGCCCGATGAGCTGGGCCACCAGGCCCGGGTCGGAGACGTTGTCGACGAAGGACACCGTGGCGCTGCCGTTCACGTAGTCAGCAGCCACCGAGGCGTTGTCGTTGGCCGTGTTGAGGGCCACCACGCCGTTCTTGCCGGCACAGGTGGCCTCGATGGCCGCCGGAAGGAAGTGCTCGAGGCTGAACGAGCTCGACACCTGGAGCTGGGGGTCGGTGGCCGGGCAGCCGGCGGCCTGGGCGGCGAAGGTGAGGGGGATCACCGCCGAGTTGTCGGCGGTGATCTCCGGCCCGTTGCCCACGCCGGGACCCTGGCCGGTCTCGAGGGTCACCACCAGGTTGCACCGGTTGGCCCCGTTGTCGCAGTAGAAGCCCGGGCCCTCGCCGGTGGTGTTCAGGAGGTCGTGAGAGGGGATCTTGGTGTTGCCGTCCTCAGCCGGGTCGAGGAAGACCGGGTACGACACCGAGGTGAGGTTCCCGGTGTCGGCGTTGGCGGCCACCGGGACCGAGATCGGGTTGAGGCTCTGGGTCTGCCAGATGCCGGTGAGGCACTGGGGGTCGGTGGCCGAGCCGTTGGCCGAGCAGAAGGCCACCCGGAGGCTCCCGGTGGGATCCACGTTGCGGCCGGTGACGTAGACGTACTGCCCGTCGGCGACGTTGGTGGCCGGGGTCACGTCGATCGTCGGACAGGTGGTCGCCCCGGCCGGACACGGCAGGGTCACCAGGCAGCCGCCGGTGCCGTCGTCGGCGCAGGTCGAGGCCGCCCCGGCCACCGACGCCTTGGCCGACAGGGGCACGGTGGCCCCCACCCCGACCAGGCCGGTGATGGCCAGGACGAGGACCATCCAGACCCGCAGCCCGCGTTGCTCCACCGGCCGCCGGCCTGCTGCCGGCTCGTTGCCCCTGCCCGTCGCCGTCATCGCCACCTCTCGGTCCCGTCCCGTCATCGTCCTGCCCCCTGCCCGGCGCCTGCGTCCGTGCCGGTGGCCACGGCGGCCGCCACCAGACGGCGGCGCCGGATCCGGGTGGCCACCAGCGGCGGGGCGAGCATGGCCCCGAGCAGGAGGATCGCCCAGCCGAGGGTCACCACCCCCGGGGTGGTGGGCACATGCGCGGTGGCCGCCACCAGGGCGTTGGCCCGCAGGTACTTGTTCGGCCCGCCCTTGCCCAGCGTGCGGACCACCTGGCCGTTGACCACGGTGTAGCCCTGGGCGGCCAGCTCCGGGGTGAGCCCGGCCGCCTGGGCCGCCGCAGCGGCCGACGCCGAGCCGCCGAAGGGGAGGCCGCTGGAGGACTTGCGGCCGGAGGCTGTGGTCCCGCCCCCCGTCTTGCCCGACGCCGAGGGAGCCACACCCGGGAGGGTCTGGGGCGGCTGGCCCACGCCGCCGCCGGTGATGCCGGCGACCACCGGGGAGCCCGGCAGGGGGATCTCGCCGTCCACGTAGGGGTTCTTGCAGTTGGCCGCCGTCGGCGGGGGCGGCTGGACGCCGCCGTTCATGCGGCCGATGGCGTTGAAGTCGGCCTGGACCAGCACCGGGGGGAGCGGCGAGTAGCCCAGCGAGGCCATCTTGGCCTGGCCGGCACAGGCCAGGAAGGCCACGAACTGCCCGAGGGCCTGGCCCTTGGAGGCGGCGAACGGCGAGGAGGCCCCGGGGCCCACGCACGAGGTGTGCTGGGCTCCGGCCAGACCTGGTGCGCACGGCGCCACGATGTAGCTGTAGGCCGAGAGCGGATAGGTGTTGGGCAGGGGGTTCACATAGACGCCGGTGAGGTCCTGGGTGAGGTCGGCGTGCAGCTGGGCCGCCTCGAGGGCGGTGGCCACGTTGAGCGACGTGGGCTGGGTGAAGCTGCCGGCGGCGTTGGCCAAGGAGGCCACCGGG
This sequence comes from uncultured Acidimicrobiaceae bacterium, assembly GCA_963977795.1. Classification (GTDB taxonomy): domain Bacteria; phylum Actinomycetota; class Acidimicrobiia; order Acidimicrobiales; family RAAP-2; genus Bog-756. The sequence goes on from CAXBRB010000007.1 coordinate 19,195, forward strand.
AAGGCGTGCTCCTTGGCGTAGGCCGTCTCCACGTAGGTGATGGACCCCGTCGACGAGAGGGCCGAGACGTAGTTGGCGGCGTTGTCCGAGCCGCTCTCGGCCACCAGCAGGTTCCTGGCCCACCCCTTGTAGCGCCCCTGGTCGAAGTGGGCGCTGGCCGAGGGCACTGGCCAGGTGGCCGTGGGCTGGCCGGGGTTGCCGGACTCGAAGGCGTTCTGGGCGGCCGTGATGTCGGCCCCGTCCTGATGGAGCAGGTAGTCCGAGAGGAGGTAGTTCTCCCCCGACGCGTCACCGCGGTAGACGGGGATGATGTTCTGGTGGGGCAGGTTCCCCTGCTCGTCAGGGTTGAGGGCGGCGATGGCCGGGTCGTCCCACGAGGTCACCTCGCCCAGGAAGATCTGCCCGACCACGGCGGCGTTCAGCCGGAGGTCGTTGATGCGCTGCCCGCTGTTGCCGTTGAGGTTGTACATGAAGGCCAGGCCGCCGGCCACGTCGGGCATGTACTGGTAGGGCTGGTTGGGGTAGTAGGTCGACTGCTGGGCGCTGTAGGGGATGTCCGAGGCGGCGAAGTCGATCTGGTTCTGGCCGAAGTTGTTCAGGCCGACCACCGACGACGACACCTGCCAGTTGATGTTGAGCCCGAAGAGGGTGGCCGACTGGCCCACCCACTGCTGGATGGCCACCGACGCGAAGCTCGAGCCCGTCGACTGCATCGACGGGCTGGCGCCGGCCGGGGTCAGCCCGGCCCACTGGACGCCCACCGCCAGGGCCACGAAGGCCGCCGCCGCAGGGAGGATCCGGCCCCGACGGGCCGGTCGATCAGCCGAACTGGCCGTTGACATAGTCGTACGTCCTGGGGTCGTTGGGGCTGCCGAAGATCTGCTCGGTGCGGCCGGACTCGACGATGCGGCCGGGCTGGTTCTCCTCGGCCAGGAAGAAGGCGCACTCGTCGGAGACCCGCTGGGCCTGCTGCATGTTGTGGGTCACGATGACCACCGTCACCTCGTGGGCGATCTCCTTGATGGTCTGCTCGATGCGGAGCGTCGAGGTGGGGTCGAGGGCCGAGCAGGGCTCGTCCATCAGGAGCACCCGGGGCTTGACGGCCAGCGACCGGGCGATGCAGAGGCGCTGCTGCTGCCCGCCCGAGAGCGCCCCGCCCAGCTCGCCCAGGCGGTCCTTCACCTCGTTCCACAGGCCGCCCTTGGTCAGGGACTCCTCGATCAGGTCGTCCTTGTTGACCGGGGAGGTCCGGGAGAACTTGAGGCCGGCCAGGACGTTCTCGGCGATGGTCATGGCCGGGAACGGGTTGGGCTTCTGGAAGACCATCCCGATGTGGCGCCGGGTCTCCATGGCCCGCTGGCCGGGACCGTAGATGTCGACGCCGTCCAGCTTGACCTGGCCGGCCAGCTGGGCGCCCGGCACCACCTCGTGCATGCGGTTCAGGATGCGCAGGAAGGTCGACTTGCCGCAGCCGGAGGGCCCGATCAGGGCCGTGACCTTGGACGCCTCCATGGCCAGGTCCACGTTCTCCAGGACCAGGCGGGAGCCGAACCAGGCGCAGACGCCCTCGGCGTCGATGTGGCCGGGCTCGACGCCGGACGGGGCGGCAGCGGGGGACGCCGCCGTGGCGGGGGCGTTCAGGGTGGCGGTCATGCGTCGGGCTCCTTCAGCTCCATGGGGACGGGGACGAACATGCGGGCCAGGACGTCGTCGGTACCGAGCTCGGCCTCCGACGGCGCGCCCTTACGGCGACCGGCCTTGCTCCGGGGCCGGCTGAACAGGCGGGCCAGCACGAAGAGGATGAGGACGATGGCCATCAGCACGAAGGCGGCCTGGAAGGCCAGGTTGATCAGCACCGGCTGGGCCTGGCGCACGTCGGCCCAGATGACCAGCGGCAGCGCACCCTGGTCACGGGTGAAGTAGCCGGTGGTGTTCATGACCTGGGAGCCGAAGGCGGTGAACAGGAGCGGGGCGGTCTCCCCCACGATGCGGGCGATGCCCAGCAGCACGGCGGTGACCACACCGGAGCGGGCCGTGGGCAGGACCACCGACCACACCGTGCGCCACTCGGGGGCGCCGAGGGCCAGCGACGCCTCGCGCAGCCCGCTGGGGACCACCCGGAGCACCTCCTCGACCACCCGGGTCACCGACGGGAGGAGGATGACCATGAGGGCCAGGGAGGCGGCGAAGCCCGAGTAGGGCAGGACGTGAGTGAGGATCAGCATCGAGTAGATGAAGATGCCGGCCACCACCGAGGGGGTCCCGCTCATGGCCGTGACCACGGTGCGGACGGTCTTCACGCCCCACCCCTTGACCTCGTTGAGGTAGACGGCGGTGGCGATGGCGAAGGGGACGCCCATGAGGACGGCCACGGCCACCTGCTCGAGGGTGCCGATGATGGCGTGGAGGATGCCCACGTGGTCGAGGGCATGGGGGTCCGAGACGATGAAGTTCTTCTGGTCGTGGGTGAACAGGGCCCCCCAGTGGATCGACGGCAGGGCCTTGTAGGCCACCCACGCCACGATGAAGACGACCAGGGCCACGATCAGGAGGGCCGCCGAGACCACCACGATGGCCACCACCCGGTCGGTGGCCACCTGGCGCTCGACCGTCTGGGCCGTGCCGATCCAGGTGAAGGCGCAGAAGGCCAGATACCAGCAGACGAAGAAGCCGAACCCGCCCGACAGCGAGGTCAGCTGGTAGAAGACCACCCACACCAGGCAGAGCGCCGAGAGGGCGGCGGCCAGCAGCATCCCGACGTCCTTCTTCCCGAAGGCGCTGGGCCGGATCGGCGAGGGCAGGCGCCGGGGGGTCGGCCCCGACGGCGGCAGGACGCCGGCCTCACCGTGGTGGAGGAACTCCTCCACCGTCTCGGTCCGGTCCGCGACAGGAGCGGTCGCCACGGAGCGGGTCTCGGTGGTGCTCACAGGTCGACCCCGCTGCCGCTCCGGGACCGGTTCACGATGGCCGACGCCGCCAGGTTGATGACCAGGGTCAGCAGGAAGAGGACGAAGCCGCAGAGCAGGAGGTCCTGGAGGCCCAGCTTGCCGCCGGAGCCGAAGTTCACGGCGATCAGCTGGGAGATGGTGGAGCCGCCGTGCTGGAGGATCTGGGGGGAGACCACGAAGGAGCCGCCCAGGATGATGGAGACGGCGATGGTCTCCTCCAGAGCCCGACCCAGGCCGAGCATGACGGCGCCGATCATGCCGCCGCGCCCGAAGGGCAGGACGACCGTGCGGATCATCTGCCACCGGGACGCTCCGAGGGCCAGCGCCGCCTCGCGCTCCCCCGCCGGCGCCAGCGAGAAGACCTCCCGGCAGATGGAGGCCACGATGGGCACGATCATGATCCCCACCACCAGTCCGGCGATGAAGAGCGAGGCGTTGAGCGGCGGGCTGGTGACCTTGAAGAACGGGATGAAGGCGGCGTGGCGGGAGAGCCATGTGGCGAACCCGACCACGTTGGGCTGGAGCTCGAAGAAGGCCCAGAGGCCGAAGATGATGCTGGGGATGGCGGCGGCCAGGTCGATCATGGCGATCAGGGTCCGCCGGGTCCGCAGCGGGGCGTACTCGCTCAGGAAGAGGGCGGTGCAGATGGCCACCGGGGCGCCGACCAGCATGGCCACGAAGGCCACCTCGACCGTGCCCACCAGCGAGGCCAGCACGCCGTAGGCCGGGTGGGCGCCCAGGGTCTGGAAGCCCGACCGGGTGAAGAAGCCCCAGACGCCGAAGCGGAAGGCCGGCCAGCCGGAGATGGCCAGGAAGGTGCCGATGGCCACCAGCAGGACGAAGACGCCGGCCCCGCTGGCCTGGACCGTCCGACGGTAGATCCGGTCGGCCCGGGAGTACTCCCGGTTGATGGCGATGGGGGTGGGGACGGCCCGGGGGGCGACGTCGGGGGCGGAGAGGTCGATGGCCACGGTTCAGGGGTTCACGGGAGTGGGAGAAGACGCTGTCTGACCTGTGGGGGAACCCTCGGATGATGGTCCCGCCTGCCCTGCAGGTTCCACGAGGGCGACGGTAGCCATCTCAGGTGAACGGCCAGGAAACTCCGGGAAACGTCCAGGTGATCTCTCGGTCATCCTGGTGGGAACGGTCGCTGGAGGGCCCGCCGGCGGGCTCAGAACCCGAGGAGCTGGCCCCGGGCGATGACCAGGTGCACCGCCGGGTCCTTCCAGGCGAACTGGCGGTCCGAGCCGATGGTGAGTGGCAGGGCCGACGCCCGGGGGTTGCTGGCCGGCGAGTAGGGCGGAGCCGCCAGGAGCTGGGGGATGACCCGGACCAGGAGGTTGCCGGCGTCGGCGCTCACCGAGCGGACCTGGTCGACGCTGACCCAGTAGAGGTTCGACCCGCCGCAGGCGATGAAGAAGGCCAGCCACCGGGCCCCGCCGGCGGACGTCCACAGCACGGGCTCGGAGGTGAGCACCCGCTGGCCCTCGGGGACGGTGCCCACCACGTGGGAGCGGTCGGGGCCGGCGTAGAGGTGGACCCCGGGGGGGAACGAGAAGCCGTACACCAGGCCGGTGCCCCCGTGGTCCCGAATGGAGCGCACGGCGGCAGCGGCGGCCGGATCGGGGGTGAAGGCCGGGAAGGGGGGCTGGACGCCGGGGTACTCGCCCTGGGGGATGCTCCCGCCCAGCACGTAGGCGCATCCCTGGACCGGGACGTTCGGCGGCTGGACGATGCCGGTGGTGGAGGCGGTGGCCGGGCGGGCCGGCGATCCTCCGCAGGCGGCGGCCACGGCCACCAGGCCGGTCGCCAGGACGGCCAGACCCCGGCGGGGCCGGGTGCGCCCGAGCACCTGGCGGGTGACGGCGGGTGTGGGGTGAGGGGTGGTCATGTTCGTGTGGGCGCTGCCGTGCCCGCCCAGTGATGCCACAGACGGGGCCACGGCGTCAACGGGACCGAGCGGAAGGGAAAGCCCGCTGACCAGGGAGTTCACCCGCCGTTTGCCGCTCGGGGCCGAAGAGTTCACCTGACCGGCGCAGCCGGGGCCACGGGTAGGCTCACCCCATGCGCTTGGTCCGTGCCGCTGCCGTCGTCGGCGCCCTGGTGGGCGTCGGCCTCCTCGTCCGCCGCCTCCTGGCCGACGACGACGTGCTGCCGGCCATCGGCGGCGACACCTGGCCCCCCGTGCCCACCAAGGACGCCCCCGGCCGGGCCTGACCCCGCCGTCCGCCGTCTTCGGGACGGCATCGAGCCGAGTGCGCCCGGCAGCCGGTGCCGGGCTCTCCCCCAGTCAGCAAGTCAGGTGCGCAGGGCGTGGACGCCGTCGATGCCGTCGGCCTGGCGCAGCTGGGCCAGGGCCTCGTCGGGCACCGGGCCGATGGTGGAGAGGACCATCAGGGCCGAGTGCCCGGTGGCCGAGGGCCCCACGGCCATCGACGAGATGGAGATCCCGGCGTCGCCCAGGACCGTGCCCACCACGCCGATCATGCCCGGCCGGTCGTCGTTGCGGACCACCAGCATGTCGGGGGCGGGCGGCACCTCGAGGGTGTGGTCGTCCATCATGACCAGGCGAGACTCGGTGCGGGGCCCGGCCAGGGTGCCCGAGACCGAGTGGGCGCCGCTGCGCAGGGTGACCAGGTTCACGAAGTCGTGCGGGGTGACCGAGGAGGACTCCTTGACCTCGAGGCCCCGCTCCTCGGCCAGCTGCGGGGCGTTCACGTACGACACCGGCTGGTCGGTGGCCTCGGCGAAGAGGCCCTTGAGGACCGAGAGGGTCAGGATCCCCGTCCCGGCCCCGGCCAGGCCGCCCTGGTACTCGATCTCGAGCTGGGCGGGCAGGCCCTCCTCCAGGCCGGCCAGGATGCGGCCCAGCTGCTCGGCCAGGCCCATGAACGGCCGCACCGTCTCGGACACATCGGTGGCGGCCACGTTGACGGCGTAGGGGACGAAGTCGCCGGCCAGGGCCAGGTTCACCATCTCGGCGATGGTGACGCCGGCCTTGTCCTGGGCCTCGGCCGTGGAGGCGCCGAGGTGGGGCGTGACCACGACGGAGGGCAGGCCGAAGAGGGGGGACTCGGTGGTCGGCTCGGAGGCGAAGACGTCGATGCCTGCTCCGCCGATGTGGCCCGACTCGATGGCTGCGGCCAGTGCCGCCTCGTCGATGATCCCGCCCCGGGCGGTGTTGATGATGCGCACGCCGGCCTTGCACTTGGCCAGGGTCTCGGCACCGAAGAGGCCGAGGGTCTCCTTGTTCTTGGGGAGGTGGATGGTGATGAAGTCTGCCTCGGCCAGGGCGTCGTCCAGGCTGAGCAGCTCCACTCCCATGGTCCGGGCCCGCTCGGCCGACACGAAGGGGTCGTAGGCCACCAGGCGCATGCCGAAGGCCAGGGCCCGCTGGGCCACCAGGGCGCCGATGCGGCCGAGGCCCACCACGGCCAGGGTCTTGCCGTGGAGCTCCACGCCCTCCCACTTGGACCGCTCCCACTTGCCGTCCACCAGGGCGGCGTGGGCCTGGGGGACGTTGCGGGCCTGGGCCAGCAGGAGGGCCATGGCCTGCTCGGCGGCCGAGAGGATGTTCGACTGCGGGGCGTTCACCACCATCACGCCGCGCTCGGTGGCCGCCGCCACGTCCACGTTGTCGAGGCCGATGCCGGCCCGGCCCACCACCACCAGGTCACCCCCAGCGGCCAGCACCTCGGCGGTGACCGTGGTGGCCGAGCGGATGACCAGGGCGTGGGCGCCCTTGACGGCCTCGAGGAGCTCCTCGGGCGAGAGCCCGAGGCGGACGTCGACCTCGTGGCCGGCGTCGGCCATCAGGTCGAGCCCGGCCTGGGCCAGCTTTTCGGAGACGAGGACCCTACCCATGGTGTTCCTTTCGGTGGCCGGCCGTCGGGCCGGCGATGGTGGTGGAAGCAGACGTGGTGGCGGTGGCCGAGCGGCCACCCGCCCGCCGGGCACGCCCTAGGAGGCGCTCCCGAAGAGCTCGGCCAGCCGGGTGACGCCCTCGACGAGGTCGTCGTCCCCCAGAGCGTAGGAGAGGCGGAAGTGGGCCGGTGCGCCGAAGGCCTCCCCGGGCACCACGGCCACCTTGGCCTCGTCGATGGCCAGCTCGGCCAGCTCGGCGCTGGTGGTGCAGGTGCGGCCCCGGATGGTCCGGCCGAGCAGGCCCTCCACCGACGGGAAGGCGTAGAAGGCGCCCTCGGGAAGGGGGCAGACCACGCCGTCGATCTCGTTCAGCATCCGGTGGATGGTGCGGCGGCGCCGGTCGAAGGCGGCCCGCATCTCGGCCACGGCGGCCAGGTCGCCGGTCACGGCGGCCAGGGCGGCCCGCTGGGACACGTTGGCCACGTTGGAGGTCTCGTGCGACTGGATGTTGGTGGCCGCGGCGATGACGTCGGCCGGGCCCAGCATCCACCCCACCCGCCAGCCGGTCATGGCGTAGGTCTTGGCCACGCCGTTGACCACGATGCAGCGGTCGGCCAGCTCGGGGGTGACCACCGGGAGCGAGTGGAAGGCGGCGTCGCCGTAGACGAGGTGCTCGTAGATCTCGTCGGTCATCACCCAGATGCCGTGGTCGGCGGCCCAGGCGCCCACGGCGGCCATCTCGTCGCGGGAGTAGACGGCTCCGGTGGGGTTGGAGGGCGAGACGAAGACCAGGGCCTTGGTGGCCGGGGTGCGGGCCGCCTCGAGCTGGTCCACGGTGACCTTGAAGCCGGCCGCCGCCGTGGTGGCCACCGGCACCGGGACGCCGCCGGCCAGGGCGATGGCCTCGGGGTAGGTGGTCCAGTAGGGGGCCGGGAGCAGGACCTCGTCCCCAGGGTCGCACAGGACGGCGAAGGCGTTGGCCACGGCCTGCTTGCCCCCGTTGGTCACCAGGACCTGGGAGGCGGCCACCTCGAGCCCCGAGTCCCGGCGGGTCTTGGCGCTGATGGCCTCACGGAGCTCGGGGAGTCCGGCCGTGGGCGAGTACCGGTGGTTCTTCGGGTCGCGGCAGGCCGCCTCGGCGGCAGCCACGATGGCCTCGGGCGTGGGGAAGTCGGGCTCGCCGGCCCCGAAGCCGATGACGTTCTCGCCCTGGGCCTGGAGGGCCTTGGCCTTGGCGTCGACGGCCAGGGTGGCCGACGGGGCCACGGCGGCGGCCCGGCGGGAGATCCGGCTGCCCGTCACCCCGGCGCCGGGCGCGCCGGAGGGAGCGATTCCAGGGTCTGTGGCCATGGGTGCCATGATTCCATACGTGACCGACACCCCTGACATCCGCATCCCCGCCAGCCTCCTCCCCTCCGACGGCCGCTTCGGGGCCGGCCCGTCGAAGGTGCGGCCCGAGGCCGTCGAGGCCCTGGCCGCCGTGTCCACCACGTTCCTGGGCACCAGCCACCGCCAGAAGACGGTGAAGTCCGTGGTGGGGAGCCTGCGCCAGGGGCTGGCCGACCTGTTCTCGCTGCCCGAGGGGTACGTGGTCGCCCTGGGCAACGGCGGGGCCACCGCCTTCTGGGACATCGCCACCTTCGGCCTCATCCAGGACCGGAGCCAGCACCTCTCCTTCGGCGAGTTCTCCTCCAAGTTCGCCTCGGCCGCCGCCGCCGCCCCCCACCTGGGCGAGCCCGAGGTGATCACCTCCGAGGTCGGCACCCACCCGCTCCCGGTGGCCCGGGACGGGATCGACCTCTACGCCCTGACCCACAACGAGACCTCGACCGGGGTGATGATGCCCATCCTCCGGCCCGAGGGCGCCCCCCTGCCGGCGGACGGCGGCGGCCTGGTGGCCGTGGACGCCACCTCGGGGGCCGGCGGGCTCCGGGTCGACCCGGCCCAGTTCGACGCCTACTACTTCTCCCCCCAGAAGTGCTTCGCCTCCGACGGCGGGCTGTGGATCGCCCTCCTCTCCCCCGCCGCCCAGGAGCGCATCGCCGCCATCGCCGCCTCGGGCCGGTGGGTGCCGGCCTCCATGGACCTGGCCATCGCCCTGGAGAACTCCAAGGCCGACCAGACCTACAACACCCCGGCACTGGCCACCATCTTCCTGATGGACCAGCAGGTCCGGTGGTTCAACGACAACGGCGGCATGGAGTTCAGCGCCGGCCGGTCGGACCGCTCGGCCGAGATCCTCTACACCTGGGCCGACAACTCGGACTTCGCCACGCCGTTCGTGACCCGGGAGCAGGACCGCAGCCACGTGATCGGCACCATCGACCTCGACGACGCCATCGACGCCGCCGCCGTGGCCGCCGTCCTCCGGGCCAACGGGGTGGTCGACACCGAGCCCTACCGCAAGCTCGGCCGCAACCAGCTGCGGATCGCCATGTTCCCGGCCGTCGATCCCGAGGACGTGGCCGCTCTGTGCGCCTGCATCACCCACGTGGTGGGTGCGCTGGCCCAGTAGGGACCCGAGGCGGACCGGGGGCGACGGATTCTTCCTGGCGGCCCGGACGGCCGCCGGTCACCGGACAGGGACCCACCCTGCGAGATTCGTGCCCACAAGCCGCAGATGCCAGCAGCCCCGCCGACCGGGTCGACGGGGCTGCTTGTGCGATGCGGAAGGGGGCGACGGCGCCCCGGCGGCTCAGCCGCCCGAGATGTCCTGGACCCGCTGCTTGCCGGCCGACACGAAGGGCATCATGGCCCGCAGCTCGGCGCCGACCACCTCGATCTGCTGCTCCTGGCCGGCCTTCTTGAGCGCCTCGTAGACCGGGCGGCCGTTGCGGTTCTCGGCCACCCACTCGGCGGCGAAGGTGCCGTCCTGGATCTCGCCCAGGATCTTGGCCATCTCGTCCTTCACGGCCTGGTTGATCACCCGGGGGCCCCGGGTCAGGTCGCCGTACTCGGCCGTGTCCGAGATGGAGTAGCGCATGCCGGCGATCCCCTGCTCGTACATGAGGTCGACGATGAGCTTCAGCTCGTGCAGGCACTCGAAGTAGGCCGACTCGGGCTGGTAGCCGGCGCCCACCAGCGTCTCGAAGCCGGCCTGGACCAGGGCGGTCAGGCCGCCGCAGAGGACGACCTGCTCACCGAAGAGGTCGGTCTCGGTCTCCTCGGCGAAGGTGGTGTCGAGCACGCCCGCCCGGGTGGCCCCGATGGCGTGGGCGTACGAGAGGGCCAGGGCGTGGGCGGTCCCGGTGGCGTCCTGGGACACGGCGATCAGCGAGGGCACGCCGCCGCCCTCCACGTAGGTGCGCCGCACCAGGTGGCCGGGGCCCTTGGGGGCGACCATGGCCACGTCCACGTCGGCCGGCGGGGCGATCAGGTCGAAGCGGATGTTGAAGCCGTGGGCGAAGAAGAGGGCGTCGCCGGCCTTCAGGTTGGGGGCGATCTCGGCCTCGTAGACGGCGGCCTGCTCGGTGTCGGGCAGGAGGACCATGATCAGGTCGGCCTCGGCGCACGCCTCGCCGACGGGCAGCACCCGCAGGCCGGCCTCCTCAGCCTTGGCCTTGGACGACGACCCCTCACGCAGGCCGACGCGCACGTCGACCCCGGACTCGGACAGGTTGAGGGCGTGGGCATGCCCCTGGGAGCCGTAGCCGATGACGGCGACCTTGCGGCCCCCGATGAGGCCCGGGTCGGCGTCCTTCTCGTAGTACAGCGTGGCCATGGAGGGTCAACCTGCTCTTTCTGTGTCGGGGCGTCCGCCGGCGGCGGCTGCGCCCCCGTCGTGGGACCGGTCAAGCATAGGCAACGCGACGCGGCCGGTCCGCTGGAGGGCGGTGATGCCGTAGCCGCGCACGAGGTCCTCGAAGTCGTCGAGCTTGGTCGGCGAGCCGGCCACCATCACCATGAGGTGGGCCGGGCCGACGTCGACGATCTTCCCCTCGAAGACCCCGACCAGCTGGATGATCTGGCCCCGGGTGTCGGGGCCGGCCTCGACGGTGGCCAGCAGCAGCTCCCGCTCCCGGGAGCGCTCGGGGGCCAGCTCGTCGATGGCCACCACCGGGATCAGCTTGTTGAGCTGCTTGGTGATCTGGTCGAGCGGGGCCGACTCGACGTCGACCACGATGGTGATCCGGCTGAACCGGTCGTCGTCGGTGGGGGCCACGGCCAGGCTGTAGATGTTGTAGCCCCGGCGGCTGAACAGGCTGGCCACCCGGGCCAGCACGCCGGACTTGTTCTCGACCAGGACGGTCAGGATGTGGTGGCGCTTGTCGGTGCCGTACATGGCGGTCAGCCCTCTCCCCCGCGCTGGCGCGGGTCGACCATGATGTCGTCGTTGGACGCCCCGGCGGCCACCATCGGGAAGACCTTCTCGAAGGCGTCGGTCCGGAAGTCGATGACGACCGGCCGGTCGTCGACGTCGTTGGCCTTGTCGATGGCCGCCGCCACCTCCTCGGGCGACTCCACACGGAGCCCCACGCACCCCATGGCCTCGGCCCACTTCACGTAGTCGGGCAGGTCGGGGCTGAGGTAGACCTCGGAGTAGCGCTCCTCGTAGAACATCTCCTGCCACTGACGGACCATGCCCAGGTAGGCGTTGTTGAGGATGGCGATCTTGACGGGGATCCGCTCCGAGCTGGCCGTGACCAGCTCCTGGGCCGTCATCTGGAAGCAGCCGTCGCCGTCGACGGCCCACACCATCTTGTCGGGCCGGCCCACCTTGGCCCCGATGGCCGAGGGGACGGCGAAGCCCATGGTGCCCAGACCGCCCGAGTTGACCCAGGTGTAGGGGTGGTCGAACTGCCACCACTGGCTGGCGAACATCTGGTGCTGCCCGACGCCGGAGGCCACGATGGTGTCGTCGGGGGTGGCGTCACGCAGCGTCTCGATGACGAACTGGGGCTTGAGGGCCCCCGGCCCGGCCTCCTGCTCGTAGATCAGCGGGAAGCCGGGCCCCCGGCCCGGCCTCCTGCTCGTAGATCAGCGGGAAGCGCTCCTGCCACTCGGCCAGCTG
>CAXBRB010000008.1:0-29972 GCA_963977795.1 uncultured Acidimicrobiaceae bacterium
ACAAGGTGTCCATTCTGGTCATTATGGCATGGACAAGATTGCACAATTCCTGCAAAAAAAGATGGGGCCATTTTTCGACTGTTACATGGATAAGAGCGTTTTCTCTCTATGCAACTATTTTGTTGCCAAGCCCGTCTTTTGGAAAAATTACTTCACATTTGTAGATCAATCTATTTCTATTCTTGAAGCCGAAGCATCTGCAGGTCTATTTCGACGAGTTCGCTTTCCGTTGGAACCGCCGCAAGACTAACGGCGTCTGTCGCATCGCCGCCCGCGTCATCGACGACGACGATCTGGTTCTCGGATGCCCGGTCGGACAACGCGGAGAGCAACGCGAGGCGCACCATCTTCTTGGGGGTGCGCTGGGTGTAGTCCCGCGGCTTCGGGCCGTGGGCCACGCCACCGCCGCGCCAGTGCGGCGCCCGGGTCGAACCCTGACGGGCCCGACCGGTGCCCTTCTGGCGCCAGGGCTTGGCCCCACCGCCGGCGACCTCGGCCCGGGTCTTGGCCTTGTGGGTGCCCGAACGGGCGTGGGCGAGCTGGGCGGTGACCACCTGGTGCATCACCGGCACGTTCGGCTCGATCCCGAAGATGTCCTCGGGCAGCTCGGCCGTGCCGACCACCTTGCCCTCGGGGTTGCGGACGTCGACGGTGCTCATCGGGCACCCGCCTTCACCGCGTTGCGGATGAACACGAGGCTGCCGTTCGCACCGGGCACCGCGCCCCGCACGAGGATGAGCCCGCGCTCGGCGTCGCCCTCGACCACCTCGAGGTTGAGCGTGGTGGTGCGGGTGCTGCCGTACTGACCGGCCATGCGCATGCCCTTGAACACCCGGGCCGGCGTGGCGCAGGCGCCGATGGAGCCGGGGGCCCGGTGGTGCTTGTGGTTACCGTGGCTCGCGCCCTGGCCCTTGAAGTTGTGGCGCTTCATGCCGCCGGCGAAGCCCTTGCCCTTGGAGACGGCGATGGCGTCGACCTTCTCGCCGGCCTCCAGGATGTCGGCCGTCAGCTGCTGGCCGACCTCGAAGGCCGAGATGTCGTCGAGGCGCAGCTCGACGAGGCGCCGGCCCGGGTCGACCCCGGCCTTGGCGTAGTGGCCCTGCTCGGGCTTGGTCAGGGTGGAGGAGCGGCGGTGGCCCCAGGTGACCTGGAGGGCCGAGTAGCCCTCCTGCTCGGGGGTCTTGACCTGCACGACCCGCACGGGCGCGACCCGCACCACCGTCACCGGGATGGCCCGGTTCTGGTCGTCCCAGATCTGGGTCATCCCGACCTTCTCGCCCACGATCGCCTTGGTGGCCATGGAGCTACTCCGTCTCGACTCTTCTCACTCGCCCGACGCCGGCCGGCGTCGATCCGCTGCTGCTGTGCCGCACCTTCCGTGCGGCCTGCTCACCGGGCTGGCCCGGACCGCACCCGGCGCCGCTGCGCCCGGCGGCCGGAGGCCGACCCGCACGCAGACGCTCCGCTCGGCAGACACCGAGCGGAGCGCTCGCCTGGTTCGGTCCGAGGTCCCCGCCAGGCTGCGACGGGCGCTCGGACACATCTTCTGACCGGCCGGAGGCCGACCGGAAACCCTACACCACCGTCCCGGACCGGGCCAGCGGGCCCGGGCCGGGGGGAGCGGCCGTCCGGGTCAGACGGCCTGCATCTTGATCTCGATGTCCACGCCGGCCGGGAGGTCGAGCCGCTGGAGCGAGTCGACCGTCTTGGGCGTGTACTCGACGATGTCCACCAGGCGCTTGTGCACCCGCATCTCGAAGTGCTCCCGGCTGTCCTTGTACTTGTGCGGCGACCGGATCACCGTGTAGCGGTGCTTCTCGGTCGGCAGCGGGACTGGGCCCTGGACCTTGGCCTGGGTGCGCAGCACTGTCTGCACGATCTTCTCGGTCGACTGATCGAGGATCTCGTGGTCGTACGCCTTGAGGCGGATGCGCATCTTCTGACGGGGGCCGTCTGCGGCCATGGGTGCAGGTGTCCTTCCGGAGGGGTGGGTCGGGCCGGTGGGGTGGAGCGGGCGGGGTCGGCTACTCGATGATCTTGGTGACCCGGCCCGAGGCCACGGTGCGGCCACCCTCACGGATGGCGAAGCGCAGGCCCTCGTCCATGGCGATCGGCTTGCCGAGCTCCACGGTCATGTCGGTGTTGTCGCCGGGCATGACCATCTCCGTGCCCTCGGGCAGGTTGATGGTCCCGGTGACGTCCGTGGTCCGGAAGTAGAACTGGGGCCGGTAGTTCGAGAAGAACGGCTTGTGACGGCCGCCCTCCTCCTTGTTGAGCACGTAGACCGTGGCCTCGAACTTGGTGTGCGGGGTGATGGAGCCGGGCTTGCACAGCACCTGGCCACGCTCCACCTCCTCCTTCTTGGTGCCACGCAGCAGGGCGCCGACGTTGTCGCCGGCCTGGCCCTCGTCGAGGAGCTTGCGGAACATCTCGATGCCGGTGACCGTGGTCTTCTGGGTCTCGCGCAGGCCGACGATCTCGACCTCCTCGCCGACCTTGATCACGCCCTGCTCGATCTTGCCGGTCACCACGGTGCCACGGCCGGTGATGGACATGACGTCCTCCACCGACATGAGGAAGGGCTTCTCGACGTCCCGCTCGGGCTCGGGGATGTAGGCGTCGACGGCCTCCATGAGCTCGGTGATCTTGCCGGCCCACTCGGCGTCGCCCTCGAGGGCCTTGAGGGCGCTCACCCGCACGATGGGGGTGTCATCGCCCGGGAACTCGTACTCGTTGAGGAGCTCGCGCACCTCGAGCTCGACCAGGTCGAGGAGCTCCTCGTCGTCCACCGTGTCGGCCTTGTTGAGGGCCACCACGATGTAGGGCACGCCCACCTGGCGGGCCAGCAGCACGTGCTCACGGGTCTGGGGCATCGGGCCGTCGGCGGCCGAGACCACCAGGATGGCCCCGTCCACCTGGGCGGCGCCGGTGATCATGTTCTTGATGTAGTCGGCGTGGCCCGGCATGTCGACGTGGGCGTAGTGGCGGTTCGGGGTCTCGTACTCCACGTGGGCGATGGAGATCGTGATGCCGCGCTGGCGCTCCTCGGGGGCCTTGTCGATCTGGTCGAAGGGCGTGAACGACGTGGACGGGTCGTTGTCGTGGAGCACCTTGGTGATGGCCGCGGTCAAGGTGGTCTTGCCGTGGTCGATGTGCCCCATCGTCCCGATGTTCACGTGGGGCTTGGTGCGCTCGAACTTCTGCTTGGCCATGTGTGGGTGGTGCTCCTGGTCTCGGGCGGTCACCCCTTCGGGCCCGCCACGACGGGGGCGTTCGCCTCCGTCACTGCTGTGTCTGCTTGGTGGAACTGCGGTGCTGCGGTGCTGCGTGGTGGGTCTGCGGGGGCGGGCCGGAGCCCGGTCCCCTACTCGCCCCGCGCCTTGGCGATGATCTCCTTGGCGATGGACTCGGGGACCTCGTTGTACGCGGCGAACTGCATCGAGTACGTGGCGCGCCCCTGGGTGCGCGAACGCAGGTCGGTAGCGTAGCCGAACATGTCGCTCAGGGGAACCTGGGCCCGGACGATGTGGCTGTTGCCGCGCTGCTCCATGCCCTCGACCTTGCCCCGGCGGGACGAGAGGTCGCCGATGACGTCGCCCATGTAGTCCTCGGGGGTGGTGACCTCGACGGCCATCACCGGCTCGAGGAGCACGGGGCTGGCCAGCTGGGCGGCCTTCTTGAAGGCCATCGAGCCGGCGATCTTGAAGGCCATCTCGGAGGAGTCCACGTCGTGGTAGGAGCCGTAGGTCAGGTGGACCTTGACGTCGACGGTCGGGTACCCGGCCAGGACGCCCGAGGTCATGGCCTCCTGGATGCCCTGGTCGACCGAGGGGATGTACTCCTTGGGGATCACGCCGCCGGTGATCTCGTCGTCGAAGAAGTAGCCGCCGCCGGGGCCGGTGGGCTCGAGGCCGATGACCACGTGACCGTACTGGCCCTTGCCGCCGGTCTGGCGGACGTACTTCATCTCGACCTTCTCGACCGGCTTGCGGATCGTCTCGCGGTAGGCCACCTGGGGCTTGCCCACGTTGGCGTCCACGTTGAACTCCCGCAGCATGCGGTCCACCAGCACCTCGAGGTGGAGCTCGCCCATCCCCGAGATGACGGTCTGGCCGGTCTCCTCGTCCGACTGGACCCGGAAGGTCGGGTCCTCCTCGGACAGGGCGTAGAGGGCCTTGGACAGCTTGTCCTGGTCGACCTTGGTCTTGGGCTCGACGGCCACGTGGATGACCGGCTCCGGGAAGGTCAGCGACTCCAGCACCACCGGCTGGTCGGGATCGCACAGGGTGTCGCCCGTGGTGGTCTGCTTGAGGCCCACCGCAGCCACGATGTCCCCGGCGAACACCGCCTCGAGGTCCTCGCGGCTGTTGGCGTGCATCTGGAGGATGCGGCCGATCCGCTCCTTGCGGTCCTTGGTGGAGTTCAGCACGCCCGAGCCCTTGGTCAGGGTGCCCGAGTAGACCCGCATGTAGGTGAGCTTGCCGACGTAGGGGTCGGTCATGATCTTGAAGGCCAGGGCGCTGAACGGGGCGGCGTCGTCAGCCGGCCGCTCGATCTCCACCTCCTCCTTGCGGGGGGCGTGGCCCATGGCGGCCGGGATGTCCAGCGGGCTGGGCAGGTAGTCGACGACGGCGTCGAGCATGGGCTGGACGCCCTTGTTCTTGAAGGCGGTGCCGCAGAGGATCGGGATGGCGTGCACGCCGAGGGTCACCGTCCGCAGGGCCCGGACCAGGTCCTCGGGCAGGATCTCCTCGTCGCCCAGGAACTTCTCCATGATGGTGTCGTCGTGGTTGGAGAGGACGTCGATCAGCTCGGCGTGGGCGGCCTCGGCGGCGTCGGCCATGTCGGCCGGGATCTCCTCGACCTGGTACTCCTCGCCCATCCCGTCGTCCCACACCAGGGCCCGCATGTGGACCAGGTCGACCACGCCGCGGAACTCGGCCTCGGCGCCGATGGGCAGCTGCACCACGGCGGTCACGCAGTCCAGGCGGTCGCGGATCATGTCCACGCACATCTGGAAGTCGGCACCGGTCCGGTCCATCTTGTTGACGAAGCAGATCCGGGGGACCTCGTACTTGTTGGCCTGGCGCCACACCGTCTCGGTCTGGGGCTCCACGCCGGCCACCGCGTCGAACACGGCCACCGCGCCGTCCAGCACCCGCAGGGAGCGCTCGACCTCGACGGTGAAGTCCACGTGGCCCGGAGTGTCGATGATGTTGATCAGCGTGCCGTTCCACATGCAGGTGGTGGCCGCCGAGGTGATGGTGATGCCCCGCTCCTGCTCCTGGACCATCCAGTCCATGGTGGCTGCGCCCTCGTGGACCTCACCGATCTTGTAGTTCTTGCCGGTGTAGTAGAGGATCCGCTCGGTCGTGGTCGTCTTGCCCGCGTCGATGTGGGCCATGATCCCGATGTTGCGGGTCTTGGCCAGCGGGTGGGGGCGGGTCGGGGTGTCAGCCATGGTGGATCAGCTCTCGGGTCGTGCTCGGGTCGTCGGTCGGTGCGGGGGCCCGGACTACCAGCGGTAGTGGGCGAAGGCCTTGTTCGACTCGGCCATCTTGTGGAGGTCCTCACGGCGCTTGGCGGCCGCGCCAACCCCGTTGGCGGCGTCGCGGATCTCGTTGGAGAGACGCTCGGCCATGGTCTTCTCACGCCGCTGCTGGGAGTAGCCGACCAGCCAGCGGATCGAGAGGGTGGTGGCCCGGCGGGGGCGCACCTCCACGGGGACCTGGTAGGTGGCGCCACCGACCCGGCGACTGCGCACCTCGAGCTCGGGCCGGGTGTTCTCCACGGCCTTCTTGAGCACGGCGATGGGGTCGTTGCCGGTCTTCTCGCCCACGTCGGCGAGGGCCTGGTAGACGATGCGCTCGGCCAGGGTGCGCTTGCCCCGGGAGAGCACCCGGTTCACCACCTGGGTGACCAGGACGGAGTTGTAGACGGGGTCGGGCATCAGCTCCCGACGCTCTGCGGGTCCCTTGCGGGGCATCTCAGCTCTCCTTCTTGGCGCCGTAGCGGCTGCGGGCCTGGTTGCGCTCGCGCACCCCGGAGGCGTCCAGGGTGCCGCGGATGACCTTGTAGCGGACGCCCGGCAGGTCCTTCACACGACCGCCGCGGACCAGCACGATGGAGTGCTCCTGCAGGTTGTGGCCCTCGCCGGGGATGTAGGCCGTGACCTCGAGGCCGCTGGTCAGGCGGACGCGGGCCACCTTGCGCAGCGCCGAGTTCGGCTTCTTGGGGGTGTGGGTGTACACGCGGGTGCACACGCCCCGGCGCTGGGGCGCCCCCTTGAGCGCCGGGGTCTTCGACTTGGTCGGCTTGGTGGCCCGTCCCTTGCGGACGAGCTGGGAAATCGTGGGCACGCGTGACCTCTGGACTAGGACTGCTGGGAGGAAGGACTGGTACGGCTGCCGGACCCGTCGCGGGCAGGGCCCGCCGGGCGGCCCCGGCCGCAGCCGCCACCCGGACGGAGGCGCCGCTGCAGGCAGGAGCCTGCGGGCGGTGCGCACCGAGCGGCGGCGAGCCGCAAGATGGTCATGCTACGGCACGGGCCCGGGGCGGGCAAGTGCGCACCAGCAGGCGGGCGGGACCGGTGGCCCGGCCCGCCCGCTCACGTCATGCGCCGGCTTCGCGGGTGCCCTCGTCGGCCGGCGGGGTGCCGCCCAGGATGCCGCCGATCAGGTCGTCGGACGAGGGGGTGGTGCCCAGCCAGCTGGCGTCGATGTCGCCGAAGGCCCCGCCGGACTCGCCGCCGGTGTCACGCAGCCAGGCAGCCAGGTCCTCGGTGCCGTCGTCCAGGCCCCCGAGGGCCCAGGCCGGCATGGCCTCGGCCCCGGGCATGTCGAGGCGGATGCCCCGGTAGCGCTCCATGCCGGATCCGGCCGGGATCAGCTTTCCGATGATGATGTTCTCCTTGAGGCCGAAGAGCTGGTCCGACTTGCCCTCGATGGCGGCCTCGGTCAGCACCCGGGTGGTCTCCTGGAACGAGGCGGCCGACAGCCACGACTCGGTGGCCAGCGAGGCCTTGGTGATGCCCATCAGCTCGGGCCGGCCCTCGGCGGGCCGCTTGCCGTCGGTCACCAGCTGGCGGTTGACCTCGGCGTAGGTGCGCTGGTCCACCCGCTCGCCGGGGAGGAAGGTGGCGTCGCCGGGCTCGGCCACCAGCACCCGGCGCAGCATCTGGCGCACGATGAGCTCGATGTGCTTGTCGTGGATGGACACGCCCTGGTCCCGGTAGACCTTCTGGACCTCCTCGACCAGGTACTGCTGGGTCTCGCGGATGCCCTTGACCTCGAGCAGCTCCTTGGGGTCCTTGGGGCCCTCGACCAGGGCGTCGCCGGCGGCGACCTCCTGGCCGTCGGCGACCTCGAGGTGGGCCCGCTGGGCCACGAGCACCGAGTGCTCCTCGCCGTCGTCGGCCACCACGGTGATGTGGCGGCCGGCCTCGTCCTCCTCGACCCGGACCACGCCCGAGTGGCGGGCCAGCACGGCGGCGCCCTTCGGGGTGCGGGCCTCGAAGAGCTCGACGACGCGGGGCAGGCCGTGGGTGATGTCCTCACCCACGACGCCGCCGGTGTGGAAGGTCCGCATGGTCAGCTGGGTGCCGGGCTCGCCGATGGACTGGGCGGCGATGACACCGACCGCCTCGCCGAGCTCGATCATCTCGCCGGTGGCCAGCGACAGGCCGTAGCAGGCCGCGCAGATGCCCTGCTCGGCCTCGCAGGTCAGCACCGACCGGGTGCGCACCCGGTCCACCGAGGCGTCGTCGCGGACCTGGTCGACCAGCTCCTGGGTCAGCACGGTGCCGGCGTCCAGCGTGGTCTTGTCCGACAGCGTCACCGGCTCCGAGAGGATCCGGCCGGTGAGGCGGGTCTCCAGGTGGGAGCGGGTGGCACCGGTGTCGGGCACCACGCCCTCGATCCACAGGCCACGGGTCGAGCCGCAGTCCTCCTCGCGGACGATGAGCTCCTGGGCCACGTCGACCAGACGGCGGGTCAGGTAGCCCGAGTCGGCGGTGCGCAGGGCGGTGTCGGCCAGACCCTTGCGGGCGCCGTGGGTGGAGATGAAGTACTCCAGCACCGAGAGGCCCTCACGGAAGGAGGACTTGATGGGCCGGGGGATCATCTCGCCCCGCGGGTTGGACACCAGGCCCTTCATGCCGGCGATCTGGCGGATCTGCTGGCTGTTCCCTCGGGCACCGGAGTCCACCATCATGTCGATGGGGTTGAACTTGATGCCGGCCAGGGAGGCCTCCATGGCCTTGCCGACCTCGGAGTTGGCCGACGTCCAGATCTCGATCTCCTTCTGGCGCCGCTCGTCGTCGGTGATGATGCCCCGCTTGAACTGGGCCTCGGCCTTCTCGGCGTCCTTCTCGTAGCGGTCGAGGATGGCCGCCTTGTCGGCCGGGGTGACCACGTCGTCGATGGAGATGGTCAGGCCCGACTGGGCGCCGTAGCGGAAGCCCAGGGACTTGATGCGGTCCAGGCTGGCCGCCACCTCGCCCTTGGGGTAGTTGGCGGCGACGTCCTCGACGATGGAGCCGATCGGCGTGTGCTTCTTGCCCACCACGGTGTTGATGTAGGGGAAGCCGTCGGGCAGGGCCAGGTTGAAGAAGAGGCGCCCGGGGGTCGTCTCGATCTCGACGCGCTCGTCGTCACCCAGGCCGGCGATGACCCAGGTGCCGTCCTCGGCCCGCTCGACCGACCGCTCGGGGTCGGCCATGCGGACGATGGAGGCGGCCAGGGCCGAGGTCGGCTCGGGGCGCAGGGTGATGGAGGCGTGCACGTCCACGTCGCCGGCGTCGAAGGCCCGCTCCACCTCGTAGGCGTGGCGGAAGATCCGGCCCTCGCCCTTGCCCTCGGTCTCCTCGAGGGTGAGGTAGTAGATGCCGAAGACCATGTCCTGGGTGGGCACGGTGATCGGGCGGCCGGTGGCCGGCGAGAGGATGTTGTTCGACGACAGCATCAGCACCCGGGCCTCGGCCTGGGCCTCGGCCGACAGCGGCAGGTGGACGGCCATCTGGTCGCCGTCGAAATCGGCGTTGAAGGCCGTGCAGACCAGCGGGTGGACCTGGATGGCCTTGCCCTCGACCAGCACCGGCTCGAAGGCCTGGATGCCCAGGCGGTGGAGCGTGGGGGCCCGGTTGAGCAGCACCGGGTGCTCCTTGATGACGCCCTCGAGGACGTCCCACACCTGCGGGCGCCGGCGCTCGACCATGCGCTTGGCCGACTTGATGTTCTGGGCGTACTCGGCGTCCACCAGCCGCTTCATGACGAAGGGCTTGAAGAGCTCGAGGGCCATCAGCTTGGGCAGGCCGCACTGGTGGAGCTGGAGGTTGGGGCCGATCACGATGACCGAGCGGCCCGAGTAGTCCACGCGCTTGCCCAGCAGGTTCTGGCGGAACCGGCCCTGCTTGCCCTTCAGCATGTCCGAGAGCGACTTCAGCGGGCGGTTTCCCGGCCCGGTGACCGGGCGGCCCCGGCGACCGTTGTCGAACAGGGCGTCGACGGCCTCCTGGAGCATGCGCTTCTCGTTGTTGACGATGATCTCGGGGGCGCCGAGGTCGAGGAGGCGCTTCAGCCGGTTGTTCCGGTTGATGACCCGGCGGTAGAGGTCGTTGAGGTCCGAGGTGGCGAACCGGCCGCCGTCGAGCTGCACCATGGGGCGCAGGTCCGGCGGGATGACCGGGACGGCGTCGAGGATCATGGCCCGGGGGTCGTTGATCCGGTTGCCGTTGTCGTTGCGCCGGTTGAAGGCGGTGACGATCTTGAGGCGCTTGATGGCCTTCTGGCGGCGCTGGGCCGACAGGGGCTTGCGGCCGTCGGCCGCCTCGACCATCTCGCGGAGCTTGACCTCCTCGGCGTCGAGGTCGATGCGGTCGATCAGGCGGGTGATGGTCTCCGCGCCCATGCCGCCCTCGAAGTACTCCTCGTAGCGGATGACCAGCTGGCGCCAGAGCATCTCGTCCTCGATGATCTTGCGCGAGTGGAGGGCCTTGAACTCGTCGAAGGCCCGCTGGGCCAGCTCGATCTCCTCCTGGTAGCGCTCGCGGACCGAGGCGATCTCCTTGTCCACCAGACGCTGGCGGGCCTTGATCTCGGTGTCCTTGGCCCCGCCCTTCTCGAGCTCGGCCAGCTCGGCCTCGAGGGCCTTGAAGCGGCGGTCGATGTCGAGGTCGCGCTTCTTCTCCACGTCGGCGATCTCGGTCCGCAGCTCGGCCTCGAGCTCGGGCAGGTCGGCGTGGCGCTTCTCCTCGTCCACCCAGGTGACGAGGTTGGCGGCGAAGTAGATGACCTTCTCCAGCTGCTTGGCCTTCAGCTCCTCGCGGGCCTCGGTGCCCATGAGGAGGTAGGCCAGCCAGCTGCGGGTGCCCCGCAGGTACCAGATGTGGACCACCGGGGCGGCCAGCTCGATGTGGCCCATCCGCTCACGGCGGACCTTGGAGCGGGTGACCTCCACGCCGCACCGCTCGCAGATGATGCCCCGGAAGCGGACGCGCTTGTACTTCCCGCAGTAGCACTCCCAGTCCTTGGTGGGACCGAAGATCTTCTCGCAGAAGAGCCCGTCCTTCTCGGGACGCAGGGTGCGGTAGTTGATGGTCTCGGGCTTCTTGACCTCGCCGTTGGACCACCCGCGGATGGAGTCGGCCGTGGCCAACCCGATCCGGAGCTGATCGAACTCGTTGACGTCCAGCATCAGAATCCCCTTTCCGCGGCCCGGCGGGCGTCCTCTTCGTCCGACCCGCGCTCGGGCCGGCTGATGTCGATCCCGAGCTCCTCGGCCGTCCGGAAGACGTCCTCGTCGAGCTCGCGCATCTCGATCTCCTCGCCGCCCGGCGCCAGGACCTCGACGTCCAGGCAGAGCGACTGCATCTCCTTGATGAGCACCTTGAAGCTCTCGGGGATCCCCGGCTCGGGGATGTTCTCGCCCTTGACGATGGCCTCGTAGACCTTCACGCGGCCGAGCACGTCGTCGGACTTGATGGTGAGCAGCTCCTGGAGGGCGTAGGCGGCGCCGAACGCCTCGAGGGCCCACACCTCCATCTCGCCGAAGCGCTGGCCACCGAATTGGGCCTTCCCGCCGAGCGGCTGCTGGGTGATCATCGAGTAGGGGCCGGTCGAGCGGGCGTGGATCTTGTCGTCCACCAGGTGGTGGAGCTTCAGGATGTACACGTAGCCGACCGAGACCGGGTTGTCGTAGGCCTCGCCCGTGCGGCCGTTGTAGAGGACCGACTTGCCCTGGTCGTTGACCTGGACCGAGCCGTCCTCGCCGTCGGGGTTGAGCTTCCGGAAGATCTGCTGGATGGTCGGGTGCCGCCCGGCCTGGTCCTCCTCGTCCCAGTGGGCGCCGTCGAAGACCGGGGTGGACACCCAGACCGACGGGTCGGTCCGGGGACGGGTCTTGGTCTCGGTGCCCCGCAGCGGCGGCGTGGCGTGGTCGCCCGCACCGTCCCAGCCCCAGCGGGCGGCGTAGCCCAGGTGGGACTCGAGGACCTGGCCGACGTTCATCCGGCTGGGCACGCCCAGCGGGTTGAGCACGATGTCGACCGGGGTGCCGTCGGCCTGGAAGGGCATGTCCTCGATGGGGAGGATCTTGGAGATGACGCCCTTGTTCCCGTGGCGGCCGGCCAGCTTGTCGCCCTCGGAGATCTTGCGCTTCTGGGCCACGTACACCCGGACCAGCTGCTCCACGCCGGGCGGCAGCTCGTGGGCGTCCTCCCGGGAGAAGACCTTGACGTCGATGACCGTGCCCTGCTCCCCGTGGGGGACCTTGAGGGAGGTGTCACGGACCTCGCGGGCCTTCTCGCCGAAGATGGCCCGCAGCAGGCGCTCCTCGGGGGTCTGCTCGGTCTCGCCCTTGGGGGTCACCTTGCCGACCAGGACGTCGCCGGGCCCGACCTCGGCGCCGATGCGGATGATGCCGCGCTCGTCGAGATCGGCCAGGATCTCCTCGGAGAGGTTCGGGATGTCCCGGGTGATCTCCTCGGCCCCCAGCTTGGTGTCGCGGGCGTCGACCTCGTGCTCCTCGATGTGGATCGAGGTGAGGACGTCGTCCTTGACCAGGCGCTCGGACAGGATGATGGCGTCCTCGTAGTTGTAGCCCTCCCAGGGCATGAAGGCCACGAGGAGGTTCTTGCCCAGGGCCAGCTCGCCGTTGTGGGTGGCCGAGCCGTCGGCCATCACGTCGCCGGCCGCGACCTTCTGGCCCTCGTCGACCAGGGCCTTCTGGTTGATGGCCGTGTTCTGGTTGGACCGGCGGAACTTGGCCAGGCGGTAGGTCTTCTTGCCCAGGGCGGTGCCCGCGGCGTCCTTGGCCCCGGCCTTGTACTCCACGGTGATGTGGTCGGCCGAGACCTCGGTCACGGTGCCGTCGCCCTCGGCCATGACCACGTCGCCGGCGTCACGGGCGGCACGGGCCTCCACGCCGGTGCCGATGTAGGGGGCCTCGGACACCACCAGCGGGACGGCCTGCTTCTGCATGTTGGCGCCCATGAGGGCCCGGTTGGCGTCGTCGTGCTCGACGAAGGGGATGAGGGCGGTGGACACCGAGACGATCTGCTTGGGCGAGACGTCCATGAGGTCGACCTCGGACGGCGGCACGAAGTCGATCTCGGAGGTGGTGCCGTACGAGGTGGTCACCGCGCCGACGCGCACGCCGGTGCCCTGGGGGCCGCGGCGCACGAGCACCCGGTCCTCGGTGAAGCGCCCCTTGGCATCCAGGGCGGCCGAGGCCTGGGCGATGACGTGCTCCTCCTCCTCGTCAGCGGCCAGGTAGACGATCTCGTCGGTGACCTTGCCGTTCGAGACCTTGCGGTACGGGGTCTCGATGAAGCCGTACTCGTTGACCCGGGCATAGGTGGCCAGCGAGCCGATCAGGCCGATGTTCGGGCCTTCGGGGGTCTCGATGGGGCACATGCGGCCGTAGTGCGAGGTGTGGACGTCACGGACCTCGAAGCCGGCCCGCTCACGGGAGAGGCCGCCCGGGCCGAGGGCCGAGAGGCGCCGCTTGTGGGCCAGGCCCGACAGCGGGTTGTTCTGGTCCATGAACTGGCTGAGCTGGCTGGTCCCGAAGAACTCCTTGACCGAGGCCACCACCGGGCGGATGTTGATCAGGGTCTGGGGCGTGATGGCCTCGACGTCCTGGGTGGTCATGCGCTCGCGGACGACCCGCTCCATGCGCGAGAGGCCCACCCGGACCTGGTTCTGGATGAGCTCGCCCACCGAGCGGATGCGGCGGTTGGCGAAGTGGTCCTGGTCGTCGATCCGGTAGTGGGACTCGCCGTCGGCCATGTGCTTGGCCAGGTGGAGCATGTAGGTCGAGGCGGCCAGGATCTCGGACGGGCTGAGGACGCCCTGGCCGGGGGCCGGGCGCTCGAGGTCGATCGACAGCAGGTCGGAGATCCGGTCGATCTCGGGACCGAGCTTCCGGTCCAGCTTGTAGCGGCCGACCCGGGTCAGGTCGTATCGCTTGGGGTTGAAGAAGGCGTTCTCGAAGTACTGGCGGGCCGCCTCGACCGAGAGGGGCTCACCGGGACGGGCCCGCTTGTAGATCTCGAGCAGGGCCTCCTCGCGGGTGGGGGCGAGGTTCTGCTCCTTCTCCCACTGGCCCTCGAGGAAGTCGAAGTGGCGCACGAAGCGCTCGAGGAAGCCCTGGTCCTCGTAGCCGAGGGCCCGGAGCAGGACGAAGAGGGAGAGGCGGCGCTTGCGGGCCACCCGGGTGCCGGCGGTGACGTCCTTGCCCGGCTTGGCCTCGACGTCGAACTCGATCCACTCGCCCCGGTAGGGGTGGATGGTGCCGGTGAAGACCGTCTTGGCGTCCCGGCCCGGCTGGAAGATGACGCCCGGGGAGCGCACCAGCTGGGAGACGACCACCCGCTCGGTGCCGTTGACGATGAAGGTGCCCTTGTCGGTCATGACGGGGAAGTCCCCCATGAAGACCGTCTGCTCCTTGATCTCGCCGGTCTGGGCGTTCATGAACCGCGCCCGCACGAAGACCGGCGCGGAGTAGGTCATGTCCTTCTCCTTGCACTCCTCCACCGAGAACTTGGGCGGCGGGCGCAGGTCGGGATCGGTCGGGTCGAACTCGAGCTCGAGGCTCAGCTGCCCGGTGAAGTCCTCGATGGGGCTGATGTCGGCGAACGTCTCCGCCAGGCCCCGGTCGAGGAACCACTTGAAGGAGTCCCGCTGGATGGCCACCAGGTCCGGCAGCGGCAGGGCCTCGTCGATGTTGGCGAACGAAAAACGGTTGTTGGACCGTGTAGGCAAGGCCTACTCCTCCCAGGATCGAGGCGGATGGTGCAAGAGCGTGGTGCTGCGGTGGTGCTGCGGGCCGGAGGGGCTCGGTGCGGTGTCGTTCACGGGGCGACGGCCACCGCCGGAGCGGCCGTCAGGGGCGTCGGGGCGCGCGTCACCGCACAGGAGGTGCTGGGGAGACGGCAGGGGCGGGCACGGCAACCGGGGATACTACCCCGGAGCGCACAGATCCACAAGCCACACGGGGGAACCCCGGGCCGGACGCCGTCAGGCTAGGAGAGCCCGTCGCGCCCGTCAAGGATCCCGACCCGTGCGGGTGCGGTCTCTGGCGTGCGGTGGAGGTGCGGGCCGATGGCCCGGCAGCCGGTGTCCGGCCGCCCCGCCGTCCGCCGGTCCCGTGCGCCTCGGGGCGCCCGGGACCGGACCAGCGGCTACTTGAGCTCGACGGTGGCGCCGGCGCCCTCGAGCTGGGCCTTGGCCTTCTCGGCGTCGTCCTTCTTGGCCTTCTCGAGCACCGGCTGGGGAGCGCCGTCGACCAGGTCCTTGGCCTCCTTCAGGCCGAGGCTGGTCAGGGCGCGCACCTCCTTGATGACCTGGATCTTCTTGTCGCCGGCGTCGGTCAGGATGACGTCGAACTCGGTCTGCTCGTCACCACCGCCGCCGCCCTCGCCGCCGGCCGCTGCGGCCGGGGCCGCCGCAGCCACGGCCACCGGGGCCGCTGCGGTCACGCCGAAGCGCTCCTCGAACTCCTTCAGGAGCTCGCTGAGCTCCAGGACGGACAGCTCGGCGATGCCGTCCAGAATCTGATCCTTGGTGAGGCTTCCAGCCATCGTGGTTGCTCCTTGTTGCTTTCTGTCGGTTGTTGGTCGGTCGTGGGTGATCGGTGGTGCGGTGTCCGGCTACTCGCCGGCGGCGTCCTCGGACGCCTCGTCAGCAGCAGCCTCGGCCTCGGGTGCCTCCTCGGCGGCGGCCTCCGGGGCCTCCTCTGCAGGGGCCTCGGCCGTCTCGGTGGCCTCTGCCTCGGCGGCCGGGGCCTCCTCTGCAGCCGCCTCGGCGGCAGGCTCCTCGGCGGCAGCCGGGGCCTCCTCTGCCGGGGCGCCCGCCCGCTTCTGGTCGAGCAGGGCCGAGAGGCCGTAGGCCAGGTTGCGGGGCAGGGCCTGGACCAGGCCGGCCAGCTGCTGGAGCGGGGCGGCGAGCCCGCCGGCCAGCTGGGCCAGCATGGTCTCTCGGGACGGGAGGTCGGCCAGGACGTTGATGTCGGCCGCCGACATGACCGAGTCGCCGACCACGCCGCCCTTGACGACGAGGGCCGGGTTGGCCTTGGCGAACTCACGGAGGGCCTTGGCCACCGCCGAGACGTCGCCCTGTACGAAGGCGATGGCCGTCGGACCGGTGAGCAGGTCGGACACGCCCTCCTGGGCGCCACCGGCGATGGCCAGGCGCACCAGGGTGTTCTTGTAGACCTTGTAGTCGCCGCCGGCCGCGGTGAGCTCCTTGCGGAGCGCAGCCAGCTCGGCCACGGTCAGGCCCCGGTACTCGGTCAGCACGGCGCCGTCGGCAGCCTCGAAGCGGGCCTTCACCTCATCGACGACTGCGACCTTCTCCGGCCTCGGGTTGTCCATCGTGTCCTCCACCGAGCGGTCTGCTCAGGTTCGGGCCGTAGACACCATCGAGTGGCACGCACGAGCATCGCGCTCGGAGCGGAACGCCTCATCAGGCGGACCCGTCGGGTCCCTTCGGCGCCGGGTCAGCGGCGCACCGGAGGTCTACGGCAGTTCTGTAGATCTGGAAAGGGGGACCCTAGCCCAGGTGGGCTGGCCGTGGCCAGCCCGGGGTCGGGCCCCGGTGATGCAAGGTCAGGCCGTGGCGGCCAGAGGCTCGTCGGCCGTGCGGGTCAGCGACGGGTCGATGTGGACCCCGGGGCCCATGGTCGACGAGATGGTCACCGACCGGACGTAGCGGCCCTTGGCCGAGGCCGGCTTGACCCGGTGCAGCTCGTCCATCACGGCGTGGATGTTCTCGAGGAGCTGGGCCGGCTCGAAGGAGGCCTTGCCCACCCGGATGTGGACGTTGCCGACCTTGTCGGTCCGGTACTCCACCCGGCCGCCCTTGAACTCGATGACGGCCCGCTCGACGTCCTCGGTCACGGTGCCGGTCTTGGGGTTGGGCATCAGGCCACGGGGGCCGAGGACCCGGCCCAGGGTGCCGACCTGGCCCATCATGTCGGGGGTGGCGATGGCCACGTCGAACTCGAGGAAGCCCTCGCCCTGGACCCGGGCCACCAGGTCGTCGGCCCCGACCACGTCGGCGCCGGCGGCACGGGCCTCGGCGGCCTTCTCACCGGCGGCGAAGACGGCCACCCGGGCCGTGCGCCCGGTGCCGGCGGGCAGGGAGATGGTCCCCCGGACGATCTGGTCGGCCTTGCGGGGGTCGACGCCGAGCCGGACGGCCAGCTCCACGGTCTCGTCGAAGGAGGCCTTGGCCGAGGCCTTGACCAGCTCGACGGCTTCGGCTGCCGAGTAGAGGCGCTGCCGGTCGATCCCGGCGAGGCTGGCGGTGTACTTCTTTCCCCTGGACATCGGATGCTCTTTCGTTCGTGCGGTGGTCGTGGGTCAGCCGGCGACGGCGATGCCCATGGAGCGGGCCGTGCCCGCCACCTGGCGCTTGGCCATCTCGAGGTCGGTGGTGTTGAGGTCGGGCATCTTGATCTGGGCGATCTCGGTGATCTGGGCGTCGGTCACCGTGCCCACCTGGGCCCGCCCGGCGGTGGATGCGCCCTTCTCCAGACCGGCGGCCTGGCGGAGCAGGGCGGCGGCCGGCGGGGTCTTCAGGACGAACGAGAAGGTCCGGTCCTCGTAGATCGAGATCTCCACGGGGATGATCGAGCCGGCCTGGGCCGAGGTGGCGTCGTTGTACTGCTTGACGAAGTCCATCGTCTGGACGCCGTGGGGGCCCAGGGCGGTGCCCACCGGGGGGGCCGGGGTGGCGCCGCCGGCGGGCAGCTGGATCTTGACGATGGCGATCGGCTTCTTGGGGGCCATGGGGGTCTCCTTGGGTGTGCGTGGCCGGGTGGGGCGGTGTCGGACCGGCAGGTCCTAGAGCTTGGCCACCTGGCTGAACTCGAGCTCGACGGGCGTCTCCCGTCCGAAGATGTTGACCAGCACCTTGAGCTTGAGCTGGTCCTCGTTGATCTCGGCCACCTGGCCGGAGAAGTCGGCGAAGGGGCCTTCCTTGACCCGGACGGTCTCCCCCACCTCGTGCTCCAGGCGGGCCCGGGTGCGCTTGGCCGGGGCCTCGACGCCCTCCACCTTGACCTGGAGGATGCCCTCGACCTCCTTGCGCGACAGCGGGGTGGGCTTGGTGCCCGGGCCCACGAAGCCGGTCACGCCAGGGGTGTTGCGGATGACGGACCAGCTGTCGTCGTCGAGCTCGCAACGGCACAGGAGGTAGCCGGGGAAGACCTTCTTCTGGACGACGACCTTCTTGCCGTTCTTGAACTCGGTGACGTCCTCCATGGGGATGACGACCTCGTAGATCCGGTCCTCCATGCCCATCGAGGCGGTCCGGCTGTGGAGGTTGGACTTCACCTTGTTCTCGTAGCCGGCGTAGGTGTGGACCACGTACCAGCGCCCGGGCTGGTCGTAGGGGCTGACGACGAAGGGCTCCTCGAAGTCGTCGTCCTCCTCGTCGTCGAGGGTCAGCGCCTCGTCGGCGGCCGCCTCGGCGGCGGCGTCGTCAGCGGCGGCGTCCCCAGGGACGGCCACAGGCGCGTCCTCGTCGGACACGGCCTCGTCGGCGTCGGGGGCAGGGGTCACGTCGTTGGTCACAGTCATCACCGATCAGGGCTTGAAGAGCCAGAGCACGCCGTGGGCGAAGGCGTAGTTGAGGACGAAGATCAGGGCCATCAGGGTCAGCAGGGTGACCAGGGTCACCGTGGTGTAGTTGACGACCTCGGCACGGTTGGGCCACGCCACCTGGCGCAGCTCGGAGCGGACCTCCCGGAGGAACTGCCCGAGACGGAACGGCTCGCGCTTGACCGGGCTGCGCGTCTGGGCAGGCTGGCGCTTGGGCGCGGACTCCCCTTCGGGGTCCTGGCCCTGCCGCTGCATCATGCGCTTCTGTTCTCGGTTCACCTTGTTCTTCCTCGGACTGCGGCCCTCGGCCGCGGGTGCGGCTCCGGCGCAGAGCAGGGCAGGAGGGACTTGAACCCCCAACCGCCGGTTTTGGAGACCGGTGCTCTACCAGTTGAGCTACTGCCCTCTGTCTTCCGCCACGGCGCGCACCGGTGGCGGACGCAGGGACGGCTCTCCAGGCTACCACCACGGGCGGGGGGCGGCCCAGACGGCGGCGGCTCCCGGAGGGCCGGCCGCCGGGACCCGGCTAGCGGGTCTCCTTGTGGAGGGTGTGGCGGCGGTCCCAGCTGCAGAACTTCTTCATCTCGATCCGCTCGCGGTCGTTCATCTTGTTCTTGGTGGTGATGTAGTTGCGCCGCTTGCACTCCTCGCAGGCCAGGGTGACCTGGATGCGCTTCTCGTTCTTTGCCACGGTGACTCCCTATGTCCGACACCGGCCCGGGCGGGCGGCGGTGCGTGATGCTGTCCTGCTGGTGCCCTTCGGCGCCCGGGTGCCCCTCCCGGATGGTGAACTGGTAGCGGCGGCCGGACTCGAACCGGCGACCCCACGATTATGAGCCGTGTGCTCTAACCAACTGAGCTACGCCGCCACGGGCGAGCCCCCGGTGGGGATTGAACCCACGACCCCCTCCTTACCATGGAGGTGCTCTGCCACTGAGCTACAGGGGCCTGCGGCTCCTCGGAGCAGCAAGAGAGGAGAGCATAGCCCCACCCCGAGGCGCCTGAACAGCCCGGATCGCCTCCCGAGGGTGCGGGCTCGCTACCATCCCCGGATGCACGTCCGCCTGGCCGAGCCCGCCGACGCCGAGGCCATCCGGGCGATCTACAACGCCGAGGTCACCACCTCGACGTCGACCTTCGACCAGGTGCCCCGGACCGTGGCCGAGCAGCAGACGTGGATGGCCGAGCACGCCGGGACCCATCCCGCCGTGGTGGCCGTGGACGACGACGGGGCAGTGGCGGGCTTCGGCTCGCTCTCCCCCTTCCGCGACCGCCCGTCGTATGCCACCACCGTGGAGAACTCCGTCTACGTGGCCGCCGACCGGCGGGGCAGGGGCGTCGGCCGCCTGCTCTTGGACGAGCTGGTCCGGCTCGGCACCCTCCACGGCTTCCACGCCGTGATCGCCCGGATCGGTGGCGGCAACGACGCCTCGATCGCCCTCCACGCCGCCTGCGGGTT
The DNA here is from genome assembly GCA_963977795.1 of uncultured Acidimicrobiaceae bacterium. Classification (GTDB taxonomy): domain Bacteria; phylum Actinomycetota; class Acidimicrobiia; order Acidimicrobiales; family RAAP-2; genus Bog-756. The sequence goes on from CAXBRB010000008.1 coordinate 19,563, forward strand.
CGAGACCGTGGGCATCGAGCGCGAGGTCGGCCGGAAGTTCAACCGGTGGCTCGACGTCATCGTCATGCAGCGCATGCTCTGAGCGGGATCATGCAGCGCATGCTCTGAGCACCGTCATGCAGCGCTTGCGCTGAGCACCGGAACTCCACGACCCGGCGCTGCTCTCCTCTGGAGGAGCAGACCGCTCAGGCTGCGACGACGGACCGGGCGGCTCCCGACGGGGGCAGGGCCGGCCGGGTCCCGGCCGAGAGGGGCACGGTCAGGACGAAGAGGATCCACAGCAGGGTCAGCACGATCTGCAGCGGGTCGCCGTGGAGGAGGCTGCTCACCAGCTGGGCGCCGCCGGGCAGCTCGATGAAGGCCGTGACCATGGAGAGGCCGATCACCAGCGACCGCAGCGGTCCGAAGGCCACCGGGGCCAGCAGGATCAGGCCCCACGAGAGGTACCAGGGCTGGACCACCGGGCCGAGGAGGACGAAGAGGAGCAGCGTCAGGCCCAGCGCCTTCAGGGTGCCGATCCGGTCGCTGTTGAGGAGGAGCCACACCCCGGCCACCAGGGCGGCCACCATGCCCAGGAAGCGGGTGACCGAGAGGATGCCGCCGAGGCCGATCCCCAGGTGGGCCACGTGGGCGATCCCGGTGGCCACGAAGGCCGCCGTCGTGGTCGGGGCCGTCCACGACCGCACCACCCCGGGGGTGCCGAGCACCGAGACCCATCCCCAGCCCAGGCCGCTCACGAACGAGAAGGCACCGAGCACCCCGACGCCGATCAGCCCCGAGGTGACCACGGGCCGGATGCGGTCGCGCACCGGGACCCCCGGGCCCAGCCAGGTCCACCCGATGTAGAGGACGCCGAAGGCAGCCGGGGCCTTGACCGCGGTGGCCAGGCTGCACAGCAGCACGCCCACGATGGGGTGGCGCTCCTTGGCCGCGGTGACGCCGGCCACCAGGAGGCCGAGCATGAGGGCGTCGTTGTGACCGCCCCCGATGAGGTGGAAGATGGTGACCGGGTTGAGGACCATCAGCGTGAACAGCTCGGCGCTGTCCCGGTGGTAGAGGCGGGCCAGGCGGGGCACGCACCAGGCGATCAGGGCGACGCCGACCAGGGCCAGGAGCCGGAGCAGGACGATGGTGGCCAGCTCGTTGTGGAACGTGATCCGGGCGATGAACCCGTCGAGCTGGAGGAAGAACGGCCCATACGGCGCCGGCGAGTTCCCCCACAGCGGGTCGACCGGCGCGGTGTAGGTGTTGTTGCCCAGCTCGAAGGGCCCGTACAGGTACGGGTTCATGTGGCGGCTGACCATCTCGCCCTGGGCGGCGTACGAGTAGGCGTCCCGGCTGAAGAGCGGGGCGATCACCAGGATGGGGAGCGACCACAGGGCGAACACGCCGGCCATGACCCGGGTCGGGATGCCGTGGCGCCGGCGGTACAGGCGGGACATGCCCCACCAGACCCGCATGAAGAGGAGCAGGCCGCCGTAGACGGCGGTCAGCGAGAAGTAGAGGCCCCACCGGCTCGGCGTCGGGGTGGACGGCTCGCCGAAGAACCACACGCCGGGCATGTCCAGCTTGAAGGGCGAGCTGGGCAGGGAGCCGCCCACGGCCACGGCCAGGACGGCCACGAACCCCAGCAGGGCCGGGCGCAGGACCAGCCCCCGGACCTCGTCGGCGGCCACCGGCTCGATGCCGGTGTCGACGTCGGCCGGGTCGGTCGGCCCAGCCAGGCGGTCCCGGAGACGCACGGCCCGCACGGCGGCGCTGCGGGCGGCCGTGGCCAGCAGCCGGGTGCCGGCGGTGCGGTCGGCGTCGCGGTCGACCGTGGCCGTGCCGCTCCCGGGCGCCCCCGCCGCTGTGTGCTCCGGTGCCATGGGGTCGGGTCTCTCCTGGGGTGGTGGTCCCCGGCCCGCCGGGATCTCCTGCGGGCTGCGCTGCATCGCCTCGGCACGTCAGGTCGCCACCCCCGACAGGGGCGGCCCGGCCGGCCCCGACGGCGCCGGCACGTGCTTGCAGGAGTGTACCAAGGCCCGGCGGCGGCGTCCGGCCCCCCGGTGGCCGGCCCCGCACCCCGTCACCGGGGGACGACAGAGCCTCAGTGGCAACCAGGGCCGGACGCGCCCGAGCCCCAGCGGAGGGCGTGCGCCGCTCCGTCCGGGGCTCGTCGTCTGCGTGGGCCGGAGTGGATTCGAACCACTGTAGGCAGAACCGGCAGATTTACAGTCTGCTCCCTTTGGCCGCTCGGGCACCGACCCGCAGGCGGCAGAGGTTACCGCGCGGGGCGGGGGTAGGGTTTCGCCATGCCCACCTTCGACGTCGTCTCCGAAGTTGACATGCAGGAGGTCCGCAACGCCGTGGACCAGGCCAACCGGGAGGCCAGCACCCGCTTCGACTTCAAGGGCACCGACTCGACCATCGAGCTGACCGACAAGGAGCTGGTCCTGGCCTCCTCCACCGAGGACCGCCTCCGGGCCCTCTACCAGGTGCTCCAGGAGAAGATGGTCAAGCGGGAGGTCTCCCTCAAGTCCTTCGACCCCGGGAAGATCGAGGAGGCGTCCAAGGGCACGGCCCGTCAGCGGATCGCCATCCAGGCCGGGATCTCCTCGGACCACGCCAAGAAGATCAACCGCTTCATCAAGGAGCTCAACCTGAAGGGCGTGTCCTCTCAGACCCAGGGCGACCAGCTGCGGGTCACCGGCAAGAAGCGGGACGACCTCCAGGCCGCCATCGCCGCCCTGAAGGCCGAGGACTTCGGCATCCCCCTGCAGTTCAACAACTTCCGGGACTGAAGGGAACCGGCCGGCTCAGCCCGGCCGGGAGCGCGCCGCCCGGGCCACCGACAGAGCCAGCAGGCCTGCCACCAGGACCGGGAGCACCACGGCGGCCACCGTGCGGGCGGCCGGGACGGTGCACAGCAGCGCCGTCACCCCCACCACAGCGAGCGCGCCCACGAAGAGCTCGGGGGTGTCGCCCACCAGGAACTCCCACCAGAACCGGCCGAAGGCGGCCAGCCAGCCCGGCCGGCCGGCGGCGTCGGGAGACGGGGTGCCCTCACCCACCGGCAGCGCTCCGGACCGTGCGGGGGCCAGCGGACCCACCGGCGGCGCCGCGGCGCAGCACCGTCACCAGGGCCCAGGCGACCAGGCCGTAGACGGCGACCAGGACGGGGATGGCCAGGTCCGACCCGGGCCAGCGCACGTGGACGCCCTCCCCGGCCCAGAAGGTCCCGAACGAGACCAGCATCAGGCCGACGGTCATCTTCATGGCGTTCTCGGGCACCCCGGAGAGCTGGCGGTGGACCACCAGGCCCACCACCACCACCAGGGCCACCGCAGCGGCGGCGGCCAGCGCGGCCAGGCCGAGCCGGTGGGACGACGTGCCGAGGGTCAGGACGACCACCACCACCTCGAGGCCCTCGAGGAAGACGCCTTTGAAGGCCACGGTGAATGCGGTGGCATCCCGGCCTCCCGGGACCGGCGCCTCGGAGAGCTCGGCGACCTGGGCGGCGAAGATGGCGTCCTCGTCGTGCTTGGCCTTGAGGCCCGCCGCCCGCAGGACGGCCTTGCGCAGCCACTGCAGGCCGAAGACCAGGAGCAGGAAGCCGACCACCAGGCGCAGCGTCGACAGAGGCACCCAGCGGACCAGCGGCGGCCCGATCACCACCACCAGGGCGGCCAGGGCGGCCAGGGCGGCGGCCACGCCCTCGAAGGCCGAGCGCCACCCCCGGGTCACGCCGACGGCGAGCACGATGGTCAGGGCCTCGACCATCTCCACAGCGCTGGCCAGGAAGACCGCGGCCACCAGCACGGTGGCGCTGCCCGGGGCGGTGGCGGCCAGGAGCACAGCGGCCCCGGTCAGGCGGCCTCGACGAGGTCGTCGAGCTCCTCGAGGGGGTGGACCCGGAACAGCCGGTTGAAGAGCAGCAGCTTGAGCACCCAGAAGATGGCGAACGAGCAGATGTTGGCCAGCACCACCAGGATGCTGGTCACGGTGTGGCCGAGGTTGTTGGCGATGCTCACGTGGCGGACCACGGCGGCACCCACCATGGCGAAGGCGATGCCGGTGGCGGCCATGAACCAGAAGGGGATGATCTCCTTGGCCATGTGGGAGCGGCCCTGCTTCCCCCAGGCCCACTTCCGGTTGAGGTGGTACGAGGGGATGGTGGCCAGGGCGTTGGCGAAGACCGTCGAGGTGACCTCGCCCCAGAGGTGGAGCAGGCCGTAGACCACGATCAGGACCACGTTGGAGAACACGGTCGTGATGACCGAGACCATCGTGTACTTGAAGAGCTTGCGGGCCTCGGGGGTGTCGCGCTTCTCCCACAGGTGCACGAGGCGGGTCAGGAGGTCGGACATCGCCCCCACCCTAGCCCCGCCCCCCTGGCTCCTCCGGATCGGCCCCGGCGGGACCGGTGCCGCCGGGGTCAGATGGTCAGGCCGTTGGCCCGGGCCACCTCGGCAAACCAGGCGGCGCTGGGCTTGGGGGTGCGCACGAAGGTCTCCCGGTCGCAGGCCACCAGCCCGAAGGTGGGCATGTAGCCCAGCACCCACTCGAAGTTGTCGAGGAGGCTCCAGTAGAAGTAGCCCCGTACGTCGATCCCGTCGTCGATGCAGGCCCGCACCCCGGCCAGGGCCCGGGCCACGTACTCGATGCGCAGCGGGTCGTCGTCGGTGCCGATCCCGTTCTCGGTGACGTAGACGGGCAGGCCGCCGGTGACCTCGACGGCCCGGCGGATGGTGGCCCCGAGGGCCTCCGGCCAGACCTCGTACCCCATCTGGGTGGTCCCCACCCCCTCCTCGGCGGGCAGGGCGCCCTCGGGGCCGACCCGCATCCGGGTGTAGGTCTGGACGCCGATGAAGTCGTCGCCGCCGGTGGCCTCGAGGAAGACGTCCTCGTTGGGCTGGCGCAGCCGCTCCAGCCACGCCTCGCCGCCGGGCTGGAGCTGGTAGTCGGTCATGGAGACGGTGAGGCCGACCGGAGCGTCCCCCGGACCGGACCGGATGGCCTCCACCCCCTTGCGGTGGGCGGCCACCATGGCGGCGTTGACCACGTCCCGGCGGGACCGGTCGCGCACCCGGGGCGGGAAGAGCCCCATGCGCCACCCCATGGTGGCCACCACGTTGGGCTCGTTCAGGGTGCAGGCCATCCCGATCAGGTCGCCGAGGTGGGCGGTCACCCGCTCGCAGTATCGGGCGAAGCGGTCCGGGGCGTGCGGCGCCTCCCAGGTGCCGGCTGCGGCCAGCCACCGTGGGTGGGTGAAGTGGTGGAAGGTCACCACGGGGAGGACGCCAGCCTCGTGGCAGGCCGCGCACATCCGCCGGTAGTGGTCGAGGGCCACCCGGGAGAACTCCCCCTCCTCGGGCTCGATGCGGCTCCACTCGAGCGAGAACCGGTAGGCCCCGAGGCCGTGGCCGGCCACCAGGGCGATGTCCTCGGGGTAGCGGTTGAAGGAGTCGCAGGCGTCGCCGGACACGTCGGCACACCCCGAGGTGGGGTCGTGCTCCATGGCCCACCAGTCGTTGTTGACGTTGCCGCCCTCGATCTGGTGGGCGGCCGTGGCCGTGCCCCACAGGAAGCCGTCGGGAAAGGAGATGTCGGTCACGGCGCCACCGTAGCGGCGGGCCCGGCCTGCCGCCGGGTGCCCGCCGTCACGGGCCACGGGGCCGACCTGTCAGGATGGGCGCCGTGAGCGACGCACTGCAGGGACTGGTCGAGCTGCTCGACATCGAGCCCATCGAGGTGAACATCTTCCGGGGGTCCAACCCCGACGAGGAGCGTCAGCGCATCTTCGGGGGCCAGGTGGCCGCCCAGTCGCTGATGGCCGCCGGCCGCACCGTGGAGCACGGCCGGCCCCACTCCCTGCACGCCTACTTCCTCCGGCCCGGCGACCCGGACACGCCCGTGCTGTACGAGGTGGACCGCATCCGTGACGGCCGCTCGTTCACCACCCGCCGGGTGGTGGCTATCCAGCACGGCCGGGCCATCTTCCACCTGTCGGCCTCGTTCCACACCGACGAGGACGGGCTCACCCACCAGCTCCCCATGCCCGAGGTGCCCGAGCCCGAGACGCTGCCCACCCTGGTCGAGCAGCTGGAGCCCTACCGGGACAAGGTCGGCGACTGGATCGACCGGCCCCACCCCATCGAGCAGCGCCACATCGGGACGCTCCCCTTCCTCCACCGGGCGCCCACCGATCCGACCCAGCGGCTCTGGATCCGGGCTGCCGGGACCCTTCCCGACGATCCCCTGCTGCACGCCTGCATCGTCACCTACGCCTCGGACATGTCGCTCTTCGACACCATGCTCGCCCCCCACCCGGTGGGGTGGGACGACCCCGAGTTCATGGGGGCCAGCCTGGACCACTGCATGTGGTTCCACCGGCCGCTGCGGGCCGACGACTGGATCCTCTACGACATGGACAGCCCGACCAGCGCCGGGGGCCGCGGCCTGGCCCGGGGCTTCATGTTCTCCCGGTCGGGCGAGCTCGGCGTCTCCATGGTCCAGGAGGGGCTGATGCGGGTGGTCCGACCCACGCCCGACGCCTGAGCCGGCAGGTCCCGCGCCTGGCGACCGAGCCGGCAGGTCACATGTCCGGCGCCTGAGGCGGCCGGAGGGTCAGTCGGGCCGGCGGACCATCGGGACGTAGTCCCGGGCCTCGGCGCCGATGTAGAGCTGGCGGGGCCGGGCGATCTTGGAGTCCTGGTCGAGCATCTCCTGCCAGTGGGCCAGCCAGCCCGCCGTGCGGGGGATGGCGAAGAGCACCGGGAACATCTCCAGCGGGAAGCCCATGGCCTGGTAGATGAGGCCCGAGTAGAAGTCGACGTTCGGGTAGAGCTTGCGGGAGACGAAGTAGTCGTCGGACAGCGCGATCTCCTCGAGCTTGAGGGCGATGTCCAGCAGCGGGTTCTTGCCGGTGACGGCGAAGACCTCGTCGGCGGTCCGCTTGATGATCTTGGCCCGGGGGTCGTAGCTCTTGTAGACCCGGTGGCCGAACCCCTGGAGCCGGCCCCCCTGGCCCGACTTGACCGATTCGATGAAGGGCTCCACGTTCTCGATCGAGCCGATGTCGGTCAGCATGCGGATGACCGCCTCGTTGGCGCCGCCGTGGCGAGGCCCGTAGAGCGCCGCCGCAGCCGCCGCCGTGGCCGAGTAGGGGTCGGCGTGCGAGGAGCCGACGACCCGCATGGCCGTGGTCGAGCAGTTCTGCTCGTGGTCGGCGTGGAGGATGAAGAGGACGTCGAGGGCCCGGGCCAGGACCGGGTTGGCGTCGAAGCGGGGCTCGGCGATCTTCCACATCATCGACAGGAAGTTCTCGGTGAACTTGAGCGAGTTGTCCGGGTAGACGAACGGCATGCCCACGCTGAACCGGTGGGCGGCGGCGGCCAGGGTCGGCATCTTGGCGATGAGCCGGATGATCTGCTTCTGGCGGGCCTCGTCGTCGAAGATGTCCTTGGCGTCGAGGTAGAAGGTCGAGAGTGCGGCCACCGCCGAGACCAGCATGCCCATGGGATGGGCGTCGTAGTGGAAGCCCTCGAGGAAGCGCTTGCGCACGTTCTCGTGGATGAAGGTGTGGAGGGTGATCTCCCGCTCCCACGCCTCGTACTGGCTGGCCGTCGGGAGCTCACCGTTCAGCAGGAGGTAAGCCACCTCCAGGAACGTCGACTCCTCGGCCAGCTGCTCGATGGGGTAGCCCCGGTAGCGGAGGATGCCCGCCTCGCCGTCGAGGTAGGTGATGGCGCTCTCACAGGCCGCCGTGGCCGTGAACCCCGGGTCGTAGAACCACGTCCCCGGCAGCAGCTTGGAGAAGGCCGCGGCGGACACGCCGCCGTTCTCCAGCGGGATCTCGATCGACTCGCCCGTGCGGTTGTCGGTGATCGTGATGCTGTCGGCCACGCGCTTCACACCCTTCGCTGGTTGGCTCCCGTGTTCGCCACCGATCCTAGAGCCTCGCCGAAGGGCGCTCTCCACGGCCGCGGGCGCCCGGCGTCAGGGGGCGACCTGCACCTGGTACGCCTGGGTCGAACCCGTGGCGTCGCCCTGTCCCGGCGGCACGGCCACCGCCGCGGTGACCCGATAGCGGTGGCCGGAGGCGACCGGCAGGGCGCCGAACGACGGCGCCGTCGACGCCCCCGGCAGCACCGACACCGTGGCCCGCAGGTGGCCGCCTCGAGCTCCGGCCGGAGCGGCCGGCGAGCCGGCCGGGTCGTCCGGGACCACGTCGACGGCCACCGGGACTCCCGTCTCGGGCACCGTGCCGCAGTTGGTCACCGTCAGCACCACGGCCAGGGACGTGGTCGGCGGGAGCACCGTGGCCGTGCCCGTCGGCGCCACCGATGCCGGGGCGATGCACGAGGTGTCCGAGGAGCCCGGCGCGCCGGCGGGCACGGCCGGGGGCACCAGGCCCGACGAGGTGATGACCAGGTGGTGGAAGGCCACCAGGGTGGGGGCCGAGGCCAGCGCACCGGCCGTGGCGGCCAGGGCGGACGGGCCCAACGGAGCGGTGGCCGGCGGACCGACCACCCAGGCCGACGGGGGGAGGCGGAAAGGCAGATGGTCGGCCCGGGCCGTCGCCAGCATGGACCGGTAGGCGGTGTCGGACGCCTCCAGGGCGGCACCGGCCCGGCTCAGCTGGCCGGCGGCCTGGCCGGCCGAGATGAGGGTCGACGGCTGGGTGGTGGAGGTGGTGGGGGCGACCTCCCCGGCCACCGGCTGGGGGGCCAGGCCCAGCAGCTGGTCGATGGTGGACCGGATGGCCGAGGCGGCGGCAGCCCGTGCGGCCAGGACCGAGGCGAACCGGCCCGAGAGCCCGGCCTGGGCCGGTGGCGGGGCCAGGGAGGCCGCCGTCGCCGCCTCGCGTGCCGAGGCCGTGACGGCGGCGTCGAGGCCCTGTTCGAGGACGGCCCGGGCCGAGTACGGGAAGGCCCGGTCGGGCAGGTCGGGCGCCGACGCCAGCAGGGAGGACAGGCCGGCCCCGGTGCGTGTCGACTCGAGGGACACGGTGCGGGCCATGGCTGCGTAGCCCGAGGTGGTGGCGGCCCGGTAGCCCGCCGACTGGGTGTGGACGGCAAGCAGGGAGCCGGCGACGAGCACGATGGTGACGGTGGCTGCGCAGCCGATCAGGAAGAGCTGGCCGAACCCCCGGCCCGGCGGCCGTCGGCGTCTGCGGCTGGCTCGGGGCATCGGGGCGACGATAGCGGCCGCCCGATGGGGCCGACGGCCCAGCCGACGACCTGATCAGCCGGCTCCCCCGCCCTCCACGGCCACCGACACCCCGGACCCCGCGTCGACGGTCGGCCCAGGTGGGCCACCGCCATCGGCAGTTCCGGCTCCGGCTCCGGCTCCGGCTCCGGCCAGCTCGGGCGCCTGGAGGGGCCGGGGGGCACCGTCGACCACCGGCGGGCCCGGGAGGTCGCCCGAGGCCGGTCCGACCACACCGAGCTGGGTGAACCGCCGGGCCGAGACCAGGACCCGGCCCTCCAGCGAGCCGACGGCCCGGTTGTAGGCGGCCACGGCACCCGACAGGCTGCGCCCGACGCCGCCCAGGTGGTCGCCCAGGGTGGCGATGCGCTCGTAGAGCTCGGCGCCGAGGGCCTGGACGGTCCGGGCGTGCTCGGTGATGGACTCCTGCTGCCATCCGTAGGCCACGGCCCGGAGCAGGGCGATCAGCGACGTCGGGGTGGCCAGCAGGACGTGGTTGGCCACGGCGTGCTCCATCAGGCCGGGGTCGTGCTCGAGGGCGGCGGTCAGCAGCGGGTCCCCGGGGATGAAGGCCACCACGAACTCCGGTGAGGGCTCGATGCGCTTCCAGTACTCGCGCCGGGCCAGGGCGTCCACATGGGCCCGCACATGGCGGGCGTGGTCGGCCATGCGGGCCTGGCGGACGGACTCGTCCTCGGCCTCGCCGGCCTCCAGGAAGGCCTGCAGGGGCACCTTGGCGTCGACGGCCACGTGCTTGGCGCCCGGCAGGTGGACCACCATGTCGGGTCGCACGTTCCCCTCCTGGCCGTCGGAGGCCGTCACCTGCTCCGAGAAGTCGCAGTGCTCGAGCATCCCCGCCATCTCCACCACCCGGCGGAGCTGGAGCTCGCCCCACCGGCCCCGGGCCTGGGGCGAGCGCAGGGCGGTCACCAGGTTGCGGGTCTCCCGCTGGAGCTGGTCGTGGGAGGCGGCCAGCACCTCCATCTGCTGGGTCAGCGAGGTGTAGGCCCGTTGGCGCTCCACCTCGAGGCGGCGCATCCCTTCGTCATAGCGCCCGAGCTGCTCGGCCACCGGCGCCAGCAGCTGCTCGATGGCCTCCTGGCGTCGGACGGCCTCCCCCTCGGCGGCGGCCCGGGTCTCGCCCATGCGGGCGTCGGCCAGCTGGAGGAGCTGCTCGGTGGAGCGGGCCAGGGCCTCGGACGAGAGGCGGGCGAACTC